>JALOQD010000409.1 GCA_025453525.1 Myxococcota bacterium
CGAGCCCGAGGATCTGCACGAGGATATCTCGCTGCTCGGATCAGGGCTAGGCCTAGATTCCCTCGACGCGCTGGAGGTCATCCTCGGGATCGAGCATTCGTTCAACATAAAAGTGGCAGAAGACAATATCGCCATCCTGCGCTCCATCAACACCATCGCGGATCATGTGCTCGCGGCCCGCGGTTTCACAACCGGTGCCATGCCATGAGAAAGTCCTCCTTGCATGACCTTTTAGCTTCGCGAGGCGCGGTCTTCGAGCCGCGCGTCGATGCCCTGTGCGCCGCCCGTTTTGCCGGCTTGCTCCCAGAGTACACCGCGGTGCGCAACGCAGTGGGCATCTCCGACTTCTCGTTCACCCTGCGGTTCGCGGTGCCCGAGGCCGGGCTCGACGTTTTAGATCGTTACGCGGCCGGACCCGTTTCTTCACTGCGCTTCGGACGCGTGCTGCACACCATGGCAGTCGACGTCGAAGGGCTGGTCGAAGCGGATTTGTACATCGCGAACGATGACGACAAACTCATCGTCGTGGCAGAGAGCCTCGCTCCCCATGAGAGAGTCCTCGCCGCCCTCCATTCCCTCGGCGCCGCGGATCTCGAGCTCGAGGATCTCACACACACAACCGCCCTCATTTCCGTGGACGGCTACCACGCATGGGCGGTGCTCCGCGCCCTGTTCGGCACCGATGTGCTCGGGCTGCCATACTTATCCATAGAAACGTACGAGCTGGACGGCATCGAGGTCAAACTCCTGCGCTGCGGCAAGACCTCGGAGTTTGGCTACCAGCTCCTCGTACCTGCCGCGCACGCGACTGCGGTGTGGGAGCGCCTCGAGAAGGCCGGCGCACCCTTCGGAATGGCGCCCGTGGGTTTCGACACCCACCAGTCCCTGCGGCTCGACGGTCGATTCTTCAATATCTACGAGGAGGGTCGAAAAGTCCGCGACCCTCTGCCGCTGGGCTTGCAGTGGATGGTCGACATGAACGGAGAGGAATTTCGCGGCAAGGCTCCTCTCATGGCACGCCGCGCCGCTGGACTCTCCAAGAAACTCGTCGGCGTGACTCGCGTGGACGCGCAACTGCCACTCGAACCGGGCACGCGAATCCTAGTAGGCGATAAGGCCGTGGCCGAAGTGGTCACCTCCACACACTCCCCCACTCTCGGTTGCTTCATCGGGCTGGCTTTGTTCGATGTGGAATACGCCTATGCTGGACTTGAGCTCAAGGACGATCAAGGCCGCGCCGTGCGCACGGTCTCGCTGCCACCTTTCATGGCAAAGAGCCTCACCGTCAAGCTCGACGAGGTCTGACCCTCTTTGGCCATGAGCACCCTCGCCAACAGCGGCCCTGCCACCTCTCGAATCATCACCCGCAGGCTCGAGGTCGAGGTGGAGTTCCACCACGTCGACATGATGCAGGTGGTCCACAACTCCCACTACCTGCGCTGGTTCGAGCGCGGCCGCATGCAGATCCTCGATGAGGTCATTCCCATCGACTGGGGCATCGAGCACAAGATCGCAACCCCGGTCGTGCGCAACGCGTGCGATTACCTGTGGCCCGCGGTCTACGGCGATCTCTTAATGGTCACCACTCGACACCGCATGCTCGAGCGATACGAAGGGCGTTTCTGTTTCGACCACTCCATCGCCCATCGCCGCACCAAGCGAGAGCTGGCCCGCGGCCGCACAGAAGTGGCGGTTGTCGATCTCCAGGGTCACAGACTCCTGCGCGAGGTCCCACGAGAACTCTGGGAGCGGTACCAAGCGCTCTGACCGGCCCCTTTTAGCGAATTTCTAGCCCAGGGGGAGACCCGATGACTTCGTCGTGCCTTTTCCGCAATGCCCTCAGAGTACGCCGCTGCGCCAAAGACAGAGCCTCAGGGTGGGTGTCGAGTAGAGATAAGGGCAACAGACGGTTGTTCACCTGACCTGCCACCTTGTCCTGAGAGTGGTAGACCGGCGTGAGGGCAAATCGCGCGGGCCGCACGCGCCTCTTACCGCAGGAGTCGAGACCCACCTCCAGCTCCAGATGGGCGATCTGGCTGAGGCGCTGCACGGCGAACACGAGCCCACGGGCCGTGAGATTGCCCAGGGAATAGCAAATGATCCCCACTCTTCCATCGGGGGCCACGCGGCTTTCCACTGGACCGATGACATGTGGATGGTGGCCGATGATGAGATCCACTCCCGCGTCGATGAGGTCGCGGGAGCGCTTTACGAGGCGCGGCGGCGGATAATGCTCGAGATCGATGCCAAAGTGATTGCAGGCGACGATGTAGTCCGCGCCCAAAGCCTTGGCGCGAGCGATGTGCTGGTGGATGAGCGCCGGCTCGTAGTCTTCGTCGCAGAGGGCGTTGAAGCGCACCAGATTGGTTCCGTGCTCAAATCCCGGCGCCAGCGGGATGTTGTTGGTGGAGAACGTGTAGCCGAGCACTGCCACGCGAATGCCGTTGCGCTCGAAGATCCCGACGCGGTTCTGCTCCTCTTTGGTGCGAGCGGCGCCTACAAACGCAATGCCCTGGGCGTCGAGGAAGTCGCAGGTGGAGGCAATGCCCTCGGAAAGGGAATCGTTGATGTGGTTGTTGGCCAGGGATAGTACGTGAAACCGTCCGCACTGCGGATCGCCGAGCAGCGGCAAGGCGTATTCGCTAGGGACCGAAAAGCGCAGGGTCTTCTCTATGACGCACTTGGGATTCACGGCAAACTCGAGGTTTCCTATGGCGAGATCCGCGCCGAACAGCTGCGAACCGACATCGTCCCACAAGCGTGCGCCACCAGGGCCGGCCAAATCCCGGCGGAACATGAGGTCGCCAGTGGCCGAAAGGGACACTCTACGGACTTCCGCCAACGGTCGAGAGTCGAAATCGAAATTCGCCGAATCGAATTGTTCCTTAAGCCCCGAGCCCAAGGCCGGCCGGCGAATGGGCCGCAGATACTTGTGGCCGTAGTATATCTCCCACCACGGCGTCGAGTGATGGCTGTAGTCACTCTCGGTGTGCAGGGGAAATGGGAGGGGCAGGGCGAGATACACTAGGAGAATCGCGAACAACACTCCGATGATCCGATACGGCGCTGTAGGAACAGCCGCAGGACTGGAGCATCTACAAAGCTGGTCTAAATCAATTGCGGGCTTCATACCTCCCCCGCCGAAAAGAGCCGGTGCCAAAGATGTGGAACCGCAACATGTTCCGTTTCCGGGGTTTGCAGAGGCATTCGGATCAGAGTGGCCATCGAGGCCGCTGATTGAGCGGGCAAGCGTTGACCCGCAAAAGCTAAGCGATGCGCTACGGATCGGCAATCGCAACGAAGCGGTCAAAAAGGCGGTCGACCTTTTTATTGAGCCGATTCTGGATGCGATCAACAAGCAGGAAGCGCCGCTCGACTTCTGGTTCGTTGTCCTGCCGGAAGAGGTTTACGAGCGCGGTCGCCCGCTCAGCAGGGTCAGGGCGTCTGAACGCCTGCGCGGCGACATCGCTGTCACCAAGCAGCGCGCCAACTTTATCAAAAACAATCCTACGTTATGGGGCGATGAGGAAGAGGAAGCCGAGGTGTATCGGTATGCCCCGCACTTCCGGAGGCAGTTGAAGGCACGATTGCTCGATCATCGTGTTGTTACGCAGTTGGTTCGCGAGACGACGCTCAATCCGGCGGCTTTCGTCAACGCAAAGGGCTTTCCGCTGCGCCGGATAGAAGACCCGGCAACGGTCGCCTGGAAGCTCGGCACCGCCTGCTACTACAAAGCGGGCGGACGTCCCTGGCAATTGTCCAATGTCCTCGACGGGGTTTGTTACGTGGGACTGGTTTACAAGCGTGACGATGACAATCCCGATCAACGGTACTCGGTTTGCGCGGCCCAGATGTTCCTGGCCAATGGTGAGGGCGTGGTGTTCCGGGGGGCACTGGGGCCGTGGTACCATCCGGAGTCGAAGGAGTTTCATCTCGATGCCGATTCAGCCAAAGACCTCATATCCAAGGTTGTTGCCGAGTACAAATCCTCGTTTGGCGGCAAACCTCCCGAGGAACTTTTCATCCATGCCAGCGCGGCATTCTCGGATGAAGAATGGGCGGGATTCCAGGACGGCAGCCCCAACGAGACAAATGTTGTAGGCGTGCAGAT
>JALOQD010000410.1 GCA_025453525.1 Myxococcota bacterium
GTGGCGCAACCGACGTCCTCGAGCCGGCGGGCCAGCATGGGATCGGCCGGCATGTAGGGGAGCACCACAAAACCCTCTTTGACCAGGATCTCCGCAGCGCGGAGGGTCTCGATGGGATCGGGCAGCAGGCTTCGCGGATCTGGTGTGACTTCGAGCTTGACCCAAGCATCGAGACCTCCGGCGCGCGCCAGGCGCGCCAGGCGCACGGCCTCCGCTGCATCGCGAGCACCCGAGGTGTTGGGGAGAATGAGACACCGCTTGCGATCGATCGCTGCGAGCATGTCTTGCCCAGGCGCGTCGAGGTCAACGCGTCGCAAGGCCACGGTGACGATCTGGGCAGCCGACTCCGCGATGACCTCGGCCATGACGCGGTTGCTCGAGAACTTGCCGGTGCCGACCAGCAGCCGCGACGAAAACGACCGTCCGGCGATGACGAGGAAATCCTCCATATTTCGCAAGCTCCTTCTTCAGGGATCAATCGACCCGTGGCCGAGCATGCGCTCCACGGCGAGCCGAGCCTTGATGGCGATGTCGCTTGGCACCTCGATGGAGGGCGCGAGCTCTTCCAGGGACCACAGGATCTTTTCGAGGTTTACTTTCTTCATGTTCGGGCAATGCAGGGCCGCATGGATCAGGGTGAAGGTCTTTGTCGGGTTCTCCTTGCGCAGCCGATGGAGCAGCCCCTCCTCGGTTCCGACCAGGATGACTTGGGCGGGCGATGTCCTCGCGAACTGGACCATCTGTCCTGTCGAGAGCACCTCGTCAGCGGCGAGACACGTTTCAGCGCGGCATTCGGGGTGCACGACGACCGGCGCGCCAGGATGTGCGGCGCGGGCCTCCTCGATGTGCTCGGGCAATAGGCGTGCATGGGTCGGGCAGTAGCCAGGCCAAAGGACGAGCTCGCGTCCTGTGAGGCGTTGCACATGGCCGCCGAGATATTGATCCGGGACGAACAAGACAGGGCGGTGCTCGGGGATCCGCCGGATGATATCTGCGGCATTGGACGAAGTGCAGCACACGTCGGACTGCGCTTTGACCTCTGCGGTGGAGTTGACGTAGCACACCACCACGGCTCCGGGATGCTCGAGCTTGAACTGCCGCAGCTCCTCTCCAGTGATCATGTCGGCCATGGGGCAGCCGGCGCCGAGATCGGGCAAGAGCACTGTTTTCTCTGGAGAGAGCAGCTTGGCCGTCTCGGCCATGAAGTGCACGCCGCAAAACACGATGACCTCGGCGTCGGTGGTCGCGGCCTTGCGGGATAGCTCCAGGGAGTCGCCGCCAAAGTCGGCGATGTCCTGCACCTTGGGCACCTGGTAGTTGTGGGCCAGGATCACGGCGCGACGCTGCTCTTTCAGGGCGAGGATGCGCGTGACAATGTCGGCGTCATGGCTCATGGCCGCCACTTTATCCACTGTGACAAATAGGTCAACCGCGGTCTCAATCGCTAAAGGATGGAATTGGGCAAATTGCTCTGATTGTTGCTCGGCGAGCCTTTTAGGGACCGGTCACTATTTTTTCTGTAGGTAATAAAAAGCGTAGCGGACAGAAGGGTCGAGGCGCACAGCCAGGGGCTCAAAGCCGTGTGATTGCGCCATGGTCCAGAACTCCTCGACACGAAACGATAAAAAGTGGAAGACGTTTTCGTTGTAGTTACCCGTCCTGGAGCGGAACATCTCCGAGCCGTCGTCGTAGCGCGTCTGGATGAGCGCCAGGCCACCTTGCGAAAGCAGGCTCGCGGCGATGCGCATCACGCGCTCGGCGTAATTGCGTCCTGGAAGATGCTGGAAAACCGCGGTGCTCAGGAAGAGATCGACGGGCTCCACGATCTGGTCCTTGGCCCTCTCTGGCTGAGCGATGTCGATGTGTACGGGCACAAAGCCGCCGTACTCGATCTGGCTGGCGACCCTGCCGCAGATCTCGAGGGTGGGCGCGGAAATATCGACGCCGTAGAAACGAGGTACGATGGAGGCAATCGCCACGAGGTTCGCTCCCCCGCCAGGTCCCCACTCGACCATGACGCGGAACTCCTCGGTTCTCTCCGAGAGAATCACCAGGTTTTTTAGGTGTCCAGCGGTCGTCGCTCCGATGGCCTTCCATTTGTCGAGGTCCTCCCATCTGCCCGCGCCGGGCCAATGGGCCGCGTCTGGAATGGCGGAGATTTCGCCCGCGTCGGTCCACAGCGCGCCGGCATCCGCGATGATCTTCTCCTCGGGCTCACCCTCTTGAGAAACCGGCAATTCCTCGTTCGACATGGCTGCCTCCTCGTGGTGATAGGGCCGCGTGAACATATCATTCGGAGCGGCTTTTACCAAAAGAGGCTTTAGAAAGGCGGTCAGCGTGCGGAGGGGGCCTTAGTATCCCGATCGGTTTATGTTGCGGTCTTCCACATGATGCTCGAGCATCTCTGCGAGGTTTTCTTCGACGTAAACGGCGCCGGCGGCGATCTCACGCAGGGCAGTGACAGCCGCTTTGTTCTTGCTCTTGACGCGGCTATCCGCGCCCTTGAGAAGTTGGCGAGTGCGCTTGGCCGCGACCAGCACGAGCGCAAAGCGGCTCGGGATTCTCTCTAGGCAATCTTCAACTGTGACGCGCGCCATGTTTCGTACCTCCCTAGAAAAGCCAAAAGGGGGACGCCCGCTTAAAGCGGCGAACCCCGAGACAATCGCGGGACCATACGCCATGTGGCCAGTGAACGCAAGAACCATTCCAGAGATTGGCAAAGGCTCCAATTCTTTCATTGACGAGGCCCCTTGGTTTGCGGCACTTGGGAGGGGTTGATCGCGACAGGTGCTATCCCGAGGAGGCCCTCATGAAGATTTTCATCGATACCGCTGAAGTGAAAGCCATCCGCGAGTACGCGGACATCGGCATCGTCGACGGCGTAACCACCAACCCGTCTCTCATTGCCCAGAGCGGCCGCAAGTTCGAGGACGTGGTCAAGGAGATATGCCAAATCGTGGACGGCCCGATCAGCGCCGAGGCCATTTCCACAGTGGCCGAGGAAATGATCCCCGAGGCCTATCGGCTGGCAGAGATCCACCGCAATATCGTGGTGAAGATCCCCATGACCGCAGAAGGTCTCAAAACCGTGAAGGCGGTTTCGGCCTCTGGCATCAAGACCAATGTGACCTTGGTGTTTTCGGCCTCCCAGGCCCTTTTGGCAGCCAAAGCCGGCGCGACCTATGTATCTCCATTTGTCGGACGGCTCGACGACATCTCTCAGGAAGGCATGGGGCTCATTCAAGAAATCGTCGATATCTACGCGAATTATCAGTTCGAAACTCAGCTGCTCGTGGCTTCCATTCGCAATCCCTTGCATTTCGTCGACGCGGCGCGCATGGGCGCGCATGCGGCCACGGTTCCGCCCGCTGTGCTCGGCCAGTTGCTGCGTCATCCGCTCACAGACCTTGGAGTGGAGAAGTTCCTCAAGGACTGGGCCACGGTTCCTAAGTGAAGAGCGGGCCAGCGATCCGCGGGGTGCACGGCTGTGCTGTCCGCAGCGCTGGGTTGCGCGGAGTCGACCGGTACCTCACCCTGCATGAGCTCGAGATCCAAAACGAGCACTGGGACGGGACGCTTGGTCGCGCTTACTCGTACGAATGTCTGACCCGCAAGTACCTCGATGCCGTCGTGATCCTGTTGCATGCCCAGATTCACGATCAAAGGTGCGTGTGCCTGCGGACCAGCCTCCGGCCACCCTTGCTGCTGCGCGACACTGTGCCCCTGGCGATTCCAGACGAGACGCGACGTTTTTGGCTGTGGGAGCTGCCCGCTGGCCTCATCGAGCCGTTGCACGATCAGGGCGAGGCCGGTATCTGTCGGCGCGCAGCCCTGGAAGCAGAAGAGGAGTGCGGTTATCTCGTGCCTGCGGAGCGATTCGAGCTTCTGCCTGGAGCGCCGTTTCTGTCTCCGGGAGTGCTGCCAGAGCGCATTCACTTCGCCGTTGCCGAGATCCCGGATACCGAGCAGCGCGGGGTGGCAGCGGGCGACGGTTCCCCAGCTGAGGACGGGGCAATGATCGAATGGGTGGCTGTCGACGAGGCTCTTTCCCTTGCGGCTCAAGGGACACTGGTCGACGCCAAAACAGAGCTCGGACTGTGGCGGCT
>JALOQD010000126.1 GCA_025453525.1 Myxococcota bacterium
CGACTCCTTTCGTATGTAGCTCTGGGCTACAGAGTTCTTCGCTTCACAGTCTAACCTACGAATCTGCGAAACGAAGCCGGTCGGTCCATTCTGTCTAGCACCCGTCGCGTTAGCTCGTTGGCAGCCCGAAAGTCCCGTTTTCGGCATCCTTCTCCAAGGCTAAAGGAACTTAAGACATCGAATTATCCAACTCAAACAGTCCTCGCCTTTCCGAAGGACGCCGAAAACTCCCCTTTTCGGGATGGGCACTCACTCACACGCCTTCTGCAAGTCCAGCGGCGGCTTCGTACCAAATCGCTTTTTCAAGCGCTCGGGTCAGGCGGGCGATCTCCTGCCGTTTTTCGAGGATGGAGACGAGCATCTGGCGCACGGGCTCGAGACGGGCATCGGCGTGATGATCCAAGTCGAACGGACGCATGGACCAGCTTGGAAAAAAGCGCTGCGTGATCTCGAGCTCGGTGTCGAGCAGGAGCACGTCCTTGTGTCGGGGATCCGCGACAATATCCTCGAACAACCCATCGACCTGGGAGTCTGGCCCTTCTAAAACCTGGAAGAACAGGCGTCCTGAGGTCAGGAGGAAGCCCGTGATGCCGAGTTGGGAATTCCTGTGGGAAGCCCTGGTCGCGAGGTCGCCGATGGCCTCCTCACTCATCTCTTGGGAGAATTGGCTCACATATCGGATGCGTTTCATGCTCAAACTCCTCTTTCGTGGTCGACTCACAGGAAAGCCATGGCTAGGATGAGCATCATGAATCCAAATGACAAGAGCGGAACTTGTCCGGCATGTGCAGAGGAGGGGGTCGTGGGTACGCCTTGCGGTTCAAGGCCGTGCGTTCGCCGGGGCTATCATTTCATTCCAACGGTTTTCGCGGACGAGGCGCGGGATTCGGTCCCGGATGCCATGATCGGCCTTGTGGCCGGAGACAACCTCCTCGTCTCCCTCCTCGGGTCGGGTGGATTCGGGCGCGTCTACCTCGGCTTGCAGTTGCCGCTGCTCATGCGAGTCGCGGTCAAGTTGCTCAGCGCGGAATACGTGGGAGCCGCTGCCATGGAGGAGCTGCGGGCCAAGTTCGAGGGCGAGGCGCGTGCCTTGGCCCTGGTGCAGCATCCTCACGTCGTTCGATTGCTTCAGTACGGCACGTTTTTCGACAAGCCCTTTCTCTCCATGGATTACGTCGCCGACGCGGTGACCCTGGAGGAAGCTATCGCCAGGAAGTCCGCGGAGGCGTCTTCGTTTTCTCTTGCAGAAATTCAAGCGATCCTCGGTCAGCTCCTCGACGGATTGGGCGCGGCCCACGAGTTGGGAGTGATCCATCGGGACATCAAGCCAGCCAACCTGATGTTGCAGCAGGCCATCGGCTACCCCGTGTTCGTGCGCATCCTGGACTTTGGCCTGGCAAAGTTTCTCGACGCTGGAGACTCGACGACGTTCTTATCGGGCACGCCGGACTACATGGCGCCGGAACAGATTCGCCGGCAGGATCTCGGTCCGTGGACTGATCTATACGCCGTGGGGACCATCGCGTTCGAGCTGCTCTTCGGGCGTTCTCCGGTGCGGGGGGAGACGCCGCAGGAGACGCTGTGGCGCAAGCTCGAAGTGGATTTCGATCCGAGCGCCTCGATCGCTGGGCTCGGGCTGCCCCTCGATACCATGGACTTTTTGCGCCTCTCGCTCGCGGCCGATCCCGGGCAGCGCTACCGCAGCGCCTGCGCCATGCGGCTGGGAATGGAACGCGCCTTGGGGGTGTTGTCCGAGACTTCCCGAGTTCCTGCAGCCGACTTCGTGACAAGCCCAGGAGGGTCAGCCGACGAGGGCATGCGGCGCTGGTTGGAGCACGAAGAGGTGAGGCTTTTCCCTGGGCTTCGAAACTCGCCCGACGAAGATTAGGTACGAAGATTTGTCCGATGGCGGCGCGATCAGGCACTTCTGAAAGGTTTCTGCCTGCATCGCGGTTGCCAGGACACTGCGACAGGAACATCCTTTTGGGTGGAGCTCTTCTCCAATCCGAAGGGACCGCATGGGCAGGAATTACCAAGGGCTGGTTCTAAACGACCGGTATCGGGTGGAACAGCTCCTCGGAGAAGGGGGGATGGGCAGCGTCTACGCAGGGCGCCACATCGTTCTTGGCAAGAAAGTCGCCATCAAGTTCGTGCACGGCGTTTTTGCCCGCAATGAGAAGATCGTCAAGCGCTTCGAGCGAGAAGCCCAGATGCTCGCCGAGCTTGCGCACGAGAGCATCGTCGATGTCCTGGACATCGGCGTGGTCCACGACAACGAGCCCTACCTGGTCATGGAGTACCTCGAGGGTGAGGGCTTAGGTGACCTGATCAAGCGATGCGCGCCCCTCTCTTTGGAGATGGCTTGCTCCATCTTGGTCCCGGCCCTCCGAGCTCTCGTCGCCGCCCATGAGCACGGCATCGTGCACCGCGATCTCAAGCCAGACAATATCGTTCTCGTGAAGCGCGACGGCGCAGTTCCCATCGTAAAAATCATCGATTTCGGTATATCCAAGTTCTTTTCAACAGATGGGGAAGGAGAAGATGGCGACGAGAAAGGGAAGCTGACCGAAACCGGTGCTGTGCTCGGTACTCCTGCGTATATGTCTCCAGAGCAGGCCAGAGGTGTGAACTGGCTCGATCACAGATCGGACCTCTATTCCATGGGCGTTATCTTGTACGAGATGCTCACGGGCAAGAAGCCCTACGAGGGCACCAGTCCGACAGACCTCTTGATTCGTCTGCTCACCGAGCCCCCGCGCTCGCCGTTTGACGCCTATGCCGGGTTTCCGGCATGCGCGGCTCCCATCGTCGAAAAAGCCATGGCCAAGGACCCGGGCGAGCGATACCAGTCTGCGATGGAGATGATCCAGGAATTGGACCAAATCGTTCCCCTTTCGAGTCGGCTTGTCCATCTCACCCAATACGGCGCCGCAATGGGCGCTGTCGTGCCTGCCACCGGAGACTTGGGAAAGACGATCTCCGTGGAGAACAGTGACACCGTCGCTGTCGAACGTTTCGGAGGTTTGACCTTTGGGGGCATGCCGCTCTTCCGTGGAGCGCATGCAGCATGGGCATCCCGGCTTTCTGTTGCGCTCAAGAGCTCGGCGCAGAAGGTGACAGCCATTTTGCAAAGGCGGCCGAAGGTGTTCTTCGGTATGGGCGCTGGGATCCTCTCATTGCTCCTCTTTCTCAGCGTCAGGGCATGCCTCTTTCCCGGCTCACAAGCGAGTGCCAACGATGTCCTCATCGCCGTGGAAGGAGCGCCATCGGATTCGCAGATTTACTACAACGGCGCCGTGATGCCCGAGAATCCTTTTCGCGTGAAGAAAGGGATGGAGGTCTCATCCATTCGGGTGCTTGCACAGGGCTATGCTCCTTTGACCATTCCGGTCATTCCTTCGAGCGACAAAACGGTCTTCGCAGTGATGGGCAGCAAGTCAGAGGGAAGACAGCCGACCGAGGCGGCACCCCGAGAGTACGGCAGCAGCGCCTTTGACACCTCCGAGGATGAAGACATCTCGGGAGTTATCGAATACGAAGTGACGAAGAAGGGGAAGGGCTCGAAAAGGAAGCACAACAAGGGACATAAATCCAAATGATGCCTTGCGCCGCGCTTTTAAGAGGTTCGAGTTAATTCTCCCGAAATGTGAGTTTTCGGCGTCCTTTGGAAAGGCGAGGACTGTTTGAGTCGATTAAATCGATGTCCGAGTTCCTTTAGCCTTGGAGAAGGATGCCGAAAACGGGGCTTTCGGGACGACAACGAGTTAGCGATTGCGACGAGGGCTTTCGATGCCGAGCTTTTTCATCTTACGCCACAAGGTGGTGGGGGATAGCCCCAGGTGAGTTGCGGCGCGATCCGTGTTCTCGTGCTGGAGCAGCGACGCTTGAATGGCTTGGCGTTCGGCAGCGGAGACGACGTCGTCGAGAGTTCTTTGCTCCATGGCCATGGGCTCGGCCGAGGGCACCAGGTCCACGATGCGGATTTCACCGTCGATGGTCAGAGCCACGGCCTGCTCGATGAAGTTCTCGAGCTCACGCACGTTGCCCGGGTAGTTGTAGGCCATGAGGCGGTTGAGGGCCTCTTCGCTGATCTTGACCGCCCTGCCCATGCGCTTGGCGAATTTCTTGATGAAGTGGTCGACGAGCAGAGGGATGTCCTCTGGCCTTTCGCGCAGCGGCGGCAAACGGAAGCGCGCCACGTTGAGCCGGTAGTAGAGGTCCTCGCGAAACCGTTTGTCCTTGATGGCCTGCTGCAAGTCCTGATTGGTGGCGGCGATGCAGCGGATGTCCACGTTGACGGCTTTGTTGTCCCCCACGCGGCGGATCTCTTTTTCTTGAATGGCGCGCAGCAGCTTGGCCTGGAAAGACGGCGATGTCTCTGCGATCTCATCGAAGAAGAACGTGCCGCCCTCGGCTTCCTCGAACAGTCCCTTGCGACTCGAGACCGCGCCGGTGAACGCGCCGCGCGTGTGACCAAACAGCTCGCTCTCGAGCAAGGTCTCGCTGATCGCTGCACAATTGACCGGCACGAACGGTCGATCAGTGCGCTTGGAGTTGACGTGGATCGCCTTGGCGATGAGCTCTTTGCCCGTGCCGCTCTCGCCGGTGATGAGCACCGTGGTGTCAGTGGGCGCGATCTTGATGATGCGGGTGAGGACCTCGCGGACAGACGCCGAGCGACCGATGATGTTTTCGAAGCGGTAGCGCTCCTTGAACTCTTGGGTGAGCAGCGACACCTCGCCGGTGAGCCAGCGACGCTCCAGGGCCTTGTCGATTTTGATGAGCAGCTCGTCTTCGGTGAAGGGCTTTTGCACGTAGTCCCAGGCGCCGAGCCGCATGGCCTCCACGGCGGATTCGATGGTGCCGTAGGCGGTCATGACGATGACCTCGGTCAGCGGCGCGTTCTCGCGGCAGTGGCGCAGAACATCGATACCATCCACTTGACCCATGCGCAGGTCAGTGATGACCAGGTCGTACACCTCGTCGTCGATGGCCTCGCAAGCGTCCGAACCGTCCTTGGCCTCGGCGACGTCGTGACCAGCGCGTCGCAGCATCATGGCCAGGGTGGTACGCATGTTTTTTTGGTCGTCGGCAATAAGAATATGGGCCAAGAGTACTGCTCCTCGTCGTCCCGCCTTTTCCATGCTGGTCCAGCATTCGAATGCGCCTCGACACTTTTTATCGTACTCTATGCAAAATCATCGACTTGGGCAATATCCTAATCCTAGAGCAGACCTACTTAAGACCTAACGCTTGACTCAACAAGCGCTGTGGATAAAGTTGGGCGGCCGAGCGCACCCTGGCGCCGGGAGGAGTTCAAAAAGACATGGGCAAGATTATCGGTATCGATCTCGGGACGACCAATAGCTGCGTCGCCGTTATGGAAGGCAAGGACCCGGTCATCATCGCCAACGAAGAGGGCGGTCGCACGACTCCGTCTGTCGTGGCGTGGGACGATCAGGGCGAAAACCTAGTGGGCCAGATAGCCAAGCGTCAGGCCATCACCAACCCAGAGCGCACGGTGTACTCCATCAAGCGGTTCATGGGGCGCAAGTTCGGCGAGGTCAAAGAAGAGATCTCCATGGTGCCCTACAAAGTCATGTCTTCGAACAATGGCGATGCCCAGGTGCGCATCGACGGCAAGGACCTCTCTCCGCCGGAGATCTCTGCCAAAGTGCTCATGAAGCTCAAAAAGGCCGCGGAGAACTACCTGGGCCAGAAGGTCACCGAGGCGGTGATCACGGTCCCTGCGTACTTCAACGATTCCCAGCGCCAGGCCACCAAGGACGCGGGCCGCATCGCTGGCTTGGAGGTCAAGCGCATCGTCAACGAGCCCACTGCCGCCGCGCTGGCCTACGGCCTCGACAAGAAGAGCGACGAAATCATCGCGGTGTACGACTACGGCGGCGGCACGTTCGACATTTCGATTCTCGAGGTGGGCGACAATGTGGTGCAGGTCATTTCGACCAACGGAGACACCCACCTGGGCGGCGATAACGTCGATCAACGAGTCATCGATTACCTCATCGCTGAGTTCAAAAAGGACCAGGGCATCGATATCTCTAAAGACATGATGGTCCTGCAGCGGCTCAAAGAGGCGGCCGAGAAGGCGAAGATCGATTTGTCCTCTCTCATGGAGACGCAGATCAATCTGCCCTTCCTCACGGCTGACGCAGCTGGGCCCAAGCACCTGAACCTGCGGTTGTCTCGCGCGAAGTTCGAGTCCATGATCGAGGATCTCGTCGAGCGGTCCCTCGGACCGTGTCGTCGCGCCCTCGAGGACGCGAACAAGCGACCTGGCGACATCGATCAGGTGGTGCTGGTCGGCGGCTCCACCCGCATTCCTCTCGTTCAAAAACGAGTGACCGAGTTCTTTGGCAAGCAGCCTCACAAGGGGGTCAATCCGGACGAAGTCGTGGCGCTGGGCGCTGCCGTCCAGGCCGGTGTGCTCTCTGGCGAGGTCAAGGATCTGCTGCTCCTCGACGTCACGCCGCTTTCGCTGGGCGTCGAAACCCTCGGCGGCGTGATGACCGTGATGATTCCGCGCAACACCACCATTCCGACCAAGAAGTCCGAGGTGTACTCCACCGCGGCGGACAGTCAAACGTCCGTGGAGATCCATGTGATGCAGGGCGAGCGTCAGATGGCCGCTGGCAACCGCACTCTAGGCAAGTTCAACCTGGAAGGCATCCTCGCCGCGCCCCGCGGCGTGCCTAAAATCGAGGTCACCTTCGACATCGACGCCAACGGCATCGTCAACGTGTCGGCCAAGGATATGGCCACTGGCAAGCACCAAAAGATCATCATCAGCGCCAGCTCTGGTCTCTCCGAGTCCGAGATCGACCAAATGGTCAAGGACGCCGAGGCCAATCGCGCCGATGACGAGAAGCGGCGCAAAGAGGTCGAGCTGCGCAATAAGGCCGAGCAGCTCCTCTACGCCACTGAAAAGACCCTCGCGGAGATGAAGGACAAGCTGCCAGCCCCTGAGGTCGCCACCGTAGAGTCCGCGCTGACCGCGCTGCGCGGGGCCATCGAATCGGGCGATGCGGCCCGCATCGACACGGAAATGCAAACCCTGACCAAGGCGTCTCACAAGCTCGCCGAGCTCGCGTACCAAGCTGCCGCCGCCGCGGCTCCCCAGGCCGGTGGCGCCTCTGCTGGTCCGCAGGGCAAGTCCGGCCCGGCCGATAGCGACGTCATCGACGCCGAGTTCGAAGAGAGCAAGGACTGATTTCCCTTTTCCGCCTCGCCTAAAGCCTCCTATCCATGAGTAGAGCTGCGGGTGATTCCTGCGCTTGCCATGGTTAGCCAATTCGCAGTACCAACTCTTTACAAGGAGAATCTCCAATGACTCACTCGAGAAGATCGCTTTTCATCATGGTGTGCTTTGCGTCCCTGCTCGCCGGATGCGGCGACGACGAAGTCGATGAAACGGCTATGGAGCAAGACACGCAGACTTCGACGCAGACAGATTCTGAAGCCACAGACACCCTGGGAGAAACAGACACGCAGGTCACCTCAGAGTCGCAATCAGACACAGGCCCGTCTGAGCTCATGGGGTTCGATATCACGGACCGCGTGGAGCTCGTGACGAACCTCGGCACGATCGTCCTGGCGCTCTTTGGCCACGATGCGCCGATCACCACGGCCAACTTCCTGGTCTACGTAGACGAGGGCTTTTTTGACGGGCTCATCTTTCACCGCGTGATCCCGGACTTCATGATCCAGGGCGGCGGCTACGATGAGTATCTCGACGAGCAGGCAGCGCACGACCCCATTGCGCTCGAAATCGTCGAGGCACTGTCTCACCAAAAAGGCGTGATTTCCATGGCCCGAACCAACGAGCCAAACTCGGCCACCAGCCAGTTCTTCATCTGCGTCGAAGACAAGTCAAAGCTCGACGGCAAATATGCGGCGTTTGGCGCCACGCTGAGCGGTTACGAAGTCGCAGAAGATATCTCACTGGTGGAAACTCATACCATGGGTTTTTTCGACGACGTGCCGGTCGAAACAGTGTTCATCGAATCTGCCAGGCGGCTCTAACCATGGCGAAGAAGAGCCCAAGCACCTTCACCCGGAAAGAGTCAATCACGGGCCGATTGCGCGTCCATCCCCGCGGTTTCGGCTTTGTCAGCTGGACGGACGAAGCTTCTGGCACCCCAAGCTCAGCCTTCCTCGCTCCCAAGGAGGTAGCCCGCTTTCTCGACGGCGATATCCTCGAGGTGAGCATCGCGCAAGACAAGGACGACAGGCTGAACGCTTCGGAGCCAAAGCTCGTCGAGCGCATGCGCAAGGAGCTGTTTGGCGAGGTCGCGCGCCGCGGAAAGAAGCTGGTGCTGCGTCCAGACCCAGAAGTGGGCAGCGCTGAGCTGCCTCTCAACCGTGGAAAGCTCGCGGTCCAAGAGGGCGATGTCGTGGTCGCGCGGTTCGAGGCAGAAACGCTGACCCCGATGCGCAAGGTCGAGGATTCGGTGGAGCAGGGCCTGACGAGAGTCATCCTTCGACATGGCCTCCGGGAGGAGGTCACGGGCCCAGTGCGCGCCGCGGTGCTCAAGGCGACAAAGCGCAAACACAATGGGACCGGCAGGAGAGACCTTCGGGAGCTGCCGACCGTGACCATTGACGGGCCGTCGACGCGGGATATCGATGACGCGATCTGCGTGCTTCCCGCGGACAAGGACGGCGCCCTGCGGCTGCTCGTTTCCATCTCGGATGTGGCCGCCTTCGTCGATGAAGGCAGCGCCCTGGATCTGGAAGCGCGGCAGCGCGCCACGAGCGTCTACCTCGAAGGGCGCGTGCTGCCCATGCTGCCGGAGGAGCTCTCTGCTGCCTGGCTGAGCCTGCTGCCGGGCGAGGACCGGCAGTGCCTCACCGTGGAGCTGCGCCTCGATCCCGAGGGCAATGTGCTGTCTGTCGATCTTTACGAGAGTCTCATTCGCTCTGCGGCCAGGCTCACCTACGACGATGCCGCCGAGTATCTCGATCGCGGCGAGGTGCGGCCCTC
Organism: Myxococcota bacterium; assembly: GCA_025453525.1. Lineage (GTDB taxonomy): Bacteria > Myxococcota_A > Polyangia > JAAYKL01 > JAAYKL01 > JALOQD01. Next base: position 9,005 of record JALOQD010000126.1, read on the forward strand.
TCTCGAGCCAGTGCGGGCGATGCTGCCGTGGCTGCGCGCGGTGGATGCCCGGCTCGCGGTCTCTCGCGAGCACCGTGGCGGAGTGCTTCTCGAGCGAGACGAGGCGCGGGTCACCTTTGATGCGCGCACTGGCAGACCCTCTGGCCTAGGGACCGTTCCGCTGACGACCGCTCATGCCCTTATCGAGCGGTGCATGGTGGTGGCCAACACGGCAGTGGCTAGGTGGCTCGTCGAGAGAGGCGTACCCGCGCCATTCCGCATCCACGAGCCGCCCGCGCCAGAGCGAGTGGCCGACCTCGAGATCTTTGCTGCGCAGTTCGATCTCGCCGCTGGTTTCGGTCCTGCGCTCTCGCCCCGGGCTCTCGCCGCCTTTGACAGACAGATCCGCGGCAAGGATGGCGAGGCGGCCCTGCGGTCGGTGATGCGCAGGTTGCTCGGTCCAGCGCGATACACCTCGGCCCATGGACTGCACTTTGGTCTGGCTGCGCCGCTGTACCTGCATTTTACCTCGCCCATCCGGCGGTACGCCGATCTGCTCGTGCATCGCGCGGTCAAGCAGTATCTCAAGGGAAGACGTGACTTCGTGCCTGGAGATCCGCAAGTCGAGCAAGACTGCTCTGCCATCAACGAACGAGCGTCTCTCGCCAGCAAGGCCGAGAACGACAGGCTACGCGCTGTCCAAGCCGAGGTGCTTTCCGAACACACTGGCCGAGAGTACCGCGGCCGCGTCACGCGCATTCGTCCCTTTGGGCTCATCGTGCAACTCGATGGCTTCGGCGCAGAGGGCATCGTGCCCCTCGAATCCCTGCCCCATGGCCCCTACAAGGTCGAGCCCCGGGAGACGAGACTCATTGGAAATCGGCGCACGTACACGCTCGGCATGCCGCTCAAAGTGCGGGTCGTCGCCACGGACCAGGCGCTGGGGAGAGTCGAGCTGGCGCTCGTGATGGCGTAGGCGGGCGTCGGCCTTGAGCGCTTTTGAGAACGGGCTTTCACAGGGTCTGGGAGAGTTATTGAACCGGGCAGTCCCTAATACTACTTCGTCGACAGTTGGACGGATGACCTCTTAACAATACGACTCCATGGTTTTGTTTTTAAATTGAAGATCCCTTGGGGCTCTTCCGATAATTCCTCGGTCTTTTCGATGCAGGAAGCCTGGCCAGTGTATTCATCGATGCCACAGGTTAAATCCAAAATGTCGCAGTCTGTTTGTAGAAGCCTGCGGATCCCTTCCTCGGGAGCGGAACAGCGAATGGCCGTGTCGCCATCGCAGATGCCTTGGCTATTAATGCCATTGCAGGGATCTTCGATGCATTCAACGCTGCCGTTAGTACCATCACAAATCAGACCGAGCTTCGCGCAATCGGTTGTGAGAATGCGGTACTCTCCTTCTTCGGGATTTGCACAGCGCGTTGCCAAGGTGAGATCCTCTGAGCAAAGCCCCTCTTGGGGTATCATGGGGCAAGCGATTTCGCGCTGGACAAAATCGATGACTTCTTCGGGGAGCGTCGCGTATACGGTGCCACCGCTGCAGACCATCGTCTTGCCGTTTTGTGGCGCGTCGGTTGCTACGGGGACCCAAGAGGCCACACCAAAAACGGTGCTCTGTCCGTTGAGCTTCGCAACAATCGGCCCACCAGAGTCGCCAAAGCAAGCTTGAGCGTCGCCGGTATCGTTTCCAAAGTGGGCCTCGAAACCTTCGAGAAGTACCGTAGAGTAGATCGATTGGAGATACGATTCGTAATACATTTCAAGTTCTTCATCGGTTATTTCCCAGTCGTAAGTGGACTTGAATTCCTCTGCGAATTCCTCAAAGGTAAGAACATCCTGTGGGACGATTGGACCACTGGTTGCCTGGAGGCGCATGCTTCCGGCGCGTCTTGTACCCGAAGTCCAGTCATTGTCTTGAACGCCATAGCCCACCGCAACAAATCGAGTTCCAATCATACTGTCATCAATGGAAGCAAATGGAAAGAACTCAACATTTTCCACCGCCTCGGACAGATGCAGAATAGCCACATCGCTGCCCAGTCCCACCATGCCACCCTCAAAGGATGTTTCTGCCGTTCTTCCAATGGCTGGAATAAAGACATCAGGATTCAAAGCGTCTTCGCCTATTGCAAATCCAACTTCACCATAAGAAGCATACGATTCATAATCTGCCACACAGTGTTCAGCGGTTAAAACGGCGCGTGGAGAGATAAGAGTTCCGCTGCAAAATGCCTGGTATGTGAATCCAGTCTGTTCTCCGGTCAAATCCAGCTTTTTGTTCAAGTGCATCCAACCATTCTTGGTTTCTTCTGTCTCGGGATCTGGTTCTACCCAAGTCGTGTCGGTGTCCTCTGGGGCCGTGGGCCAATCCCCAGGGTCTTCTTCTGAACCGGTATCCCATTCGTAGTTTTTGTAACGTATCACTAGGGAGCCGATGGCGTTCATTTTGGGACCGCTGGCCGCAAAGCCTCCGATGATAGCCTTTTCGTCCTCTTCAACCGACAATTGTGCGTCTTCGTTTTGATCCTCTGATTGGCATCCACTCAGGAATGCCATCGATGCGCCCATAAACAACATTGGACCCAGTAATAGTTGGCTTTTTTTGAACAAAGGGACAACAGATACGCTTTTGCAATGCATGTGTCATAACTCCTGGTTGTTGGGCCCAATGGGGCCAAATGGATGTCTGCGCCGAATGCATTTGTCATGCCAGGAGCTGGCACATTGAAAAAATGCATTAAAAACAATTACTAAGAGAATCATGCATGCCTCGTCCTGTCCATGAAGGTTGGCACAAACTGCGACGCAACCCTGACCTTTTCGTCTGAAAAGAGCCCAAGGTGTCGCAATTTTTTGGGTCAGGGCTGGTCGTCCGGCGTCCGGCGCTCGACTGCCGAAGTGCCTCTCTAAACGGCCCTCTCTGGTCGGCCCCGTGATGCGTCTGTGAGAGGTGAGAAAGGGACACGCGAATGGGGCGCCGTATACTTAAGGGTTCAACTCGGTGCAGCTAACAGAAGAAGGAGGTGCGCTCATGAGGGCTCGTCTCGATCGCGTTTGCGTGGGGCTCGGAGCGATCTTTACGCTCACAACCATGGGATGTGCCGGAGGGACATCGAAGAGCAACCACGACGATGCGACAAACACGGACTCGGAAGACGAGAGCCCCACCCACGAGGCCCTCTTTGATCGAGCACGGGTCTTAGCTCTCATTACCGGGAGCTCGTACTATCTGGATGCGGTCTCGGGCAACGACACGACAGGCGATGGCTCGAGCGAGCATCCCTGGCAGACTCTAGAGAAGGCACAGTCCATCGTCAAAGACGGCGATGGCGTGTTTTTGAGAGACGGCAACTACGGCGCTTTCCAGGAAGACACCGCAGGGAGGTCTGATTGGGTCGTTTATCTCAACGACGAAGGCCACGTTCCCGTGATGACCAACATCAGCTCGCGCTTCGACACCAGTCGCGACGTGTACCTCGTGTTCTACGGGATCCACATCGCCCCGGCCTGGGTCGACCCAGCCGGAGATGCGGCGTGGCAGGCCGAGCACCCCGGCAGCACTGACCCACAGTACGCTCAGTCAGAGGGCGGCACGTACGTGAAAACCGCTAGCCCTGTCAACGCCCTGCATTCCGATCACCTCATGTTCATCAACTGCGAGATGCTCGGCACGAACAAGCATCTCACGTCGTACGGCATCAACCTCAGTTTCTGTAACGACGTTGTGGTGAGTCAGTGTCAGATCCAAAGAGTTTCGAGAGGCATTGTTTACCAAAACGGCGCGCGCATTCAGGTGCTGCACAATCACATCCATGACATCACCTCGACCTTCATCGGCTCCGGTGCTTATTGCAGCGAGGTCCTCATCGAAGGAAACAACGGCCACGACAGCACCTGGTCCATGACAGACGACTGGTGCCCGCGTTCACAGGGGCATACCTACCACGCCAGCTTCGTCTCCATCCGCAGCTCGGATGTTTCGATCCGCGGCAACATCTTCCACAATGGCGGCACGTCCTCCACGTTCATGCTCTACGATGACCCTGACTGCCCGGCTGCCTACCAGCACATCCTCATCGAGAACAACCTGGTGTATGATCCCCAGAACCAAACAGGGTTGAGACTCTACCGTCTCGGAGATGACGTCGTCATTCGCAACAATATCTTGGTCGGCCGCCAGCGCTACGATGGCCCGCCTGGACCTGTGCAATACGGCACGGTGTTCGCGCTGTCCGGCGTCGCTGATGGGTACGACGGCTCGGGCTTGTCGGTGTACAACAACATCTTCGTGGGCATGGCCGCTTTTGGCCGCTGGTTCGACGCCATACACGAAGGAAACAACATCTTCTGGTCTGTCCTGACAACGCCGGATGATGTGTGGACGTTCCTCAGTCAGAGCGAGCTCGTCAACGGCTCCAAGGTGCTCACCTCGCGAGATGGGATTGCGCCGGATTATTTCACTGCCGGCTTTTTCAACGGAGAGCTCGATTTCAGCTGGACCGCAGAGGGCACGGACCCGCAGGTTCCACACGGCCACGGCAAGATCCTCGACTACACCTACGCGGAAGGCGGAGAGGCCGTCGGGTTCGGTGACCCGGAGCATCAACCGGCAGATAGCTTGGGCACCCTGGATGGGTCTGGCCTGCTCCGCGATGACGGCAACGCCAGGGATCAGGATCATCACAGCGCCGGCTGCTACGAACCGTGATGAACGCCCCAGGCTAGGCTGAAGACTCGTGGGGATTTTTGACTCCCTTTTCTTTTCGGCTGTGAGACGCATGGGGGCTTGCTGATTCTGAACGAGTCACTACTGTGCTCAAGTCAAGGTGGCTCAAGCTGGCTCATGGAAAATGAGATGCGCGCGCTGGAAGGTGTAACGGGCAACTTCCTTCCACTTCGAGCGGACAAGCGCCTTTGGAGGCTCTATCGACCACGCAGCCCGAGCTGTGGGCAGGTCACCAGGTGACGGTCGGGGAGACCAAGGTGCCCTTTATCGGTCGAGTGGAGACGAGGACCGACAGCTACGTTCTCGCCAAGCTCACGCGACACGGTGGCAACATCGTTCTCGAACAGCAGGCCTGCGCGGTCTCGTTTGCAAAAGTCGCCGGTGTCCGCGTGCAGATGTCTCAAAAAGCACTTCGCGCCATCCCCCGCGCCATCATTCAGTTCAACGAAAAAGATCATTATGTGCGGGCCACGCCCTGGGTCGTGGGGTGGAACAGCGCCGACGTGGACAAGGACGGCCAGCCCGGGCTCAGCATCGACATCAAAGCAGCCCTTTGCAGCGGCTCGCTCTATGTTGCGAGCACGTCCCGTTCTTCTGCGGTGGGCATGTGGGAGAACGGACAACTCGCCGGGGACATCGTGGTTCAGACAGATCAGGTGATGCTCGGCTCGGACAGCGCCTGCCTGAATTTTTTTAGCAAAGATACCAAAGATGAGCAGAGGGGACGCTTTGCCTACCGCAAGGTTGAGAGTGACGCAACCTGCGAGCGCCTCTTGCGCAGCGGAACCTGGCCGGTGTCGGCGGGTCTTGGGAGTTCGCCATGAGTGAGGCCCACCTCGGGCATCGAAAACGAGTTGTCGTGGTCGGCGCCGGCATCGGTGGCCTCGTCGCCGCTGCCGAGCTCGCGGCCAAGGGAGCCCGCGTCGAGCTCCTGGAGAGAGCGTCCACGACAGGCGGCAAGATCCAAGAGGTGGAGCTCTGCGGCAGGCGCATCGATGTGGGACCCACGGTGCTCACCATGCGCTGGGTGTTCGATCAGGTGTTCGCGGATCTGGGCGAGCGGTTCGACGAGAGAGTGACGATTGAGATGTCCAAGATGCTCGGTCGGCACTTTTTCGAAGATGGCTCTGTGCTCGACTTGCACTTCGATGCAAAGCGCAGCCAGGAATCGATCCGTGCGTTCGCAGGTTTCGAGGAGGCTCGAGGATATGCCGACTTCGTCGACTATTCGGCGGGGGTGTACGATCGGGCGGCGAGCCTGTTCATCGGCGCGAGCGTTCCCTCCTTGATGGGCATGGCTCGTGCGGCGCGCCAAAAAGGGTTCGGCGCGGTTTGGGGTGTGGATCCGTTTCGAAAAATGCATCGAGTGCTCGCGAGCTTCTTCGCGGATGACAGGCTCAGGCGTCTGTTCGGACGATATGCCACCTACTACGGCTCTTCTCCTTTCATGGCGCCCGCAACCTTGAACCTGATAGCGCATGTGGAGAGCCAGGGAGTGTGGCTAGTCAAAGGCGGAATGAAACAGCTCGCTCGAGCGATGGAGCAAGTCGCTCGAGAGCGCGGGGTGGAAATTCGCTGCGGAACCCATGTGGAGCACCTCGAGGCGACCGGGGGAGGCATACGCGCTGTTCACACTGCGGATGGAAACCGGATTGCCTGCGACGCGGTGGTCTTCAACGGCGATGTCTCTGCCTTGAGAGCGGGAGCCTTGGGTGAAACGGCAAAGAAGGCGGTGCCGCGAGCCTCGCACCGACAACGGTCTCTTTCGGCGCTCACAGTCGCGGCTCTAGCGGAAACGGGCGGTTTCCCCTTGGCCGAGCACAATGTCTTTTTTCCGAGCTCGCCGTATTTCGAGGAGTTCAAGGACATCTACAAGAGGTCGAGGTTGCCGAGAGCTCCTGTGGTCTACGTTCGAGCGCAGGACAGGGACGGCTCTGGGGTGGGCGCCCGAGGCGCGGAGCGTCTGTTCTTGATTATCAACGCACCGAGCGCGAGCTCTGGAATGGATCTGCCAAACGATGAGGTTCAGACATGCCTAACCCGAGCGCGGGCTCTTTTGGAACACTGTGGCCTCAAGCTGGACACAACAGCTGCCGAGTTGGTGATGACGACGCCTTCTCAGTTCGCCAGCAGATTCCCCTACACGGACGGAGCCCTTTACGGGCGGGCGACCCACAGTCCCCTGGCTGCCCTGAGGCGATCCGGGGCTCGGACGAGGCTGCCTGGGCTCTACGTGGCGGGCGGGAGCGTTCACCCAGGGGCGGGAGTGCCGATGTCTGCTCTCAGTGGCCGGGCGGCGGCAGCGGCGCTGTTGGAAGATTTGGGTTTGGCCACCCTGTGCCCCCCGGGGGCTATCGATGGTGGTATCTCGATGGATTCAGCGAAGATCGCCGCGTCGGAATAACGATCATCGCTTTTGTCGGCAGCGTATTCTCCCCGTTCTACTTCGCGGCTCGAAGGTCGAGACAGAGCGTGCCTGCCGACGAGTTCTGCGCGTTGAATGTCGCGTTGTATCACCGCAAAGCTGGCCGCTGGGCATTTACCGAGTGGCCGAGCGAGCAGGTCGATAGAACCGCCACTCATTTTGCCCTAGGGCCGAGCCGGCTCGAGTGGAGTCACGGTAATCTCGTTGTGGACATTGTGGAGGAAAGCCCCAGAAGGCGGCTTCCTCTGCGCGGAAAGGTGACCCTCTATCCCGAAGTGACGTCGAGTCACGTTCAAGCCCTGGACGCCGGAGAGAAGCACAGGTGGCATCCCATCGCCCCCAAGGCGCGCTTCGAAGCGCGCTTCGAAGAGCCGGCCTTGGCGTTTTCCGGAAGCGCGTATCACGACAGCAACGATGGAGTGGAACCGCTCGAGGCGAGTCTCGAGCGATGGAGCTGGGCGCGCTTCGATACGCCGCGTGGGCCGCTTGCCGTCTATGAAACGGTCAGACGGGACGGCTCCCAAGCGAATACAGCCGCGCTCTTTTCTTCCGATGGCTCCCTCGAGCCGGCCGAATGCTTCTTTGGCCATCCTTTGCCCCGCACCTTTGTCTGGGCATTTCCACGGACCGTCGGTTGGTTGACAACGCAGCCGCCCAGGGTCGTTCGTACGTTCGAAGATACTCCGTTCTACTCGCGGTCGCTGCTCGAGGCTCGGCTCGATGGCCAGCCCTGCTTTGGAGTGCACGAATCGCTGTCTCTGAAAAGGTTCGCCACTTCCTGGATGCAGCGGATGCTCCCGTTCCGCATCCTCGATAGAAAATGATGAGCGCGATGGGAATGGTCCTGACGTTCGTGGCCCTTCTCTTGGCCATTGCCGCATGGACGGTGCTCGCAAGCGCGCTGGTGAGAAAGCACAGGGGTCGACGCTGTCGAAAAGTGGCTTCGTGGAAAGGAGAGCCGCTCCTGCCGCCGCTGTGCGAGCCCAGGGTCTTGCTCATCCGACCCTGCTGCGGAGATGAGCCGAAGTTGAGTGAGAATCTCGTTTCGGTGCTCGCTGCGCACCGACCGAAGAACACACAGGTCGTTTTGGGCGTGCTCGGTGCAGACGATACGTCGTGGCCCGTGTTGCTCCTGGCCCGTTCTCGAATCGAACAGGCAGGGCTCGAATGCACGGTCGTGGACTGCCCGCCGCTGGGTCCGAATCGCAAAGCGTCGATTCTCGCGCATTGCGTGACGCAGCACGGTCGAGAAGCATCGGTGGTGATATCTGCCGACAGCAATGTCGACCTCAGCGGTTTCGATGTGTGCCAGCTCATGGACCCCTTGCTGCAAGGCGGGGATCGGGCAGCGACCTGGGCCACACCGGTCGAGATTTCGGCCTTTCGCCACTTGGGAAATCGAGCCTCCGAGGCGCTGCTGAACGGTTCCCTGCATTCGTTTCCCCTTCTGCGCTTCCTCGATCGCTCCTTAATGGTGGGGAAGCTCTTTGCCATAAGAGGGGACGTTCTCGCTTTGATGGGCGGGTTCGAGAGCATGACCGATTATCTCGGAGAGGACATCCGCCTCTCAACAGCCATTTTGGAACTGGGTCTGCGCCACTGTCCGTCGGACCAAATCGTGGTCAGCACCGCAGGTCCCAAATCTCTGGCGGAGACAATCGAGCGACAGCTTCGTTGGATGATGGTCGTCAAGGCGCAGCGTAGACGTCTCTTGCTCAGCTATCCGCTCTTTTTCGCCCCTTCGGCGTTCGTGTTGGTCTTTGCCGCTCTTGGCGCCCTTCTGGCTCCTGTGTACTGGCAGGCGGCTGTCGCGACCCTTTTGCTTTTGGTGACAGGTCGAATGGCGACGGCAGCGGCTGCTCGCTCTTTCTGTGGGTGTCGTTTGCGTCTGCTTTCGCTTCTCGTCGATGTCATCCTCTCGGAAGCAGTCGTTCTCGGGGCATTGGTCAAGGTCATCGGGAAGCGCGAAATATCCTGGCGCGGTGTCAGGCTTCGCCTCGGTCAGGACGGAAGACTCGAACGCCTCTGAGGCTGCCCCAGCGGGCTGCGAGCTCGGCGCGATGGACACCCGTGAGGAAGCCGTTCCAGCCAGGCGCCAAAGTTAGGGCTCACGCTGGGACGCGTCCTGGGACGCGTCCCACCCAAAGGGAAGGGGTTTAAAGTACTCGGCTTCTCGGGCCCCATCGCTCTAGCGAGCTCAGCGTCGGCTGGCTCCGAGGCTTCGTGGCTTGCGGGCTCCGGCTCGATGGGGGCGCGGTGGTTGCTGTGAAGCTCGAACTTCGGCCTGACTTTGCCCGAGTTGGTGCGCAGCTCGGCCCTTGGCCGATTGGAGTGTCGGCTTCGGGGGATCACGGGCGCGCGCTGCCAGTCCTAGCCGATGGGCACGGCGCAGGACGGTGGGTAGCTGCCTCTCGGCCACTCCACGTTCGGTCTCTTGCCAGCGTGCACGGCGTTGACAAAACCGTAGTAGACCTCGCGATAACCGCCTACGTGGCGCCTGTAGCTGTCGAGCAGCTCGTCGGTCTTGGCCTTGTCCAAGCTGAACA
>JALOQD010000411.1 GCA_025453525.1 Myxococcota bacterium
GAGTCTCGTCGTCGCCTACACCTGTGGCGGCGGCGTTGTTGATAACTGCCCCAATGATCCCAACAAAACCGAGCCAGGCCAATGTGGCTGCGGCGTGCCGGAGGGCACCTGCGGCGGAGACACCGTGGATGCCACCACGCTCAAGGGCAAGGTGATGGCCGGATATCAGGGGTGGTTTGGGACATCCTGCGACGGAAGCGGCAAGGGCTGGCGGCACTGGGCTTCATCCAAACCCAAAGCCAGCAACATCACGTTCGACATGTGGCCCGACATGCGCGAGTACTCGTCGAGCGAACTGTGTGCCACTGATTTCACGTACTCTAATGGACAAAATGCGGGTCTGTTCAGCGCCTACAACGCCGCGACCGTGGATCATCACGTCAAGTGGATGAAAGACTACGGTATTGATGGTGTTTTCGTTCAAAGATTTGTTTTGGAAGCTGTAGAGATGACTGCTGTGAGGGACAAGGTTCTGAAAAACGTGCAGGTAGCGTCTGAAAAATACGGTCGAGTGTTTGTGAACATGTACGACACATCGGGAGCGAATGCGAGTAACCTCGTGAGCGACATCAAGAAGGACTGGATGCATCTGGTGGATGACCAGAAGATCACCTCGAGCTCGAGATACCTGCGGCACAACGGTCGCCCGCTGCTCGTGATTTGGGGACTCGGGTTCGACGACAGACCAGGAACTGCGAGCCAGGCAACAGAGCTCATCAACTGGCTCACCAAAGACGCGCCCAGCCAGTATCGCGTGACCTTGATGGGCGGCATCGATTCCAAGTGGAGGAGTCACTCCAGCAGTTGGTTGGACGTCTACCGCAAGTTCAACGTGATCAGCCCGTGGGCCGTGGGCCGATATGGCGACGACGGCGGAGCAGACAACTACAAAACGAACTACATCACGCCTGACCTTGCGGACTGCAAGTCGAGAGGCATCGACTACATGCCCGTGATCTTCCCGGGGTTCTCTTGGCACAACCTCAAAAGCCTCAAGAACGAGGACTCGCCTTTGAACAAATTTCCGCGGCGAGGCGGAAAATTCTTCTGGCGTCAGGCGTACAACGCCGTCTCTGCCGGAGCCGATATGATTTACGTGGCCATGTACGACGAGGTCGACGAGGGCACGGCGATGTTCAAGATCGCGGAGAATTCGGCCCAAGTGCCGACGACCGGGGAGTTCGTCAAGCTCAATATCGACGGCACGGCATTGCCGAGCGACTGGTACTTGAAGCTGATGGGACAGACCACGAAGATGCTGCGCAAGCAAATCACGCTGACGTCGACGATTCCGATTACGCCGTGAGTCTGGTTCCAAAGCACGATAAAGCATTGTTCCAGGACGGCTTTAGAGAATAAGCGCTACCCAACGACAGATCGTTTTGATTCAAGAAAGCAAACGCCATTCGACACAGGAGGAGCAGTTCAATGTCAGCCAAAAGCGTTGATGCGATTCGCTGGAGAGGTTGCCCTGCGACCGTATTTGTCCTGCTGATGTCTTCGAGCTCAGCGTTCAGCTTCATCGGATGTGTCTCCAACGACACGAACCCCAGCGCGTCCACTGACACCGGAACCGGCGGCTCGACCGATGGTTGTGCGCTGCCAGAGGTCGAGCTCGTCTTCCCGGCGCAGAGCGCCACGTTCGGCACGAATGAATCGGTCGTGTTCGAAGCTCGGGTTCACGACGACCGCGACGCGGCCGAAAACCTTCGAGTCGAGTGGCGCTCCAGTCTCTACGGCCTCATCGGCACGGCGCCGCCCGAATCGGACGGTACCCTCCGTCACACCTTCGAGGATCCTGCCGTGGGAACGCATACCATCGAGCTCAGCGTCGTCGATTCCGACTGCGGAGCCCGCAAGGTTTCCTTCGATGTGACCTTCACCTGCCCGAAGGGCTCGGAATTCTGCCCTGTGCCCGTTGTCCTCAATGGTCCTCCCAGTAAGCGAGCCAACATGATCTTTCTTGGGGACGGATACACCGCCGGCGAGCAGCAGAAATTCGCGACCTACGTCGAGAGCGCCGTGGACTTCTACTTCGGCGACAAAAACCCGCCCTTTGAGCGTTACGCCAAGTTCGTCAACGTCTGGCGGGTCGATCTCGTCAGCAATGAGTCTGGAGCAGACAACAGCAGTGAGGGCATCGAAATCGACACGTTTCTCGACGGCGATGTGGGGTGCGCCAACTGGGGCCAGCATTGCTATTGGGAGGGCAACGACTGCGACTGCATGTGCAGTTGGAAGAAGACGGGAGAGGTCGTCACCGCAGCCATTCAAAATGGCTTGCCAGGGGCCGGCTTGCCAGGGGGCCGCAACTGGACCATTGTCGTTCTCAATACGGAAATGTGGTCAGGAGGCGCTCACGGGGCTCAATGGGGATCATTCTTTGTCTATTCGACTCTCAAAAGCGGCGAAGATACGACCTTCCACGTGATGGGTCACGAAGGTGGCCACGCCTTTCATGGTTTTGCCGATTGGAGCACGATGGACGAATACAAGGACGCAATCTACGAGGGTGACGACTCGGGCCGCGATATCACCACAAATCCCACTGGCGTCAAATGGAGCGAGTGGCTGGGCGCGCCGCAGCCCGACAACGATGGCCCGGTCGGAACCTACGAAGGCTGCTGCTACGTCTATGGAAAAGGCGTCTGGCGTCCTTCTCCGCAGTCACGCATGTTTGGGATTGAATATCCCTTAGACAGACTACAGCGTCAGTATGTCGTCCAAGATTTGTACACCTGGACCGCGCCGATGGACGCGGCGTTTCCGTCGTCGCGGAAGCTGCGCCTTGGAGACACGGCATCGGTTCAGCTCATTGACCCTGCCGTCCAACTGGTCAGTTGGACCCTGGACGGAAACAAGGTCGGCGACGGGGAATCCCTCAACACGTCAACTTTGGAAGAGCTACAGGCAGGAACCCACGACCTGACCGTGACGGTCCACGATGAGGTCATCGATTTCGCCAATACCGACAACTTCGAGCTGGATCTGGTCCGTCGAGGCCAGGAAGCATTGACGCAGTCCGTGACTTTCGTCCTCGAGGTTCCCTGATGCAAAAAGCCACAACTCGCTGAGGCCTGCCTGAGCCGGTGAGCCGTCGCCAAGGGCTCACGCGGAAACGGATCCACTCGGTCCGCCACTGCGTAAACTCGGAATGACAGAAGTGATCTAAGTGGCAATACATAGTTACACTTCTTGTGCTTTGTTTTGCGTCGAGATTCGTAATGGATAGGAGCTCAGAACCGCCTAAGTACTAAAATTCCATTGCTTATCTGTTACATAGGAAATCACATCGGAGGTGAGCTTCTTGCTGGCATCATTCTTGAACCCTCGAGATAAAGAAGCTCTATTCGGAACAAAGAAATGACAGATGGTTCTCTTTCAAAAAAGATGGAACTATTGAAAACAGGAGGACGTACCATGGGTAAGCTTATGAAAAGAGCGTGCATTGGGGGATTTCTGGCATTTTTGTTAGTGGGCTGCGAGGCCATTGATTCTGTCGAGACCGATAATATGGAAGAGACAGGACTGGACGAAAGGGCCTCAACCGGTCACACGTCCAACAACCTCGTGCCTGATGGGGAGCTGGCCATCAACCAATATCTTCAGGCAGCCGATGGTTCTCATCGCCTATATCTGCAAAGCGACGGCAATCTCGTGCTCAGGCGCTTGTCTGACAATGCCTCGCTTTGGGCATCAGGCACCAACGGTAAGTCCGCAACCCGCTTTAAATTCCAAAGCGATGGAAATCTCGTCTTGCGCACTGCCTCGGGCACTGCTGTATGGTCCAGCAAGACCTCAGGCTCGGGCGCCACGGAGCTGCATCTGCACAGCGCCGGCCAGTTGGTCCTTTATCGGAATACTACCGTAGTCTGGTCCGCCAATGGCGCGCCTACGGATGAGTGCCCGAATGACCCGAACAAGACCAAGCCTGGTCTTTGCGGCTGCGGAGTGCCTGAAGGCACCTGCAGCGGTGGAGATTCGAAGTGCGTCACCGCGGTGGAGAATGCGACCGCTTCGCTGTCTTGCTCTAGCGGTCAGGTCATTAAGAGCATCTCCTTTGCCAGCTACGGCAAACCCTCGGGAACGTGCCCG
>JALOQD010000412.1 GCA_025453525.1 Myxococcota bacterium
TGCTTCCCACGCTCCACTCCCTGATCCATCCCGATCGAGACTGGTTCAATTTGAGATGTACTTCCGGTTTACGGGGATTTTATCCTGAGACCCGACACCGACTACGGCCCTAGCGATAGGAGGAACCATGAGAACCAGCCTCTCTAAACTCTGGTGGGCAGCCTTGCTTGCCGCGTTGTCCGGGTGCAACCCATCCTCAGACAAGGACGATGCCAAGGACGATGCCACCGACCGAGAAGAGATCGATCCCGAGTATTTGAAAATCGCAGCGGCCTTTGACGTCGAGCGAAAGGCTTTGGGAGCCCCAGCCGCGTCTCTTGCGATTGTGCGTGGCGGACGCATTGCCTATGCCGCGGGGTTTGGCACGCTCTCACCCCAAGGCGGCGCGGCAGCCGATGAGGCGACCTTGTACCGCATCGGTTCAACGACCAAGATGCTCACTGTCACGGCCCTGCTTGCGCTCGTCGAAGACAGCGAAGTGGATCTCGATGCGAGTCTCACCGAGTACCTTCCAGGCTTTTCGTTTACCCTCGATGAGACATGGGCGCCGTCCATCGAGGTCGAGAACCTGCTCACCCATACGAGCGGCATCTGCGACTACATGACCGTCGACGCGCCCGAGGGTTTCGAGTCGGACGACGGCCTGGCCGACTTCCTCCTGGGGCCCTTTGGCGACCTGGCGTATCTGATGGCTCCTTCTGGAACCATGTACAACTACTCCAACCCCAACTTCAGCCTGGCAGGGCTGCTTGTTGAAGAGCTCGGCCAAGGAGACTATCGCCAGCTCATGCGCGAGCGCGTGTTCGAACCGCTCGGCATGGACCGCACGTTCTTCCTGCCGCAAGAGGCACTTGCCGACGGAAACGTGGCCACGGGCATCAATAGCGCATTCCTCGAGGTGGACGGCCTGGACTCTGATATCCTGCCCGACGCCTACGACAACCCTTGGGCCAGGCCTGCGGGCTATGCGTTTTCCTCTGTGCTCGACTTGGCGCGCTTTGTCCTGTTCTTGCGGGACGGAGACGACCTGGTGCTGGGCGACAAGTGGCGCAAGGCCATGCAGACTCCGAAGGTGAGCACCAAGGAGAAGCTAGACCTCATCAGCTATGGATACGGCCTGATGTTGCAACGGGGCATCACGCTATTCAGAGGATACTACGACATCACGCTCATCACCCACGGCGGCGCCATCCCCGGTTACTCAGCCAATATCACCTACGCGCCAGAGCTCGATATTGGCCTTGTCACCCTGGCGAGCACCGATGGAGCGTACTTCGAAGGCACACTCGTTCAGACCATTGAAACCCTCGCGGACTTGCCTGTACCGAGCCAGCCCCCGGATCTCTCGGTCGATCCCACCACCTACCCAGAGCTCGCTGGGCTCTACGTCGACCCCTTCGCAATGGGGGCGATCACGGTCACGGCCTCGCAAGACACTCTCTCGGTCGCGATCCCAATCTTGGACGACATGGGCGTGGAGTACACTCCAGCGCTCGAGCCACTGGCGCCGGACAGCTTCATTCTGTACGTCGATGCCCAGCCCATGCTCGTCACGTTCATCCGCGACGACGACGGCAAGCCGTTGTACCTGCGCAGTCGAGTGGCTGTTGCGAAGCGCAGTGATGCCCTACGGCTTTCTCCTGTCCCGGTATTGGACAAGTCGCGCATTCGCCTGGCCATCCACAATGCCCTGCGCCAGCCGCTCCTGCCCGCGCCTCACACGGCCCCCAAAGCTATTCTTCGCTGACCAAGGCGACGGTTTTCGCACCCTGATTAGGGGAGCGCCTATCGAGGCATGAGCTCTTTAGGAAAGCCCCCAAATGATCCGTCTGGCATTACGCGGTGGCAAGCGATGAAACACTGCCGCTTGCTTGCCCAGCGCAATGACGGCTCCGGGCGTGCACGACGCGGGAATGTGGAGGGCGTTGCGGGCGCTCTTGTCTCTGACCAAGGCGGTCAGCGCGTACCCGTTGTAGAACGCGCCGAGTCCCAGCGGCGGGGCGAGCAGCAGGAGCTGTCCAGCGGCGAGGTTGCAGCTTGCGCTGGCAATATGGGGCATCCCTGGCGCGTAGAGCACGAGCACAGCCGTGGCGCCTCGAAACAGCGGATCCTGCCCTGCCGTTTGTTTTTCGAACATCTCTACGATGGCTGGCATGCGATAGCGGTAGGCCTCGACGATGCGCTTGCCCACGACCGCGGCTATGGCCGTGCGCGTAATCGGGTTCTCGAGCTGGCGCATGAGCCTCAGGTAGTAGCGCGCGGTGGCCTGGGCGAGGGTGTCGATATCCGCTTGGCTCGTGAGCACCAGATGCTTGACGTTCTGAGCGTTCGTTGAAGTGGGCGCGTGCCTGGTGGCATCGATGAGCTTTTCGAGGGTGTGCTTCTCGATCGCCTCTGTGGCAAAAAGCCGGCAGGACCGCCGCTTGGCAAAGGTGCTTGCCAGAGCCTCAAAGGTTGTGTCCTGCTCTGGAAGAGCCGAGAACTTTTCGGGCAGTAGTCCGCTGTGCGTAAACGCACCGTGCGGGCAGATGGCCACGCAGTGACCGCACGAAATGCAGCGCCCGGCATAGCGCACCACGGGCTTGTGTCCGCCGTCGAAAGCGAACACGCCAGACGGGCAAGCACGCTCGCACATGAGACATCGCGCACAGGTGTCAGGATTCACGTTGAGCGCAAGGCTGGGAGCGCTTTTCCCCAAAGGCTTCGTCACATCTGGAACTTGGTCTCGTCGACGTACATCCGGGCGAGCTGCGCGTCCAGGTCGACGATCTTGAGGGAGTGATTGCGGCAGCCCACGACAGGACAGGCCTCGACCTGACCGCCGTCCGGCAAGTGCACGGCGAACATCTGCACGTTGCAGAACTTGCAGATCGTCTCGATGTGCAGGGACACGCCGCATTCGGGACAGGTGAGGTTCACGATGTCCTTGTCGGAAAGGGGAATCTCGCTGTCGTACTCGAACCGACCGTAAAAAGAGTTGAGGTAGATGGTGCCGCTGCGACCGCCCACGGCGACCTGAAGGGCGATGGCAGCTTGCCCGTCGAATTTCCTCTTTTGGGTCATGACCGAGTGCCCCTTGGGACAACGGCCATCGGCCACGCGTAGATTACTGGAGATCTTCTTGATGATGTCGTTCATCAGCGCACCTCCAAGGCTTGGTGAGGGCAAAATTTGGCGCAGGCCGGATCGCCGCCGCACAGATCGCACTTCTGGGGCACCTTTGACGTCTCATCGAAATGCATGTGGCCGAACGGACAGGCCACCGCGCACAGGGAGCAGTGGATACAGCGCGCGCCATTCACTTCGATGGCGCCCGTTGCCTCGTTGCGACAAAGAGCCGATACGGGGCAAACCTTGACACAGGCTGCCTCCACGCACTGCAGGCAGTTCATCTGCATGTAGCGGTCTTTGCCGACGTTGTGTATGCGGATACGGGACTTGCCCAGTTTGCCGCCTTCGCCTTTGACCATGGCGCAAGCGAGCTCGCAGGTCCGGCATCCGGTGCAGTTGCGGGGGATGAGCACGTAGGTGTTGTCCATGTTTCGTGCCTCCATTACGCGCCGACCGTGGCGAACCGCTCGGCGCGGCTCTTGCGCTTGCAGTCCTCACAGGTGGTGTAGTAGTCGGCCGGCAGAGCGCGACGGTTGACCGCGAACTCCTTGTACGACTCGGTAACGACCGGAGCACCGCAAAGGTCGCACGCGACGAGCGGAAACTCCCGGTTCCAGATGATGCGCGACTTGCGCGTGTCCTTCATGACGATGTGATCCGTGGGGCAGACGCGAGCGCAGCTGCCGCAACCGATGCACGACTCGACGCCCGTGGGCGGACCGTCCACGGCCTTCTTGGTGCCGCGGTTCACGGTGGTGATCGCCGCAGGCCCAACAGCCTCGCATGTGCGAACACACAGGCTGCACATGATGCAGGAGCCTGGCTTGACCTGCTCATCTGTCGGTCGCGTAAAACGAGATACGTCGACGCCGTATTGGGCCGCAAGCCCCTGTACGGTCTTGGAATGAGGCGCCTGCGCTAGAATGAGCTCGAGCACCATGGCGCGGTGCGTGCGAATGGCTGGTGAATC
>JALOQD010000413.1 GCA_025453525.1 Myxococcota bacterium
GCCTTCTTTCACTTGGATTGTTTGCGCATACAAGAGAACAGAAGCCCCGCTCTTTTTCAACAATTTTAAAATGTTGGACGCCTTAGGTGATCACCGATGAAGCGGCGCCAGAGAGAGGTTGGCGGTTTAGCTCCAAAGGTATTTTTTACCGATGTTAACATTTTGAAAATATTTAGATATTTTAGCCCCTGGCGCGCACGGGAGCGATTGACTCTGCGCTTTGGCGTATTTAATGTTTTCAACAATCGAGTCGGGTGTTCTTGAAAGCCAAGAACTTTTTACAAGGTGCGTTTTTTGAGGAGAGACAAATGAAAACGATGTTGGCAATTCCTTTGGCCGTCCTTCTGACGACAACTTTTTCACAAGAATCTCAAGCCGTTATGGCAAAAAAGCTCGAGCTGAATTTGTGCAAGATCTTCCCGACCCTTTGCCAAAGCAACAACCCAGTGGAGACCGGCGACGAGATCACGTTTCAACGATGGACGGTTGCCGACGGTGTGAAAGGCGCAGCCTACAATAGGGTTCTCGACGTGAATGCCGATGGTCTCGACGACCTCGTCGTGACCGCCTTTGGGGAAAAGCTGACGATGAAAGGGGACATTCGCATTTTCTACAACAAAGGCACGGGCCGCTTTGGGGAGAGCGCCTGGCGAGGAGAGAAAGTTCTCTCCATATTTGAATGTCTGTGTTTCCCCAATGAAGTGAGTGGAGAAGACATCGATGGCGACGGAGATATGGACCTCTTTGCGCCGTCGGGATTCATTCCTTGCGCAGCCAATCCCATCTACCTGGGAAAATGGGGCCTAGGTTGGTACGAAAAGACCTGGATCGGTTGGAAGCGTCATGAAATCGTGCCTTACAAGAAAAGCAACACACACAGTTTTTATCATAAAGTTCTCTTTGTTGATGTCGATAAAGACGGCATCAAAGACATCATCACTGTGGGAGAAATGAAAAACACCGGCGGCGAGGTTTGGGCCAAGACCGTGTGGTTCAAGGGCAACACTTCTACAGATCGCTTCGAGAAGACAGCCCGCCTCATCGGTCAGGGCGGCGGTGGGCTCCCTGTCCTTTACGATATCGACCACGACGGTCTGCTCGACATCTTCAGCGCGCAGTACTTCGGATATCTGGAGGACCAGGCTCTGGGCAAGACGCCGGCGTCTTTTGTCTGGTTCGAACAGGTCTCCCTGCCGAACTTCGCCAATCCCAATGGGGTGTGGGCCAAGCACGTCATCAATGAAAACGCCGGGCCATCCATCCAGATCGCCCTCATCGAAAACCTGATGGACGACGGTCGACTCGGGGCGATTGGCGCCAACCACACCAACCTCGACATGAACCCCGAGTGGGTGCCCGAAGCCCTGTATGCCTTAGAGATTCCCACGAATGTGCGAAATATCTGGCCTGAGCGAATCATCTCGGATGTTTACGATTCCGTCGACGTCAAGTATTCCGGCGCTCCAGGCGTCATCGCTCACGGCGATATCGATGGCGATGGACTGGTGGACATCGCGGTCTCTGGAGATGGAGATCCGACCATTTACCTCGTCAAGCAAACGGCCCCGGCTGTGTTCGAGACCTATATCGTGGACGACGGCAGTGACGGCAAGGTCGGCCAGGCTGGCATCAGCATGGCAGACCTCAACAACGACGGCATGCTGGAGATTATCGTCAGCACCTACGACGGTGGGGCTGTGTATATCTATGAGATGAACGAATAAGAGCGTCGGACGATCCATATCCAATCCGCCTTGTGCCCCGATTTCGTTCCCCCATTAGCTCGTTATCATCCCGAAAGTTCCGTTTTCCGGCATCCTTCTCCAAGGCTGCGGAACTCGAACATCGAATTATCCAACTCAAACAGTCCTCGCCTTTCCGAAGGACGCCGGAAAACTCCCATTTCGGGATTGCGTAACCATCTGAAATCAAAAGAAATCGATCATGGCTTCGTTTTTGCTGCAGCATCAGCCAGAGCTTACTTTCGTAAGCACACCCAAGGAGGACTGCTATGAAACCCTACTGGAACCGTCAAGTTCGTTCAGCCGTTTTCTTTTTAGCCTGTGGAGTGCTTTTCATTGGTACTTCGTGCGACTCTGATTCAGAAAAGGAAACCCGAACGCCGAAGACCGCGGAGTACGATGACATCGCGCGTGGCATCGCGCCTCTCATTAGTGCGCAACTCAAGGCAAACGGAATCCTGGAAACATCCACAAATATCGTTTTGGGCGATGGTCCAACAGATCTACATGTCGATTCTACGGGAAATCTGGAAGGCTCAATCCTTCGCTCGATGTTGACTCCAAGTGGCTTTTCGACGGACTGCAAAGCACAATGATCACCGCCAAAGGCACCACGGTCATATCCGCTGATTCCGAATTCGATTCTTTATTCACTGCGGCCGCTGGAGTTGTTCAGTTTGACCTGGACTTCGATTTTGATTTCCAAATTCCAACAGAGGAATTCGAAGCCACGTCTGGAACAGGCAATGCAAACGTCAAGGTCTATTTCTCAAAAACAGGCCTCGACGGCGACAATTTCGAGGAAGGATCGTTTGATATTAAGGCGCAACTGTCTCTGGACGGCAATGGGAACGCGATCCTGACTCTCGATGGCGTCGCGCAATACGAGCTGGACCTCGAGGCTGGCATCGTCATTCGCATCGAAACCTGATTGCCCCCCAAACGTTCATGGGCGCCTTCGCGACCACCAATGAACATGAAAATGACCCCGGCGCGCAGTGGGTGTGCCTCGCGAAAGCTTGGAGTGAGGCATCCCGCGTTGCAGCCGTGGGGCATTTTCTGAGCGAAGTTCGATTTTAAGGCGGGCGTGCTCCTGCGTCGGTGATTTCGTGCGCGGGAGCACGAATTGGGCCTTTTCTTCCTCTGGTCAAACCTTCAAGATGCCACGGGTGGCAGCTCCATCGCACACCCCCTCGGCCTTATCCCCTTTGCAGGGCGCGCAGGGTCTGAGCGCACTCTCCATCTTCCGCTTCTGGTCACCTCTCGCGGCCACATGGTTCATGATGGCGGCAGAGGGTCCGTTCGTGGCGGCGATCATCGCGCGCCTGGCCGATCCGATTTACAACCTCGCGGCGTACGGCGTGGCCCTTCCCATCGGGTTCATCACCGAGGCACCGATCATCATGATGCTGAGCGCGTCTACGGCGCTCGTCCGCGATCGCGTGACTTACAAGCGCTTGCGCGATTTCTCCTTTGCCATGAACGCATTGGTGACGCTGCTCATCGCGACCGTGCTCCTGCCGCCCGTGTTCGATGGGCTGACCCTCCACCTGCTCGCACTGCCCAGCCGCGTCGCGCAGCTCGCATATGCCGCTGTTCTCATGTTGCTGCCCTGGCCCGCGGCGATAGGGTATCGGCGCTTCTATCACGGGATTCTCATCAGCTCGGGCAAGACCCAGCTCGTGGCCTATGGAACAGGCGTTCGCTTGGTCTCGATGGCCCTCATGGGCTTGGGGCTCTACCTCACTGGCGCTGTTCCAGGCGCGGTGGTCGGCACCGCGGCCCTGTCCACGGGGGTCGTGTTCGAAGCCATTGCCGCACGCCTCTGGGTGCGCAGCGATGTGCGGCGGCTTCTCTTGACAGCTCCCTGTGCGGAAGATGCACCCCTGTCGTACCGAGGGATCGGCAGATTCTATGCCCCGCTCGCGCTCACCCCGCTCATAAGCATGGCTGCTCAGCCGATGACGACGTTCTTTCTCGGGCATGGGCGCTTGCCCATCGAGTCGCTCGCGGTCATGCCGGTCGTGAGCTCGTTCGGGTTCATCTTCCGCTGTTCGGGGCTGGCGTTTCAAGAGGTGGTCATCACCCTGGGCCGTGGCGGGCAGGCCTCATTGCGTGCGCTCGGGAATTTTGCGTGCGGCCTCGGCGCCCTCTCCTCCCTGGCCATGGCAGCGGTGGTGCTCACGCCGCTCGGCGTGCTGTGGTTCGAGGACGTCTCGAATCTCACTCCCGAGCTCCTTGGACTGGCTGTCCCAGCCGCGCTCATCCTGGTTCCGACTCCCGCGCTCTCGATGATCGTCTCTTGGATGCATGCTCGGTTCGTCATGCAACGCCGGACGCGGTTCATCACCGTCGGGACGAGCATCGAAGGTGCGGTCATCGCCGCGGTCCTGGCAATGGGCATTGGCTTGTCCGACACCGCGGGCATCCTTGTCGCGGCTGCGGCCTTCACGTCAGGGAGGCTCGCGGCTGCTGTGTTCCTGCTCGTGGCTTGGGTGCGGCTACGGGCAGCGTCACGGCTCCAGGAAATGAAAAGCTGACGTTTCGATGTGCCGCTGCACCTTCGTCTTCGCCGCCCGATTGAGCAGGTTCTTGCGGAGGCTCTGACAATAATGCGAGAGCAGTCCGCCGATCTCCTCCAAGTCCGGGTCCAGCAGGGCAGCTTGGGCTGCCGCCACCGCGTCGCGTGCGCCCTCGCAGGTCGCAAAGGCGTCGTCATACCGCTGCAAAGCGACATGGCGGTCGATCCGTCCCAAGGCCTGGGCATAAGCGAGGATGGCGTCACCCTTGCGCAGTTGCACGCACGGGGCGTCGACCAGTTGTTGCAAAGTCGAGGCCGTGTAAACCTCGCCCTGTTCGCCGCTGCCGACATCGGTGTAGGTCACTCGGATCTTGATCTCCGCCGAGCCAGAGAGCTGCTCCGGCCACTTCGTCTTCAAGGCCTCCTGATAAATCATCGCGTCGTCGAGACCCAAGTGCTGCGGCTCGATTTCGTCCTTGTCCTTGGAATGCTCCTCGCCGAAGTACTCGTCGATGGAGAACCCGGGCGGCAGGGTCAGCTCGACGCGAACGTCCCTGGCCGCGATGGCCATCGTCGAGGCGAAGCGCTCCTCGAACATCTTCTTCGCCTCCTCTTTCGAGTCGACGTACAACGAGGCACCCTTACCTAGGTCGGTCACCGTGTCCATCAACTCGTCGTTGTACTCTGGGTAGCCTTGGGTCGAGCCCACGCCCACACCGACGAGGAAGATCTGCTGCATCTCGGCGTTCGATGCTGCGTAGCCGATCAGCTGCGCGTCTGTGACCCCGACATTGGCTCCGCCGTCGCTGATGAGCACCACGCGGTTCACCCCTTGTGCGAGATAGTGGGTCGCCGCCAAGATATAGCCCCGGACCAGCCCACTGTGCAGGTCTGTGCCGCCATCTGCAGAGAGGCTCTCGATCACCTCCAGCAACCGCGGGTCATTCGGACCGTCGACGGCCAAGCCCTCGAGCTGCGTGATTTGCTCCGTGTTCCAAGTCACCATCGATATCACGTCTCCTGGGCGCAGGCTGGCCGCAATGCTGCGGCACACATGCTTGAGGGTTTCTATCTTGTCGCCCGACATCGAGCCTGACGTGTCGAGCACGAGGGTGAGACCAAATCGCGGTCTCTCGCTGTGCGCGAGCAGCCGCCCCTGCACGCCAATCTGGTGCGCAAAGCGCCCCTCAGAGAGGTCGATCGGTCGGAGTTGCTGCGTCACGGTCAACGAGGCTTGCCCTGGCGAGCCGTACTCGAAGTTGTAGTAGTTGAGGAACTCCCAGATGCGTACCATGTCGCCCGTGACGACCATGTCGTTCATGATCAAACTCCGTATGAGGACCGGCGACGACTGGGAGTTGGAGTCATCGGCCGACAAGTACTCGACAGTCGGCGCGCCGACGTCCGCCTCCGGCTCCGCGCGTCCTTCGTCAACGTCAGGCGGCGGGGTCGCCGAAATCATGAACGGGTTGCCGCTCGGCGCTCCGTCGCAGATCAGGCAGCGGAACATCACCTTCTTGTACCCCGAGTCGCCCTCGCTGCCGCCCTCGCTGCCCCCCGGTGCGTTGGGATCGCCTTTGGAGCCCCAGTCGGCAACGGGAGTGAAGTCCTCACTCCATTCCAAGTTGTCCGGCGCCCCACCGGTCCCTTCGGTCGACTCTGCCTGCGAGCTGCCTCCACCTGGCCCGGAGTCAATGCCCGGAGGCTGGGGACTGCACGCGCCGAACGCGCTGCCCAAAAGCGCGGCAAGCAGCACTGATTTTTCCCGAACCGACCATGTCATCGCCGACCTCCTCTTCGTTGTCATCGCCGACCTCCTCTTCCTTTTTTGGAACCCGATCCTCCAAGTACATCGCAAAGGCTTTGCGGACGGCGAAAAACAACTGGGGGCTCGCCAATGGGAACAGGGGGCTGGGAAGCTGAGCTAGTGCTCAGTCAACTCAAAAAAGTCGGGTCGGAATGGCGATTTCCCCCTTTGAACAAAGGGGGCCAGGGGGATTGTCGAATTTCCGAACTCAACGA
>JALOQD010000414.1 GCA_025453525.1 Myxococcota bacterium
CTCGGACGCGTGCTCACCCATCAGCCGGTTCACGTCAGTCAATACCGGCAGGACGTGGACCCGCAAATAGATCGCGTTTTGCAAAAAGCCTTGGAGAAGGCCCCTAAAAAACGCTACCAGACCGCTCAGGAGCTCGCCGCTGACCTGCGCAAGGTGAGCCCTCTCGAGGAGCAAGAGGCGGCTACGGTGTTGCAGCAGTTGATTTTCGAAGATTTCAACGACGAGATGGCGAGCGTCCTCGGTGTCGAGTCGCTCCAACAACGCGAGAAGGCATGGCGCCATCCTTCAAAGGCTCCGGCAGGCAGGGAGGAGTCGGTTACGAGGGAGCTGAGGCCTGCGGAGCGCAAGCAGCTTGCAGGGGTTCAAGGTGACTTCCCCCACGAGCGGGAGGGCGACGCCATCTCCCAGGTGGCACAGATCCAAAAAACCGGCGTTTCCAAGGGCGTTTGGCTCGGTGCCTTGGTCCTCGCGGTTGTAGTCGTGGCCGTCGGTGTTACGATCGCACTCTCCCGTAGGGTGCCTCAACCCGAGACAAAGATCCTCATCGTGCAAAGTCCGGTGGTCGATCCGAGCCCTGCGAACGACGTCGAGTCAGGGAAAGCCGAAAAGGAGAGTGAAAAGCAAAAGCCACTCGATACTTCTGGCGCGCAGGCCTCGAAAGAAGCGGCCCCCGAGCCTGTCGGCAACGCTGTGGGTGCCGGACGCGAAAATGGGGACAACCCACCTGGGAGGCGCGCTTCAAAGGAAGTGTCGAAATTGACGCGCGCTTTCAAGAAGCAAGAAGGCAAGATTCGGCAGTGTTTCGAGAGTCATGCACTCGAGCTCAAAGGAGCACCGGAGATCACCTTTCGTTTTGAAATCGCGCCTGACGGCCGCGTTCAAAGCGCCTCGCTTTCCCCGGCCAGCCTCGCCTCGACCCCCTTGGGCAAGTGCCTCACGAGGGTCGCTGTCAACACGCCGTTCCCAGCTTTGAGCAAGTCGGCCTCTTTCACCATCCCTGTGAAGGCTAGGCGGGGCGGCGAGCATTGACGGGCTCAACGCCCCTACGAGCTTTCGGACCAGAAGAATGGGATGAGATGAAAGCGGTGGGGGGGGCGTTGCTCGATGTCGTTTCATAGGAGACGAACGCACCCTGTTGCTTTTGATATCCTACGGTCCGACACGACCGCGCACACAGCGCGCAGGCTTTGCATAGTTCTTGTCACTGAAGGACACGAATCCGGCGCCGAATTCCACGTCCCACGCTGCGGCGGGCAACGAACTGGACACGTCGGACGACGACGACCAGAACCAGCTACTTGGCGTACCAGGGAACGCCACGGCATCAATCCTTGGAGGAAAATGAAGCCGCAGGTCCAAGATCGACTGCAGCTCCGTACGGTTGGGCAGAGTCCAATCCGTGTGGCCGCCATGGGAGAGACCCTCGCAGTAGGAAAGGGCCTGCTGCCAGGTCATCTCCGTGGCGCTCCCGGTCTCGCACAAGTCGCCGGTCAGTCCCGCGGCGCAGCCCTGCCACTCAAGGCCGGTCAAGCTGTCTTTCACCACCCGGTCGCTAGAAAGGTTCAAAGGCTCAAAGCGCCGACTTTCGAACGGTCCCAAACGCACACAACGAACCCGGCTAACGAACATCTTGTCGCCGCTGAGGACGTAGCCGTTGTCGAAGATCACGAGCCACGCGACGGACGAACTGAACGGGACGGACGACGACGACCAGAACCAGCTACTTGGCGTACCGGGAAATGCGGCTGGATCGATGGCTGGGCTGTGCCTACCACTGTCCACGATGGACGCGAGCTCGTAGGGGTCAGGTAGCCGCCAGTCCGTTTGGCCGCCCCAGTTGAGGCTGTCGCAGTAGGCGAGGGCCTGGCTCCAGGTGTGCGTGGTGGCGCTTCCCGTGGAGCAGCTCGATCCCGACAGCCCCACCGCGCACCCCTGCCACACGAGACCGGACACGGTGTCCTCAACAATGGATTGACCGGCCACGGGCGTGGTGCGCGTGTATCTCTCGCTCTCCAAATGGCTCCTGTCCCAGCCATACTGGGCGTCTTGGCCATAAAAGGAAAAGTTCTGACCGGGAGTCGGGCAAGTCATGGGGCCGCTGTTGTTGTAGCACTGGCGCTGGTTCGTGTCTGGCAACGGGAAATGCGGACCAGGCGTGTTGCACTCGGCTGTGCCGCAGCCAGGAGAGACACAAATTCCCGACACACAGATGTCGTAAGAGCGATCCGGCGCTGTCACGACTTCACAGGCAGTGAAGTCCGGCCGGCCCGAGCACTGAAGATCGGTCGATGTATCCCATCCCGTCTCGCTCTGGGTCGATGTATCGGTGCTCGTGCCAATCGAGGAGGTTTCAGAGCCTGTACCCGTGTCTGGAATATCTGAATCACTTAAAAGCTCATAAAATATTCTTCCACACGACATCACCGAAAAGCACATGAACCCCCCAAGCACCCAAACTATCCATGCTCGTATTCTTCCCATGCCCATAAATCAAAGCACCACTCGTCCATTACGCAATGACAATTGAAAACGGGTTCAAAAAGAAGGCCCTGAAGAGAATGGAACCAAAGCCCCAAACTTGGTGCTAGAGATCCAGATGCGGATATCGCCCCATCGTGAACGCCGATATCGCTTCATCGTGAACACCGATTCAGGGGATTCAGGGGACAGGATTCAGGGGATTCAGGGGACAGTAATTAAATAATCCTCAAAGCATTTGCCTAAGCAGTAGGATTTCGGTTCCGCATGAGCGCGACCCCTCAACCCGCCTTTCGCGTCGCTGGCAAGGCAGTCGGGACGATTGTCGGACGGATGAATGGCGCTGGGTTTTCTGCTCAGGCGGCGTTCGTTATGCTGTCGGACGACGAACTGCTGGCCTGGCGCTATTTTACGCGACGCTTCGTTGCTCCCGCAGGGTCATGACAAATCCGCCTTCTTGGGCGATGGGGTTGCAGCGGCGCTCGTAATGACCGCTGTCTCGCAGGCGCTCCAGATAACCGCGCACGAACTCCTCGCCGCCCACCACAAGGCCGTCCACGTAGTAGCGCAGGCGTTTTCGGAACAGACCTTGAGAAGCAAAACCTCGAGCCTCCTCTTCGCGGATGATCCGGTCCGGGATGGCCCGCTGCTTGTCCTTGGAAGGGACATTGCCGCGGTAGTACGTTCGGGCCCGGTAGTCGATGAGAGCGTCCTTGCGCTTGGCGCGGCCGGTGAGCCGGGTCAGCGGGATCATCCAGCGATCGTCGCCCATCTCTCGGTAGTACAACGAGGCACCCTGGTACTCCTCGGGGCGCTCCACCATGCCGGCGCGCACGGGGTTGAGTTCCACGTACATGAGGCAGTCGAGCAGGGCTTTGTCGTCCTCGAGAAGCGTGCTCTTGAACCGGTCGCCCCACAGGCGGCCCTTGCGGGCAAAGGCCTGGTTGAACCAGCGGGCAAAGGAGGCCTGGAGGTTGCGCATGAGCTCAGAGACGTCAAAGACCCGCTTATTGAAGCGCTCCCATTTGGCCTTGCGCCACCCGTCGAGAACGGGCTTTGGGTAGAGCAGCGAGGCGAGCTCGTACAGCTCGTCCCGGGACAGCTTTTGATATTCCTTGAACGCCACAACGAGATGATAGTGGTTGCCCATGACGCAGAAGCCCGCGACCTCACACGGATAGACTTTGGCGAAGAAGCGAAACAGCTCCACCAGCTTGCGTCGGCACCGCTCTTCCTCGAGAGGGTACTCGTCTGCCCGGCCGGCCACGCGGCATTAGAGATGATAGAAGGCGCCGCCACTTTCGGCTTTGAGACGCGCGCATCTGGTCATGGGGTTTGGCCTCCACTTAAGAAGCGGCCAGAGAGCCAGTGGCTCTGGCCTTGAGTCTGTGACCAAGGAGATTAGCAGAGAGCTTGCGCGAAGGCAACTAAAGATTACTGTCCCCTATACTCCTATACTGGGGTTCTCGAGAAGCTCGAGAAGAAGGACACGGAAGTGAACGAACCCTCTGCGCACGACGATGCCCGGGCCGACGAAGCCCAAGGCGTGGGCGAGGCGCAGGGGATAGGCGCGGACACAGAGCGTGAACGGCTCGAAAGA
>JALOQD010000415.1 GCA_025453525.1 Myxococcota bacterium
AGCTGCCCAAAAACAGGCGCAGATCCCGCAGCAGCCGCCCATCGTCGCATCCCACGCTGCGAACACGCTCGCCGTCGAGCTCAACCGTGACCGGAGTCATCGCGACATCGTACTTGTGCTGGAACCAATCTCCCAGTGAGCGATCGACGACCAGAACGCCGCGCGTGGCCAAGGGCTCGGTCGTGACTTGTCCAGAGGGCAAATTCTGCCAAGTGCCAGGAAGAATGACCCCATCGAGCGCCTCTACAGTCGGAGGGCTCGCCAGCTCGATCTCCAAATCCGTCCCAGCTCGGGACATGAGCGTTGCGCGCCTTGCCCCCCGCAGCCGTTGCGCGACCTTGGCCACGAACGCGGCCACGTTCCTGTAGTCCATCGATAACCCATCGGCGAACAGCTCTGGCGTGATAGACGGCATGTGCGCGTGACGCCTACCTGTCGTGGCAACACTCTCGAGCACGCCCCGGCGCAGCGTAAACTCGCCCTGAACCGCGCGCACAGCCATGACCGACACACTGCAGCGCGCTAGCCTATCGAGCAGCTGACGAGGCAAGGTCGCCAGGGGACGCGGACCGAGCTCATCGAGGCTGACGTCGTGAACCGGCACGCCGACCTCCTCGAAGGCTGTTCGAAAAGCGGCGGCAATGTCGTCGGTGGAATCGTCGAACAACACCATCGCCGAATCCGTATCCGTGGCGCAAAGGCACACGCGGACCGCCTGTCGCGCCGCTTCGACCAAGCGCCTCGAACCGCTTGTCACATTCATGGCTGCACCTTTCCCGCCGAATCCGCCGCAGGGGAAATGAGGGCGAGAATCCGGGGTCGCAAGGCCGACGCTGCTTGCGCAAGCGCGAGAATCTGTGCCCTGAACGCCGCTCGATCAAAATTGGAATCCGTACCGACGAAAGTCGAAAGGCGCACGCTCGCCTGCTGCGCATTCCACTCGAGCTTGGCGGTGACGAGCTGCGCACCCCACTCGAGCAGCGCGCGAGCGAGCTCCAGGGTCAAGGCCCGAGTGCCTTCGACGCGGACCAGCTCGTCAATGGACATGTGCACCGTGGCCGTGGCGGGCGAGACGCGAACGACGACCTCGAGCTGCTGCTCTGGGCTGTCAGGCAAGGCCATGCGCACTCCGCACACGCCTCGCCCGTCGTCGCACTCTGGAACGAGCTGCAGGCGAATCAACTCCTGACGCACCGCATGGAGATAGGTCTCCTGAGGCTCGGCCCATCCCGCGTCACACAGGCATGCCGCGCAAAGGCCCATGAGCCCGGCCACTCCCACCGGACCGATCCCCCGACTCACTCTATCCATTTGAAACGTCTCTGTTCATAGCCTAAGCCGCCATTGTTCTGCGCTGGCTCAAAAAGAAAGATCGCCCGGCCCAAACACTCCTCTGGATCGACTGTACCGTAGTCTCGACTGTCTCGCGCGAGGTTGCGGTTGTCGCCGAGTAAGAACAGGCCTTCTTCCACTTCGAGGCGCTTCATGTCTCGGCGCGAACCGCCTTGGACGTGCGCCACCGTAAAGTTCCTGCCGCCAAAGTGCTCCCTGGACACCGAAAGGCTTTTCTCGACCTTCGCGTTCCCGGTCTGTTCCACATAGGTCAACTCGCTCGCGGCCATGGACTCCACGTCCCAACTGCCGAAACGCACCACGTCGTCGCGAATGGCAATGCTGTCGCCGGGCACGGCCATCACCCGGCCCACGACGAGCCTGCCGTACTCCTCTGGATCAGAGCACACGGCCACGTCTCCCCGTCCGAGCTTGGCCCTGGTGAATACGAAAAAAGCGTCCCCAGCCACGAGCGTGGGTACCATCGAATAATTATTGGTCTCGACGACGGTAACAAAAAACGCCCGAAGCACGCCGACGAGCAACGCGGCTATCAGCACGAGAAACGCGATGAACTTTAGCAGCTCCCTCATGTTCCCTTTTCCCTAGCCACTGCCTCTTCTGCCGTCCTTTTGAGGTTATGAGCCTGCGAGGAGCGCAGGGTAATGTCAAGTGCTGACTCTTTACGACAAAGATAGATAAGAGCCGCGAAGTCCCACCCGAGCGTTTGTTGGGTCCGCTTTCTCGTGCTAAATCTACATTGAATTACAAGAAACAAGACACCATGACTGAACTAGCGAGCATGAGCGGTGGCCGATGGGTGGGACTGGAAACCCGGCGTGAGGCTGTGGGTTGTCGTTGTCCCTCGGGCCACCGTTTCTCGGCCGAGCTCATCACCACAGTCAGCCTTTTGCGGGATCGAGCCCTGCTCGCCGAGTTGTTGGACAAGGGAGTCCAAGAGCGCGAGTGCCCGGCTTGCCACGCCCTTTGCCGCTTGGCCGAGCCAGTGGGCGTTCACGATCCCGAGGCCCGTCGCTTTGCCCTATACGTCCCGGAGTCCCTGAGCCATCGGCGGATCGCGCTACTGGCTCTCACCCTCGAGCACATCGCCTCGCTGGATCCCACAGCCACCCCAGAGTACTTCGAAACGCCGATTCTTCTATGCGGCAGGTCAGAGCTGCGACGCTGGATGGGAAGCTCGAGTAGTTTTCGCAGCCCGGACTTCAGCTCACAACCCGAGCGTCTCTTGAGCTCACGGGCAGAGGTGGGGGTGGGCCGCGTCGACCACGGTCCCAAACGAGACAAGATGCCGGTTTCTGGAACGTCGGAGATCCATGCGGCCTTCGCCGATCTGGTGAACGAGGAGGCCGGGGCAAGGCTCCGATCGAGCGAGCCCAAGGACTTGGAGAGTCCTGTCGACCAGCACGCGGAGCACGATAGCCACGACGACTGGTTGGCCGACGATTCTATCGAGGGGGGCCACCACGAAGGTCAACGCAAATTCGACCAGAGAGAAGCGAAGGACCATCCCATCAATGACGAGGATGAGAAGGACGACGCTCTGGAGTTCCTCTCTGAGCCAGCGGATCTGGTCGAGGAAACGGAGGAATCAGAGGCAGGGTCCACCAGCGCCGTTCAATCCCCGGGCCCTACAGGCATCGAGGACTCGAACATCCGACTCGACCAAGGCCGCGTGCACCTGAGCCACAAGGTCGATGGAGTAGTTCTGGCCAAATATTCGGTCGGCCGCGCCGATCTGTGGTTTCAGCTCTTCGAAATCGGATCCTTCCCGCTCGTCACCCTGACCTTGGTGGACGACGGCCGCGCCGCTGAGCCAGAAACCCTGACGTGGCTCCTCGATCTGACTCGACCCGAGCAGCGCGCCATTGCCACGACTCTGCAGCGCCGCTATCAAGGCCATGTGCAGCTCTACATCTCGAGCCGCTACGAACCCCTGCTCCTCGAGCTCGGCGGCCACCGGGAGTCCAATGTGTCGGTGGTGCTGGACCGCGCAGCCACGATGCTCGCCGATCACTCGCCCGATGATCGACCCTTCGATCGGGCAGCCGAAAGATTTGCCAGGCTCAAGAAGCCTCATGGCAACGTGGCCGTGCCGTCACAGCTCTTTGACTATCGGCCGGCGCACACCTTCGGTGACGCGACGCACTTCGTTCGGCTCGTCTCCGAATGGTTCGAGGACGAGCGATACAACTACCTCATTTTTGTACGCTCCTTCCCTCTCGATACTTTCGAGGAGCTGGTCCGGCGCAGTCTCGAGCAGGCCGTGTCCTTTGGCGCCTGCGTCCCGGATCCCCTCGTGGCGCGGGCGCTCACCCTCGGCCTCGCCAGCTCCCGAAAGGAACTCTCGCGGCGGTTGATCGACCGATTCGCCGCCTTGGTGCGTGACGATGCGAACATCTCGGACGATGCCGCGGTGGACAATTGGAGCGACCTGCTTAGAAGAGCTCATGCAGACAGAATCGCAGTCCACCCAGAGGTTATTCACGCCATCCAGCAACAGGTGGCAAGAGCCGGACGGACGAACGATTCGAAGCTCCAAGAGGTACTATCAAAAGTAAAAGCCGGTATATGAGCTCTACAACGGTGGACAATTCGCAATTGCGGATCTAAATATCGAAAATTGATTTGAAAGCAAGGGAGTCGAATGCGGATAGGGATCTTCAGCGATATTCACGCCAACCTGGAAGCCCTGATGGCGGTCGTAGCGGCATTCGAGCGAGAATGACGCAGCCGTCGCCGGTCACATGGACTACTCCTATTATTACGACGCTGCCCGCAAGGTCCTGGATATGCATGCCGTGCTCTTGAGCGAAGACAACATGAATTGGCTCAAAGCCCTACCCTACCACCGCCGCTACCCAGACCTGGGCATCAAGGTGTGCCACGGCTCGCCCGTCAACGAAGAAGAGTTTGAATATATCTTTGCCCCGGAGCAGGCCTATGGCCTACTGCCCTTCTACCGCAGCCTCGATCACATGACGTTCATCGGACACTCCCACCTGTGCCGCGTGTTCGCCCTGACCGAGACAGCGGTGGAGGAGATCTCCCACAAACGGTTTACTATCGCCCCGGATCGCAGGTACATCATTTCCGTGGGCTCTGTCGGCCAGCCGAGGGACTACGACAATCGCGCCAGCTACACCGTCTACGACACCGAAACGCGCCTGTTTCAGTTCAAACGCGTCGAGTACGACATCGAGACCTCGGCCTCGAAGATCTTCGAGGCCCGTCTCGAGCGGAACTTCGGCAACCGCCTCTTCATCGGCGTGTAGTACCGTTTCAACCTCACAATGATGGGTGAAACCGGCCCTCATCGGCGATTCAGGCGTCACTCCTCCTCGAATTGGCGCTGCCAGTCCTTCGTCGTC
>JALOQD010000127.1 GCA_025453525.1 Myxococcota bacterium
GGAATATCAACCGAAAGGCACCTTGGGTGGTTTCAGTCGAGCACGGCGCTGCGGGACAGCACCCGAGGCTCGAGCAGGCTGGCCACGCCGAGGTCAAAGGCGAGGTCCAAGACCGTGAAGCGACGACGGATTTCCCGAGCATGTCGCAGGGCTTCGACGAGATGGGAACGCTCTAGACCCAGTTGCGCCATGGTCGTGGGCGCCCCTGCGCTCCTTAGGATGCCATGAATTGTGGCCGATGGTCGCAGCACGTCGGACAGGCTCTGCCAAAGCTGCGGCCACGTATCGCGCACCTCGCGTAGCAGGGTCGATTGAGCCTCGTCGTTCAAGTACTTGGCCTCGACCTCGCCCGCCACTTCTTTGCCGTGCTCGGCCCATCGGGACAAGGCGCCGTCGCGTTGTGCGGCAAGGTTTGGACGAGTGCTCTGCAAAGCTTCGAAGTCGATGCTCTCGGGGTCGAGCAGGGACAACTCCTCGAAGAGCGCCGCGGTGACCAGAGTCGCCACTCCGACCTGCGCGCCGTGCCACCCTTCGACGCGACCTTCCATGGGCGCTCGCATGTCCCAGAAATGACTGAGCAGGTGCTCTCCTCCAGAGGCCGGTGAGGAGGAGCCGGCGAGCTTCATGGAGATGCCCGAGAGCACCAGGGCTTCGAAGAGCACGGCGATGGCCTGGGGATCTCCCTGGCCGATCTCCACCGCGGCGTCCGCGACTCGCCTCTCGGCGTCGAGCACCACCTGCTCGGGAACAGCGCAATAGGCTTCGCCGCGCAACCGCGCCGAAAGCCTGTAGTCAGCCGTGGCCGTGGGCTTGGACTCGAGATCGCCCAGACCCGCGCAGATGAGATGGCGGGGGGCTGCTGTGATGATGTCGAGATCGGCGACCATGCCAATGGGTTGATGGCACGTCACCGTGCGCTTGACACCGCGAGAGAGGATTGCGGCGATACCCGACGCATATCCATTCATCGAGGGCGCGGTGGGCACGACCAAGTACGGAATACCGCAGTGGAACGACGCGAGCTTGACCAAATCGTTGATTGTGCCTGCGCCCACGGCAATGGCAAAGTCCCGGCCCAAAAGCGCCGCGCGCACGAACTCGACGTTTTGTTCCGTGGCATGGGGCCTACCGCCTTCGCCGTCGCGCACCTCGAACAGGAGGACGTCCCAGCCAGCGGCCTTCAGATCCTGGGCAACGCGCTCGCCACACAAGGGATGCGTCACGCGATCGACCACCACGGTGACGCGCTTGCCCAAATCACAGGAGCGCACCACAGGGACCAGAAGGGCCAAGGCGCTTCTTTCGACCAAGGCGTGCCGCAGGTCCACGGTATGCGCGGTGCCGCATGGGCACGGGATGGAAACGCCCAGCAATGACTTCAGGGTCTTGGGGATGGAGTTGGTCATGGGTCTAGAATTTGGACAAAGGTCGATGTGCGCATGGCCGCGTTCTGCGCCGCGATCCAGTTGGCCGAGAGCGCGCTATGGCTGATGCGCGCCTCGGCGATGGGGTCATTGAACGGGCTCGACACCGCCGGCAAAAGGCTCGCGGCCCATGATGCCTTGGCCGTGGGGCTATTGAGCAGCGAACCCGCGAGAGCCGCCTGTGCCTGCTCGACGCCATTGACATAAAGCCTCACGGTGCCGCTACCGAACACCGCGGCGACATGCATCCATCCAGGATTGGTGTTGAAGCTCCCGCCGACGAGCGACGCTGAGACTCCAGCGTCCGATCGCACCCCCAACTCAACCTGGCACTTGGCCGGGTTGTTGTACGCGATGCTCAGCCTCACTTCGTGTTGGTCGAACGTCGCACCTTCGTCGGCTCTGGCAAAAATTCGCTTGCGTGCAGTGTTGGGGCAGTCGCCGACATCGACCAACGCCTCCACTGTGAGCGTTGTCCCGGCCAGGGAGAGGTCACCGAGATCGATGGCCTGGTCTGTGCCGAAAGCCACGGCAAGGTCACCCATGGGCCCAGCGCTTCCGAAACCTGGGGAGCCGAGGTACTCGCCGTCGAAACCGTTCTTTGAGTCGACGGCGACAGTCCCACTTTGTTCGGCAAGGTGCCAGACTCCACTATAAGCGGTCCAAACCACCGAGGGGTTTTGGGTATCGGCCGCACTCAAATTTCCGTAGCACAGATAGAAATCGGTGGTCCCTGGCGAAGCCAACAGCACCGGAACACGAACCCAAACCACCGAGCTCCCCGACGGATTCCATACCTCGATTTCATGCGGGAGCGCCGTGATTCGATCGCTCGCGAAGAACCGCAGGTCCGCCCCATCGCTCCGAGCGACGCTATAAATCGCGCCATGGCTCCCGGTGTTGAATCTCACCGGCACGGGGAAACCGGACTGCGAGGTCGCGGTGGTGTTGGTCACACGAACGACTTTGCATTCGAGCCAACCGTCCGGGGGGAACGTGTCCGTGTCGCTGATGGTGCCGGTGTCGGTTCCGGTGCCTGTGCCAGTGCCTGTGCCTGTTCCCGTATCGGTGGTGAGCGTGTCGCTGCCGGTCCCTGTTCCGGTATCGGTGGTGCTCGTGTCGCTGCCGGTCCCTGTTCCCGTATCGGTGCCAGCGGTCGACTGGGTTTCAGAGCCCGTGTCCGTGTCGGTGTGGCTATCGGTGGGAATGGGCTCGGAACCCGAATAGCAGTAACCTCCGCGACACTCCCAGCCCCTCGGACAATCTGCTTCTGTCTGGCAGGCAAATTGGCCTTGAGACGGGCTCAGGGAGCACGCCGAGCACAGCAACGCCGAGCCCAACGCAAGAAGCCATGCAGACGTTTGAGTTCGACTGCGCATCAAAACTCCCAGGATAGGGCGACCCCGTTTGCCGAGGGCGTGACCGTGATGGTTCTGTCTGGTTTCTCCGTATCGTCCCTTATCAAAAGAATCACGCCGGCCACCGTAGCGGCAGCCGCCACCCCGTAACATACGAAGGCGCCTGTCTGCAGCCCGTTCATCTTGTCTTTTTGCTCCTCGAAAACTTGGAAGTCGCTCGTGTCCTTGCCCTCGCGTTGGGCCACGCCAGCCAAAGCGTGGAGCAGCACGCCGGTCACAGCCCCTGCCCCGGCCAAGCCGATCGCGGCGATGCCGAGGGGCCTCTGCCAGGTGCGCTTTGCCGGCGGCAGCAGCGGCGGCGCAACAGGAGGAGGAGGAGGAGTCGGCGGAGGCGTGACCTCGGGTTCGGGCTCTTCCACCGGAGGGGGCGGTTCCTGGCTCGTTTGGACCCTCTTCTCGAGATCGGCGATGCGCTGCTGCACGTCGCTCGCCATGGGACCATTGGGAGCTTCTCGGATGTACCGCCGCAACATGCTCAGCGCCAGTGGCGTATCGCCCAGCAGCATCGCCGCTTGGGCTGTGTTGAACAGGGTGTTGGGGTGCTGCACGAGCTTGAACGAGCACATGAACGCGGCCACGGCCTCGACGAATTTTTCTTCGGAAACGAGCAACTCGCCCTGGGCGAACCACTTGCCCGCGGCCCTGCGCGCGCTCGCCCCTTCCACCGAGCCCACTGGGCAATCTGGGGGCAACTCGACCTTGGCCTCGTCGACAGGGTCGCCCTTCACGCCCGTATCCTCGGCCCTTGTCGGCCATGCCAGGAACACGGAAATCGCTAACAGCAAGAGAGCCGGTTTGTGCATCGTCAATCTCCGAACGGGTTCTTGGCCCAGACCTTACCGCTTTTCGCTTTGGTCCCTTGGCCTTTGGTCGTCCCAGAGCTCTTCGGTCCTTCGCCCGCGCCTCCTCTGCTCTCCCTGGACGAAATCGACTTCTTCACCATGTCCACGGTCAATGCCTGATCCACGTTGGGCACGATGGCCTTTTCGAACGCCTCGTAGCCCCTTGCTTGTACCTTGAGTATGACCGGTTGCGTGGAGTACGGCAACGTGAGGGGCAAGGGCATTTGCTTTCCCGCGATGTAGACCTGCGCGCCCCCTGGAAGCCCCTCGACCCCGATGTGCACCTCGCTCGGCGGCTCGCTGTCCTGTGCGCTTTCTTCTTGCGTGGCGGCCGGCTCGGACGAGGCCCTCGCCAATACCGCGGCGGTGTCGGGCGAGGCATCGGTGCCTGCGTTTTGTTTTGGGTCTTCTGACGCGAGCATCACCACCAAAGTCACGACGGCGAGCACGAAGGCCACTGCGCCGAGGCCTATCCACGCCACGAAAGGCATACGAAAGCGGCCGTATTTCGGAGAAATCAGCGTATCGAGCTCTTCGAAGCTCTCGCCCCCGGGGGCTGGCGTGAGGCTGAGCACCGCCGGCAGCTCCGAAATCGCAGAGCTCGTTCCAGAGGGCGGAGTCGCTGGAACCGTGTGGTGCAGTGCATCGGAAACCAACGTGCTCATCATCTCGTAGCCGCCGCGGTCGTGAATCGGCATGAGATCGCGAATCATTCGAGCCACGGTCGGATAGCGCAGCTCGCGATCCTTGGCCATGGCCTTGTCGACGACGGCCGCGATTTCCTCTGGAACGCTCGGCACGATCTCCCGCAAGGGAGCGGCCTGCTCCATGAGGATGTTGCCCAGCACTTCGTTGTAGCTCGTGCCGTCAAACGCGACATTGCCAGAGAGCATTTCGTACATCATGATGCCCACGGCCCAAATATCGATCCGCGCGTCCACGTCCTTGCTGCCGCGAGCTTGCTCGGGCGACAAATAGTGAGGGGTGCCCATGACCATGCCGGTGCGGGTCAGCTTGGTGCTTTCCTCTGGGGCGCCTTGTATCTTTGCGATGCCAAAGTCGAGGAGCTTGACCTCCTCGCGCATTCGGGCGTCCACAGCGAGAAAAACGTTGTCTGGCTTGAGATCGCGATGAATGATGCCGAG
This sequence comes from Myxococcota bacterium, assembly GCA_025453525.1. GTDB lineage: Bacteria > Myxococcota_A > Polyangia > JAAYKL01 > JAAYKL01 > JALOQD01. The sequence continues at coordinate 4,830 of JALOQD010000127.1, forward strand.
CGAGTGCGCCGCGTTGAGCGCGGACAGCACCTGGAGCACGATGGGCACGACGCGCGCGGAATTCAATCGGCCCTTTTCCTCGATGAGGTTGCTGAGCGTCTGCCCCCGCAGCAGCTCCATGACGATGTAGATAATGCCGTCGTCCTGCACGCCGACATCGAAAATCTGAACGACATTGGGATGATCGAGCTTGGCCGCGGTCTTGGCCTCGAGAAGAAAGCGGTTCATGGCGTCAGGCGTGGACGTGAGCACAGGCCGCAAGATCTTGACCGCGACTCGGCGCGACAAGGTGGTGTGCGCAGCTTCGAAGACCTGCGCCATTCCTCCTTCGCCGAGAAGTCGGACGACACGGTACTTCCCGTCGATAATTCGTCCGATAATATTGGTCATGCTCTCGTCTATGACACCACCTCGGACTCCATCTCGCACGCCCGTCGACACCTAGATCAGATCACCAATAAAGATAAACGAAAATTGGACCCCGTCGATGAGCGCCCGGCAGAAAACAAGGGCTGCCAGCCAAGGCCTCATACCTATTCGACGCGCCACATTGTTAGACGTTCAAGACAGGCAAATGGGAGGTTTAAGATTTCTCTTTTACCCTCACGACGAGACGCCCCTTGGCATCGACGCGAATCACCTTGGTGCCTGTGGGCTCAGCGGCCTTGGGACGATCCACGAGGCCCCTGACCCGCACCTTGTCTCCCACCCTCAGAAGCTGCGCGGTATAACGGCGCGTGCCCTTCTTTCCCAGGCGTCCGTGCTCCCGAGCCCCTCCGTTGACCTCGAGCCCTTCGTGCCCTTGCGCAATCCACACTCGACCCGTGGCGTCCTCGACGAAGAATCCCGCGCAGCGACGCTCGTAACCCTTGGGTATCCAAAGCGCCCTGCCCCGCCCTCGAGCTGGAGTTTCGTAGGCCTCCTCGAGGCGATCGTAATACACGCACGAGGTGCCAGAGCCATTGACCGTGATCTCGCTCCCCGCGACCACCCTGCCCTCGACGAGGGCGACTCGGCCTTCCTGCAAGTCCTTGACCGGGCTTTTCCGCAAGAACCAATACATGTGAGCAGCTCCTACTCGTGCCCGAGATTCCTCAGAAACGCCTTGACTTCCGGGTCGCCAGGGGCCTCTTGTTTGGCCCGCTGAGCCCACTGAAGCGCCTTGCGTTCGTCTCCCTGCTTCAGCCAAATCCGCCCCTGACGAAGGTACGCTTGCACATGGTTGATACGGCACGGTCCCTCGAACAAGATGATGGCTCGCAGCACCTTGATCGCCAGGTTGTCCTGGTCCATGCGCTCGGATAAATCTGCCAAATCGCAAAGGATATCTGCGTTGTTCCGATCCGAGGCATAGGCGTCCTTGAGCATGGCGAGCTGGCCCTCCATGTTGCCCCGGAGCCCTTCGATATTGGCGAGCTGCTGCTTGAGCTTGGCCACGAGCGTTGACCGTGGATCCTTGATAGCAGCCAGCGTTTTGTCGATCAGTCGCTCAGCGTCGTTCAGCTCGCCACTGGCGACCTTGGTGCGCACCATTTCCAACACGAGGTTCTCGTCCTCTGGATCGAGGGCAATCGCCCGCTCGAACACCTCCCCAGCGCGGGCCGTTTTTCCAGCATCCAGAAGAAGCTGGCCAGCGCGCTTGAACACGGCCGCGGCCTCTGGACCAGAGCCCTCGGAGGCCTGTTCGACGAGAAGCTCGGCGAGGTTGGCGCTCGCACCCGCCGCCTCGTAAATGGGCATTAACCTCTCGCGAATGCGCTTGTCGCCTGGCTGCTGCCGCCGCACGAGCTCGAGGGATTCCTTGGCCTGTTCCGGGTCGCCCACTTTTTCCGCAGCCTGGGCGACCTCGAGCGCCATCTCGGTTTGGGCAGCTCCTTCGAGCAAGCTCACGAGCCGTTGCCCTGTGGCGAGCACGCCGTGCCAATTCTCCGACTCGACGTCGAGTCGCGTCAGCCACGACAGGGCCTCGATGTCCTGTGCATCGGCTTTGATCCACTGAGCCAAAATCGCCCGCACGGCGCCATGCTCGCCGCGATCCGACAGGAAACGTACGAGCTTGGCCGTTAGCTCCTTCCAGCGCGCCAGGTTCCCCTCTGAGCGATCGCGTTGCTGCTCATAGGCGGTGGTGAGCTCCGGCCCGATGAGCGTCGGGTCGTAGGCATAGGCTTCTTCCAGATCGCCCACGGCAAGATCCTCGTCGCCACCTTTGAGGTAGAGCCGTCCCCGCGCCAGCAACAGATCGCGGCGATCCTCGCTGCCTTTCGGCGCCCCTTGGACGAGCTGAGTCATGCGGGCGATGGCCTCTTGCGTGCGACCAAGGGCCGACAGCGACGCGGCGATCTCACGCAGCAAGCCCGTGTCTTGCGGGGCAGCTTCGCACGCGGCATCGAGGAGAACGATGGCGCCGGATGGATCGGAGAGCTCATCCCTGCGAACCCGCGCGGCTTCCTTGAACAAGGCCACCTTGGACCGCTCATCCTCGCTGCGATTGGCGGCCTCGACGAGCACCTCGCACAGTCCTTGCGCATCGCCTCGCTCTGCATAGGAGTCTCTAACCCTATCAAACAGCTCGCCACTGGTGGGGAACCTGCCGTAACCGGCGAGCAACACCCGCAACACCCCCTCTTCGTCACCGAGCTCCCCGAGAATGGCAGCGGCCTTGAGCGCATCTTCGACCGTTTCCCTCTCGGTCTCCTGCACGCCCACCAAACGCTCGAGCAGCTCGGCGCGCTGGGCCTTTTCCTGTTCCTCGTCCAGGATGGCGAGCAGGGCGAGGAGCAACTCGCGATCGGTCGGCAGCGAATGCAGTGCCTGACGGTAGATATCGGCTGCGTCCGACGGCGACGACTCGAGCAGCAATCTGCCCAGGTGCAGCGCCATCTCGCGAATGGCCGACATATCGTCCCTGCCTTGCGCGTACATGAGCTGGTTGCGGAGTAGCTCGATGACCTCGCCCACGTTGCCTGCCTTCTCGAGTTGGGCAATGAGCAACCGCTGCGCCAGCTGGTTCTCCGGGTCCTCGGCCAAGACACCTTCGAGAATGGGCCTGGCCCTCTCCGGATCCGTATCACCCTCGATCAGCGCCGAGGCCAGCTTGAGCCTGAGCGCATTGCGCTCGTCTACAAGCTCTAGACTGTCCACGGTCTCGGCGACGAGGCGTTCGAGGCTGCCCAGATCGCCGGTCTGACGATAGAGGTCGACGAGGGGTTCCCACGCGCCCCTCAAGGTGCGTAGGCGCTCCACGAGCCTCTCGTAGAAGCGAATCGCGACATCGACCTCTCCGGTTTCGGCTGCGGCTTTCGCGGATTGAGCACCCGCGGTCAGAAGCTTGAGCGGGTCCACCGCGTCGACGGCCTCGGCGAGCCAGTTCAAAGAGGCGCGCACGTCGCCCGCGCGACGGCGGCTCTCGGCCAGTCCGAGGAGCGCCCAGCCCACGCAGGGGAGACCATCGAGGGATTCCCGCCCGACATCCACGGCGCGTTGCATCAGGTTCTCAGCGCGAGACTCCTCACCGATGCTCGTGGCGATATCGACGGCCAATTTGATTTCCTCGACCGTGGCGTCGTCGCGAAGGGCGCGCTGCTCCAGGTAGCCGAGCAGCATCGCCTTGTTGCCCGACGCATGGGAGACCTCTTCATACAGGGACAAAAGCGCGGCGTGGGTCGGGAAACTGCGCACAGCGGCTTCGACGATTGAACAGGCTCGCTCGTAGTTCGGCCTGTCCTCCAACGCTCGACACAGATAGGTGACACCGTCGTCCAACGTCTCTTCGTTCGAGAGTTGGATCTCGGCAAGGCGGTACAACGCATCGGCGCGATTCTCCACCTGGGCCGCGCCGAGGCTGGCGAGGCGTTCGAGAAGCTCGGTCTGCTCGGCAGTGCGCCCCTGGGCTCCGGCGACTCTCGCCTTGGCGCGCCAGACGTCGACCTTGCGAACGCCTGTGGCTTCGGCTTGGGCGTAGTATTCCTCGGCCTTGGTGAAGTCCTTGACCTGCAGCTCTGTGACCTCTCCGAGGCGCAGGAACAGCTCGCAGCGAACGTAGGAGTCGCTGTCTCGTCTCGACTGATTGAGGAGCTCCTCGAGCTCCTGCGCATAGCGGCTCGCCTGACCCACGATGGCGGCCACTTCCTGTGCCTTGTCATGGAGCGTCGGCAGGCCCGGGTATTCCCGGACCGCTGTGAGCAGCGACTCGAATGCCTCGTCCGGTTTGCCAAGCGGTCCAGCTTGAAGCTCGGCGATCTGGGAAAGCAAGAGAGCCTTGCGCCTCGGCTTGTCGACGATCTGCAGACGCTTCTCCAGCACCCGCATGAGGAGATCGAAATCGCCTCTGCTCTGGAGCTGCTCGCACAGGCGCTCGGCTTCGTCCTCTGGACCCAGGCTTTCGAGGGCCGATTCGACGAGCTCCGTGGCTTGCACGGTATCTCCGCGGTCCTTGGAAATACGAACAAGCTCCAAATAGACTTCCGCTAAACCCATGGCGAGCGGTTGGTCGGTGGGCTCACCCGGCGCGATGCTGATCCGGCGACGAGCGGCCATGAGCAAGGTGCGATACGACTTCTCAGCGCGAGCGAGCTGTCCCGCCTCCCGCGCCATTTCGGCGAGAGTGCGCAGAATCGAGGTATTGCCGGTATCGATCTTGGCCGCGATCTCGAGTTGGTCGATGGCCTCGTCTATCTTGCCCTGGCCGTGAGCGACCTTGGCGAGCAGCACATGGAGATCGGAGCGATCCACAGAACGCCTTCGCCCAAACGACTCGATGAGCGCCTCGAGGTGCTCGCGAGCCTCGTCGAGCTTTCCTGCTTCCAAAAGGCCTCTTGCCAGAATGGTCCGAAGCTGCTTGTTCTCTTGATCAATGCTGGAGGCCTTCTGCAACACCGTGACAGCCGCTGCCGGCGAAACGACACCGCGAGAGGAAAGCTGGGCCACCTCTTCCGCGTAAGAAAGAAGCGCGGCTTTGTCCGTGATGTGCTCAGATGCCGTGGATATGGCGGCCACGAGCCGGTCCCAGCTCTCTTTCCTGCGATACAGACCGAAGAGCAGCTTGCAGACCTCGGCGTTCCGCGGGGCTTCGGCAAAGGCGGCTTCGAGCGTCGTGACAGCATCGCTCATGCGCTCGGCCTTGAGCTGAGCGCGGGCGAGGCGCAGTCGAATGGAGACCTGTTCGGCTGGTTTGGCCAGCTCCAAACGACGCGCAATCCAATCCACTGCGGTGACAAACTCGGCCTTGTCGGTGTGCATCCGCGCCAAGGCATCGAGGGCCTCGGGCGTCGCGTGCAGCTCGACAACGCGGCAATGGGCCGCGATGGCTCGCTCGATGTTCCGGAGGTGCTCTTCGCAAAGCTTGGCCACTTGAGCCCACGTCGAGGCCGCGAGAGCGGGCTGCTCCTCTTTCTCGAGGAGCCTGGCATACCCTTCCAACAATTCCACGAGATCGAGAAAACGCCCGCGGTCCATGAGCACCTTGGCCAAGGCGTCCACAGTCTCGACATGACCTGGCTTGTCCTTCAAGTTGGCTCGCAGAGACTCGATTCTCCCGCCCGTCTCCTCCATGCGTCCGAGCAGCGAGGAGATCGTCAGCCGCAGCTCGAGACGCCGCTCGTCGTTTTGGCACAAGTCCAGCTCCTTGCGGCGCATGTGGAGCGATTCGGGGAGTCTCGCTAGCTTCTCGTAAAGGTCTGCGACCTTGCGCACGAGCTCTTCGTCGTCCCGATGAATCAGGACCAAGCCGGCAAGCACCTCAACCGCTTGCTGTACCTTGCCGTTTTCGAGGTAGATGTCCGCGGCGCGGCGCGTATTCGCTTTCACGACGCTCTGCTCGAACGGGAGCTTCGCAGCGTCGACGAGCAGAGCACAGGCGTCTGCGGGCCTGCCAGCGCCGAGATGGATGTCCACTAACTTGTTCAGGGCAAACGCAGCGGCTTCGGCCGCCTTGACAACGCCGACGAGAGGAGCTGCGCCCCGCCACAACACGACGGCCTTGCGCAGGAGTTGCTCGATCACTTCCAGCGAGCGCGGCGCACTGGGCGCTAAAGCGGCGAGCTTGGCAGCCTCGAGCAGCGCATCGAGACTATTGAACTGCAGGCGATTGCACTCGAGCAGCGTGTCGAGCAAGTTCGAATCTTTTTCCTGTCGCTGCACATTGGCGAGCAAGGTAAGGGCCGGAATGCATTCGGAATCGATTTTGAGCGCGCACAGAAGGCATGTGGCAGCGCTCTTTCCATCCTTTATCTCCCGGAAATACCATTCCGCCAGCGCCACGTACCAGTCACGAATGATCGTGGAGCCCTGTTGCTGCTGTACCTCGAGCAGAGAGGCCATCGCCTCGGCCAGAGCAGGCAACTCCTCGCGGACGAGGGCGGTCGATTCCAAGAAATCGCGTTCATCTGCGGACACTCGGCCTCGGGCCTTGCCCAAGGACAACGCCGCCTCCACCGCTATGGCCCACGAGCCAGACAGAGCAGCGAGCTGCATGAGCGCATTGACATCGTCCAGTGTTCCCAGGCCGCTCTGCACGACGTGGCCCATCGCGGTTGCCGCGCCTGCGCTGTCCCCGAGTTGGTCCCGCAGAATGAGGGCTTCGCGTCGATAGAGATCGACACGGCAGTGAGGAACGACGCAAACCGAGGCTGCTTCCTCGAAAGCCAGGGCTGCGACTTCCCATTCCTGCGTGTCCTGAGCGAGCCGTTCCAATCGGCCCAGAATGGACGGGCTGTCAGGCGCGAGCGGTAACGCTTGGGCCGCGAGCTTGATCGCGGTCGTCGCATCACGCGCGCGGCGCTCCAACAGCTCGGCGGTTTCATCGAGCACATACACCTTGGAGAGCGCGTCTTTTGCGACCGCAAGCCGAACCTCCAAAAGATCGATGGTGCCCTGCCAATCGTCGGTTCGCTCCATGGCTCGAAGCAGGGCGGAGCATGCGGCAGCGCGCGTTGAAGGCACCTCGAGAAGCGCTTTGAGCCCAGCGCGCAGCCCCTTCGATTGCGGGTCGAGCTCCAGGGCTCTTCCGAACTCGCGAGCCGCGCGGCTCGGATCGTCGAGCTTGCTATAAGCGACCTCGCCGAGCCTAATCAAGAAGCGGATCACGCGGCCGTGCTGCTCCTCGGTAATTTCGCCTAGGATCTGCGCCAGGTCCGAGAATCGACCTGCCTTGATGAACAACGCGTCGAGCGCTTCCACCGACTCGGCGTCGTGGCCAAAACGCTCGCGCACTTCGAGCCACAGCTCAATGGCGCCGTTGGTGTCGTCCAGATGCTCGCTGAGAATCTGCGCGCTGCGCACCAAGTCGACTCGGCCTTGCATGGGAAGCGGCGCCACGGCAGCCCTCTGGCGCAGCACCAAAACGAGCTCGCTCCAACTCTTGAGAGATTCGAGAAGGGTCACGAGAGCGCCGATAGCTTCCAAGTCGTTCGGATCGTCGTCCAATCGACGCTTCCAGATCGCCAGGGCTCGCTCGTCTTCTCCCAGGCTTTCCGCGAGCCTGCCGGCCTCTCCAAGCACATGGCGCCTCACCGCGGCGGTCGGTTCGAGCTCTGCGATCCGCTCTAGGATGATCAAGCGATCCGCGGTGCGTCCAGCCTGGTCATAGAGCAGGTTCAATCGATGAGCGACGCCGAGGCAGAGGTGGGGATCCGCGGCTTCCGACAAGAGAACCTGCTCGTACAGGTCCACGGCCTTCTCGGTATCATCGAGAACCCCAGCGAAGACCTGGCCCGCATCTGCGAGCAAAGCGTCCCGCACATTGGGATCGGCACAGTGCGCAGCAGCCACGATAAGGGCCTGGACGTGGACCTCATGAAGGCCAGAGCGCTGAGCGAGCAGCCGCAGTTCCTTGCGGGCGTTGGTATCTGTGGCCGAGTATTTGAGGAGCTCGGCATAGTGCAGCATTGCCGCCTTGTCTTGGCCAGCGATGGCGAGACGCGATGCGGCTTCTCTGCGCAGGGGCACGGCCTGCTCTCCCTGTGCGAACGCCAGGGCTTGCTCCAAGGCCTGGACGACGTCGGCGACGCGGCCGGTTGCCTCGTAGTTGGTGCGAAGGAGCGTCAGAGCCTCCCCGCGCACGGTAGGAGGGACCCCGTCATCTCCGAAAATGCGTTTGAGCAGGATGCAACCTTCTGCATGACCAGGCGCTCTTTCGAGCAGCGGTCGCAGCTCGTCGATGGCCTGTCCCGGCTGTCCGAGATGGGCATACGTGATCTCGGCGATGCGGGCCATGGAGGCCAGAACTTGATCGGGCGGCAAAACGCCCATACGGCCGCGCAGAAGCTCCACCACCACCGACCAACGCTCCAGCTTGACCGCGATGCGCTCGATGTTGGAGGCGAGCTGATCGTTGACTGGCTCGAGATCGAGGAGCGCTCGCATGTAGCCGATGGCGCGATCCTGCTCGCCGGCAAAGTCCTTGGCGACTTGAATGGCGTCTTCGAGCAATTTGTGACGCCGCACATCATCATCCGTGGTCGCCAGAAGGCGATCATAGAGGCCGAGCAATTCGTCCCAGCGCTCTGCGTCGGTCAGCGCCACGGTGAGCCGTTCGAGGGCCCATCCCGATTTGGGAGTGGTCTCGCAAACCGCCCGTAGCAGATTGATGATCACATCGAGATCATCGCCAAACCACTCGTCGTGAAACCGAACGGCACGGCGCGATAGCTCCAACCTGGCCTTCTCTGACAGCTTGGAATCGAGCACCTCTCGATAGAGCTTCGCGACCTCTTGAGTTTCATCGTTAGAAACCACAAGCGACTCGAGTGACTCCCAGGCTCTCAGGTCTTCGGAGTTCTTACGCGCCTGCGCCAATACAGACTCGAACGACTCGTTCATGCCGACCTCCGGTGCAGTTCGATTTTTAACAGACGGTTTACATTATAGAATTGGGGTCGCTAAGTGCAATGGGGTTTCTGAAACATACAGAGGGATCTCGCATCGGCTTGCGCGGCGTCCCCAAACATGGGTTTCGCG
>JALOQD010000128.1 GCA_025453525.1 Myxococcota bacterium
TGACCTCACCGTCGTTCTTATGATTTTCTGTCATCTGACACCGCGTGACTGCAGAAGAGAAAAGGTCATGGTTGGGCTCAACAAAAAGGGTCATGCGAAGGTAGCTCCAGGCCCCGCACTTTTTTAGGCATCTTCCGCCAATATTTGCGGATCATAGAGCAACGCGGTTCTCGATACTAGTGTCTCGACAAGGTGGAGTCCCCTTGGTTTTCATTAAAACCAACGGCAATTGACCGGTGGCGAGTCGCCTTTGACCCGTTGACAGGGTTTGCCGGTTTGTTAGTTTGCCCGCGAAATGATGGAGGAGCGGGGCGCCGCCAGGCTCGCAAAAAAAGCGGCGAGGTTCTTGTTAGGTAGAAGAGAGTGTCAGAGGCGCAGTGCAAAGGCCGTATTCATCCATGGAGCAGGTTGCAGGTTCCCCTGCGGCAGATCGCGTCGGCGGAGAACCGGTGCAGGTGCTCACTGTGGAGCTCGTTCGTCGCGCGGTCGAGGGTCGTGAGCCAGGCGCCGTGACCCTGCTCGTCGGGCTCTTGGCGCCGATCCTCCAGGCCACAGTGGCCCGCGTCCTGTTGCGACGCGGAGCTATCGCCACTGGAAGAAGCGTGCGCGCCGCGGTGGAGGATATCACCCAGGAGGTGTTCGAGCGCCTCTTGGCGCAGGGCGGCCGAAGGCTCCTGATGTGGGATCCGTCCCTGGGCAGTGCCCAGGCGTTTTTCGGGCTCGTGGCGCAGCGCTACGCTCACAACGTGCTGGACAGCCGCCGTCGCAGCCCGTTCACCGAGGAGCCGGCCGAGCCGGCCGAGCTCGAGAAGGGTACGGGGACCGAGCCCGATTTGGAAAGAGCCCTCTGCTCCAGAGACGCGTTGCGCCGGCTCGGTAAGAGGCTCGAGGAAGGTTTGAACGAGAGAGATCTGAAGCTGTTCCAGCTGCTCTACATCGAGCAGCTCGACGACGAGGAAGCCAGAACGCGTCTGGGCATCGGAAGAGATGCCTTGTACCAGGCCCGGCGCCGTTTGCTCCTGCGGGCTCGGGAGCTGGCGCGCGATATCGCAGCGGAGATGTAGCCGCGAGGCACTTTTGAGGATGATGCACAAGCACGACGAAGAGCTATTGCGCCTGGCTGGAGATGTGCTGCGACAACCGGATCTCCTAGACGATCCCCGGCTGGATGCCCTGGCGCGGGGCGAGTTGTCCCAGGAGGAGGTCGAGGAGCTCTTGGCCATGGAGCGCGCCGGCGAGTTGCAGGGTGGCGCGACCGAGGCGTTCTCGGCCTTTTCCGAGGGCTATTTGGCGCGCTTGGAGCAGAGCATGGCGGGGGATGGCACAGCGAAGAACGATGAGCTCTCTGGGAGGGCAAAGGACGCGCCAGTCGTCACCCTTTCGAGCGCTCCGCGCTGGAAGCGGTCGTTCGTGGTCGGTGCGCCCATCGTGGCCGCGGCCGCGGCGGTGATCGCCTTGGCTTTGTGGCCTGTTTCTCCGAGCGGACCGAGGCTTCCAGGCTATACCCTGGAGCTCGAAGGGGGCCTCGCGAAGGTGCGCGCTGTCGCGACGCCAACGGCGGACGAACCAGTACGCCTGAGCGCAAACACCACCCTGCAGCTCCGGCTTCGGCCGGCGACCCGGACGAGCGAGCCCGTGTTCGTCAGGCTCATCGCGGCAGGCTCAGAGGCGGCGTCCCAGAGGGTGGTGGATCCCGTGGTCGAGGTATCGGAGAGCGGGACCGTCACCGTGCGGCTCAGCGGCGAGCAGCTCGCTCCCAGCCAAGCGGCTAGGCAGCGGTTGCATGTGCTTCTCGCGCCCGCCTCCATGAAGGACCAGCTGCCTCGACATGTGGGCGATCTGGCACGGTTGCCTGTCCAGGTTCAGACCTTCGCTGTCGAGGTCATCCTCGAGAATTGATGTCATGGTAGGTTCTCAAAAAGTCGTGGCATATACCGCAGCTCCTGCGGGAACTCGAACATGGTCATTCGATCTTCCGTGGTATGACGACTCGAACAGTCCTCGCGGGCAGAGCCTTTGCCCTTGAGCGTCGAGTTTGCGGGGTGTGCCGAGGTGCGTCGCGGACCTGTGTGCGCCCTGCGATCCGATTCCGACACCAGGCTCGTGCGCCTCTTTGTAGAGACCCAGGGCTCTGCGCAGGTGGAGACCTTCGTGGACGGGCAGAAGGTCGCGGCGATTCGTGCGAACGGCGCAGGCGGCGCTGGGTTGGCCCTGGACGTTCCGGTGGGGCGGGGCGCGGAGGGGCTGGAGGTCGTGGCGCAGGATGGTCTTCGCCGCGGGGTCTTTGTTCTTGGCCTCACTGAGCCGATGGACTGTCCCGAGATCGAGCGGATCTCTTCTCTGCGCCTCGAGGGCCGCCTGGAGACAGCCCTCGAAGCGGCAGTCCTTGCGGCCACCTTGGGGTTCCCCGCGTGCCGCACCCGGGCGCTCGGTCTTTCCGCCAGGCTCTTGCTCGACCTCGACCGTCCAGGCGAGGCGATCCCCGTCTTTCGGAAGGCCATGGAGCTGGGAAGGGGTGGGGATGCGATCTCAGGCTGGACAGACGACGCCTTGGCCCTCGCTTATACCCTCATCACAAGACAGCGCGACTTCGAAGCGGCCCGCGAGTTGCTCGCGGAGGTGGAGCAGGAGGCCGCGGGCTTCCCTGAGGCGAGGGGGTTCTTGCCTTACTACCGCAGCCTTTTGGCCTTGGAGGTGGGCGATCTGCGCGTTGCCATGGCCGAGCTCGAGCGCGCCTTCGAGACCGCCTCCCGTCTCGGCATGACCCGGCTGAGGCTTGGCGTGGCGCAAGCCCGGGCCGAGCTTCTGGCTCTGCTCGGACGAGAGGCGGAGGCCACGGAGCTCTTGACCAAGCTGGCAGCTTTGGACAGCGGCTTGTCGGACTGCGATCGCGCGGATTGCCTGAACACCGTGGGTTGGGTGATGCTGCGCGCGGGAGTGACGTCGTCGGGAAAAGCGCTGGATCCGCGGGTCGCTCTGGAGGAAGCCCTGTCTTTGTACCGGGGAACGTGTCCGCGGCCGGCCATGGAGGTCAACGCGCTCGTTAACTTGGCTCTGCTCGCCCTGCTCCAGGACGACGTGGCGGCAGCGAAGCAATGGCTGGAGCAAGCGCGGGCCAGGCGAGAGCAGTGGGACGATTTTATTGCGAGCTGGATGCTGGATTTGGAAGGCCGGGTGGCCCTGGCCGAAGGGCGAGCCAAGGACGCTCTCGCATCGTACGAGGCGATGACTCGAGGAGCTCCCCGGCTTTCCGAGGCGAAGCTGCGGGCGAGCTTGGGCCGTGCTCGCTGTCTCGAGGCGAGAGGGCACAGGCAAGAGGCCGTGGCGGAATACCAACGAGCCGAAGAGCTGCTCGACGAACAGCTGCGGCTAGTTCCGCTGTCCGAAGGCAGAGGCGGGTTCGTCGGCGATCGAGAGGCGGGAGGCCAGGCACTGGTGGCGCTGCTCCTTTCGGCGGGCAAGTGGACAGAGGCGTTTGTCGCCGCCCGTCGGGCCATCGGCCGGATCTCCTTGGCCGCTGCCGGATTCCAGCGGATCAGCTCGGCCTCATCCGAAAGAAAGGGAGAGTGGGAGCAGCGCATCGGCCAGTATCGCTCGTCTCGGGCTATCTTGGCCCGTTTGGAAGCGCGCCTGCGGGGCGCTGCGAGCGACGAGATCGGCCAGCTCGAGCAGGAGGTCATCTCGGCCGAAGCCAGGGCAAGGGCGGAGCTGGACGCCGCCTATGCTGTGCTCGGCGCGCGAGGGGCGGTGACGCCAGAGCCGGCCATGAAGCCCGGGGAAGCTCTCTTGGTCTACTATCCCCTCGAAGGCCAGGCCCTCGCGGCTTTCTTGTGGCGGCCTTCGGGTCTCGTGGCGTTGAAGGTGGCGATGCCCGGCCGTGGCGAGTCGAGCCAGGCCCTGTCGACCGCGCTGCTTCTGCCCTTTTCGGCGCAGCTCGAGGAGAGCAGCGCCCTGCGCATCGTTGCGGCTGGCCAGCTCTCGGGCGTCGACTTTCACGCCCTGCCCTGGAAAGGCGCCCTTGTCGCGGATTCGTTCGCGGTCACCTACTCCCTCGATTTGCCAGCGCGGCCTGCGCGCGGCCCGCTGTGCAGTGCCGCTGTTGTCGCCGATCCGACCACGACCTTGTCGTCGGCTCCTGCCGAAGCCACCTACGTCATCCAACAACTCGAGGCTGCCTTTGGACCAGGCCAGGTGAGGGGGGTTACGGGGGTGCAGGTGGACAGGGCCTCGTTCATCAAGCTACTTGCCGAGGTGGACGTCTTGCACTTCGCCGGCCACGGAAAGAGCCGGGGCGTGGAGGGGTTTGCCAGCGCTGTGTCTCTGGCCCAGGGGGAGTCCTTCGACGTCGGGGATGCTCTGTCCCTCGCGGAGGTTCCCAGGCTCGTCGTGCTGTCGGCCTGCGAGTCCGCGGTGGCCCTCGAAAACCGAGCCGCGGCTCAGGGCTTGGGGCTGGCTCATGCGTTCGTGCTCGCGGGCAGTGAGGCGGTCATTGCGGCGACGAGGGTCACTTCGGACAGAGACGCCTTTGAGCTCATGAAATCCTTCTATAAATCACAAAGAATGTCGATACAACCCAGCCATGCGCTGCAAAACGCTCAGGCCGAGGTGCGAAAGAACTGCGCTCAGTGCGACTGGTCGGCGTTCAGGGTGCTCGTTCCTTAAGCGGCCTTCAGTGTCTAGAGGAGAAAAGCAGTATGAACCCAAAGTCCCTATTCGCGAAGTTGGTCCCGCTCTTCATCTGCGTCGTTCTCGGCCTTTGCTTATTGGCCTGCGAAGACCCAATGTCCGAGTCCTTTGAGGTCGGTCGTGGCCTGCCCGCCGCAATGGCGACGCTTCCCTCGTTCTACGTGAAGCCCGAGCCCACGAACGGCTCCTTTGGCGTGGCCCGGCGGTGGATCGGGTGGAATAAGCTCGGCTTCGTACCTTCATGGACGAATGAGCGAGTTTGCCCCATTCCCAAGCCACAGGGGGCGTGGCAGGTGTCTCGACTGTTCTCGCGTTCGAGCCTCCTGGCCGAGCTCGGCGCAGGGGTGCCTGGCGGGCTCAGCTCGAGTCAGATCTCGATGATCGATGCTTTTGTCAAAATCAACGGCACTCCGGATCAGCGACGCACACCGTCCAACCTGGGTGCTTACTGCCAATACGTCTGGACTGGCTCGGCCACGGAACTGCCCGCGGCCATCGGCTGGCTCCCGTGGAGCAGCAGCGGCCAGAGCCCCTCGGTTTGGCTGCTGGCGGACCAGGGCCAACTCGTCACCCAGTCGCCCGTGGACGAGTGGCTGGCCGAGCAGGCCGCAGCGACCTACCACGCTGCCGTGGCGCCTCAGATCGGCTCTTCGATCCTGCCCCCTGCGCCCTCTTCGTTGGGGCGCGTCCGCGTGGCGATCCTCGACAGCTCGGTGAATCAGTTCAACGGCCTGCCAGGCCACGGGAATTTGCGTCACGGCCGGGAGGTGGCCCTGCTCATCCGCGAGGCGGCTTGCTCTCAGAATCCGGCCTCTTGCCCTGTCCAGATCGCCCATCACCTGACCTTGCAGATGGTTCCAGACGGCACGGGCGGCGCTGTGCCGGATGATATCAACGGCGGCTACTTTGGCACGGTGGGACGACTGGCGCAGACGCTCTTTCTTTCGGTGCTCGAGTGGAAGATATCGGATCCAGGCGCTCGGCTGATCGTGAACATGTCGATTGGTTTCGACATTCTTTCGACGCAGAAGCCGGAGTGGGCCCAGTTCCAGGCGACCCTCGATGCGCTGCGGTTCGTTCGCCGCTCTGGTGCGTTGCCCATTGCAGCGGCCGGCAATGTCCGAAACGGCAGCGTGGCCCTGACTGGGCCCATGTGGCCAGCCAAGGCCGAGACCCTGTCCGCTCCCTCTGGGACTCCTGCCTCGAAATCGACGTATCGTCCGCTCGTCTATTCTGCCGCAGGTCGAGACGGCCTCCTTCAATCCCTTTCAGTGACGCGATCGGCCGGCAAGCCTCGCCTTTCTGCTTATGCGTACTCCGTGGTGTCTGACGAGGGATATGCGGACAGCGGCGCTTCCCTCGAGTTCGAAGGGTTGGGCCTCTCAGGCTCTTCCATGGCCGCGGCGGCGGTTTCGGCCGCGGCGGCAGTGGCCTGGGCCTATGCTCCGCTACTGTCAGCCGATGACGTCATGGCGAGGGTGTACTCCTCGGCCCTGCCCCTCGAGGAGATCGCAGACTACCGACTTGCCGGAGCCCACTCGAGCCAGATCCGCCTCGTGTCCGTCTGCGGAGCAGCCAAGGCGGCGCTTTTGGGAACTGTCCACCAGTGGAATGGTTCCTGTCCGGCGCGTCCCCACGGAAACCCCACATGGGATTCCACCATGCTGGCTGTGGCTCAGACCGTGGGCACGACGCATTCGCCTGCTTTCCAGACCGCGGATGTGCCGCAGTGCGATCCCTCGACCAACGTGTACAAGTTCAACTACACCTCGGCCGTGGGCAGCTTGCCCTGTCCAGACTTCCAGCTCTACAACAGCCAGGGTGGACCGCAGGTCGAGCCTCAGCCCAACTCGCCCATCTGTCCCAACTGCACCTTCTACAAGTCCTTGGAGCGCCTGGTCATGGTGGCAAACCCCTACACGTTCAACTGGGTGACACCCGTGTATACGGACGTGCGGCTCAAGCTCAAGGGAACCAATACGGGGATGCCCTGGATTTACACGGTCTCCTTTGAAATCTCGAACCAGTTCGACCCGCAATCCACGGTCGTCGTGAGCAATCTCTGTCCGCCCGCCGGTTTCCAGGTGATCCAAGCTGAGGTCACTGGCGTCTTGAGCTACCTGGGCCAACAGACTGTCGTGGTTCAGCAGATCAATTTGCAGTAGCCTGACTCGCTGTCCTTCCAACGACTGCTCGAGAGCTTGCCCAAAGACTTCCGCGTGGGATGGCTTTTGAGAGGGGGCCCTCTGCGCTGGGACAGTCCATCTTGACCGTTGAAGGAGAAAGCACTATCAGGATCGGTAGCCAGCACGAAGCTTCCATAAGGAGATGGAAGCAATGGAGAAGAAAACACCAGCGAGAGGTCATCCGCTGCTCTCGCTTCGACCAAGAACGGATGTAGCGGCCATTCCATGAGCTTCCTGTTCTCCAGAACAACGATGCATCGCTCAACCGCGCATATCGTGCGGTGGGAAGCGTCGTTCGTCTTGGTGTTGTTGCTCGCGCATTTCTCCTTCCTCGTCCACCTGGCCATTTGTCCGCACGTGATCTCCGCAACCACTGGTGAGGTTTCACACCCATCCCATTGCGATTCTCCAAGCCAATCGGATGGGCCGAAGAAGCAACCGGCGAAGCCGGACAGCAGAAGCAGCGACGACGAATGCCTGGTGTTCTTCGTCCTGACCCAAGCATCGGTCGCGCCGGTCCTGATCTCGTGGGCAATGACCGCCGCTCCTGTCTGTGAACAGGTCAGTATCACGGCGCTCGACGAGCCGCCTCCTCAGCAGGACCTGTATCGGCTTTCTCCGTCCCAGTCGCCTCCTCCGCTCGCCTAGCGCATCCGCACACAGAGGAATCCAAGGGCGCGTCCCCGGCGACGGGACCCAGTGAATGAAGCTCCAGCGGAGCGAGGAGACGCAATGCGCATTGTTGTATTTGTCGGACCACTTTGGGTCCTTTTGTTCAGCCATGTCACGCAAGCACAGGAAGAGAACCCGGCAGGTCCAGTCCCATCGTCAGACGCGGGGAACCGCGAGCAGGAGCTAGAGGCACGGGTCAACGAGCTGGAGAAGAAGATCGAGGCGCTCTCGGCGAGGGTCGACGGTCCGACAGGGGCGCCCACGCATGACGTGGCTCCAGTCGATCCAGACCTCGCCCGCGCGGTTGAAGACGATGCCGCCGACAGGACGAAAGCACAGACGTCAGTGCCCATCGACACGGTCCAGCCGATCGTGGTGCCAATCGCGAAGATGAACCCGGACATCAGCTTCATCCTCAACGTCGGCGGCGCTTGGTACGGAAAGGCCGACCATTTCAAGCAAGGCGGCCACGCCATGGACGACAACGGGATTGCGGTGCAAGGGCTCGAGATGGCCGTGTCCGCTTCCGTCGATCCCTACTTCAGGTTTGACAGCTATTTCCAACTCACCGAAGCCGAGATAGAGGAAGCCTATCTGACTACGCTCTCCCTGCCCCTCAATCTCCAGGCGCGCGCCGGACTCATGAACGCAGCCTTCGGCCGGGAGAACGGCATGCATCTACACTCGTGGAACTTTGCCAATCCGCCGCTTTCTCACACGCGCTTCATGAGCGAGGAGCACTTCCGCGGACCGGGCGTCGAGCTGTCGGTTCTCATGCCTTTGCCCTGGTACCTGAACCTGATAGGCCAGGGCTTCGGGACGACCGAGGAGCTCGGCTTTCGCTCGGCCACGTTCGGCTCGAGCGAGGAAAATGGGTCATCGCGGATCGAGGGATTGCAAGACTTCCTCTATGTCATCCGTATGGAGAGCTTTTTCGAGATGTCGACCGACTGGTCCTTGCTCATCGGCCTGAGCGAGGGGCTGGGTCAAAGCAAGTTCAAACCAGATGGGCGCACTTATCTCCATGGAGGAGACCTGTATCTGAGGTGGCGCCCGGTTTCGAGTGGCCATGGGGAATTCGCCTTGGCCCTGACCGTGGAGTACCTGCTTCGCGATACGGCGCTCGAGAATGCTCGACTCCGCGATCACGGTGGCTACGTCCAGCTCGACGCGCTCTTCACAAATCGCTGGATGGCAGGACTTCGCTTCGACACCACCGACCCCTGGCAGGGTGTCCCACCCAATCTGGAGCAGAGCGCCGGATGGCAACGGCGAGGCTCGGCGTCGATAACCTTCCTGCCGTCGCACTTCTCGAAGCTGCGCCTGCAGGGCGATCTAGGTCAGGAGCATGATCGGGATGGGCTCGGCTACGCCGTATTCCTAGAGGTCGAGGTCAGCGCCGGCGAGCACGGCGCCCACAAGTTCTAAGGAGAGCACCATGAGAAACCATCGACTGCTTCAGTTTGCCCTTGTCGGCGTTCTCGGAATCGCCGGCGTGCTGTTCGCGGCTAGCGCAGAAGCCAAGGTCCGAGTGGTCGGCACTCTGCCTGACTTCGCCGCCATCGCGACGGAGCTCGGCGGTGACCGCGTCGAGGCCGAGTCCCTCATACAGGGCACCGAAGATCCCCATTTCGTCGACCCGAAGCCTTCTCACATCCTGCGGGTCAACCGGGCCGACCTGCTCATCTGCATTGGCCTCGGCCTCGAATCCGGGTGGTTGCCAGTGCTCTTGACCCAGGCCCGCAATGGCAGGGTGCAGGTGGGAGCGCCCGGGTACCTCGACGCTGCGCAGTTCGTGCAAGTGAAGGAGGTGCCGGTCAAGGCTGACCGCGCCATGGGCGACGTTCATGGCGGCGGCAATCCTCACTACTATGTCTCGCCGCCCGAGATGTTCAGGGTTTCGGAGGCGATCTACCGCAGGCTCGTCCAGCTCGATCCCGATGGCCGGGCCGAGTACGACAAGCGGTGGCAGGCGTTCTCGAAGAAATACCAGGAGAAGATCGCAGCATGGAAAGCTGCTCTTGCGCCGCTCGCCGGCAGCAAGGTCGTGGAGTACCACAAGAGCTGGATCTACCTTCTCGACTGGCTCGGCTTCTCCTCTGTCGGCGCCCTCGAACCGAAGCCTGGCATCCCGCCCTCACCGAGTCACGTCACGCAGCTCTTGATGAAGGTCAAGGACCAGGGAGTTCGCTTTGTCTTCCGCGAGGTCTACCACGGCGACAGCCTTTCGGGGGTCTTCGCGAGGAAGGCAGGGGCGCGACTCTTGGACCTGCCGACCATGGTGGGCGCTGGGCCTGACATTAAAACCATTTGGGACAAGTGGGACCGAATGGTCCAGATGCTGAGCGCGAAGTAACCACACTGGAGATACGCCCATGAACGAGACGCTCATACGCCTTCGCGAGGTCAGCATCGGGTACGGCCGCCCCCTCATGCATTCGGTCAACCTCGAGCTGAGGCGCGGCGAATTCTGGGGGATGGTCGGACCGAACGGCGCGGGCAAGACAACTCTCGCCAAAACGATTCTAGGCCTTGTTCCGCCTCTCATCGGTCGAGTCGAGCGCGGCGTTGCCGGTCTCCGATCGAGCTATACACCCCAGCGACACCGACTGAATCCGAGCTACCCGCTCTGCGCGCTCGAAGTGGTCGAGATGGGCAGGGTCGCCTACCTGCCCATCGGGCATCGACCCACGAGGGAAGATAGACGAAAAGCCGAGGAGGCGCTGGCTCGCCTCGATGTGAGCGCGCTGGCGACGAAGTTGTATCGCTCGCTTTCGGGTGGCCAGCAGCAGAGGGTGCTTCTGGCCCGGGCGCTTGCGGTCGATCCGGACCTTCTGGTTCTCGACGAGCCAGCAGAGGGGATGGATCTCCTGGGAACGAGCGACATCCTGGGCTTCCTCAAGAAAGCCAATCAAAACGGGCGCATGTCGGTGCTCATCCAGTATTCTAACCTGTTCGAGGTCGGCCCTACAGAGGCAATGGCCTCGTCCGCAAGGCTCACGAGCCTTTATGGAAGGCCGGTTGAGACGCATACGTGTGCGGGCAAGACGCACGTCCATGTAGGGGAGTCGTGATGATGGAAGGCTTCGGATTTTGGGAAAGCTGGTTCGTCTGGCGAGATGCGATGGTCGTCGCGCTCTTGAGCGGGGCGGCGCTTTCGTATCTAGGGGTGTGGGTGGTGCTCAAACGAGTCGTCTACGTGCCTCTAGCGCTCGCACAGGTTTCATCCGTCGGTGTCGTGGTGGCCTACCTGCTCGGTTCTTTCCTTGGGATGCATCCCCACGATCTATATGGTTGCGCCATCCTTGTCGACCCGGCGTGGATGTCGCTGGTCGTGGCCCTCGCAACGGCGTTCTGGTTTGCCAGGCCGCACGAAGATAGCTCGCTCGCCATCGTTGCGGCCTATTTGTTGTCAGGCGCAGTCGTGCTCATCCTTGGTGGCTACGTCAGGCAGGATCTTCATGACGTGCAGTCCGTACTATTTGGCAACGCGGTTCTCGTCGACAGTGTACAGATCCTCTACGTTGGCGTGGCCGCTCTCGTCGTTGTGCTCGTGCACGTCCTCTTGTGGCGTCGCTTCTTGTTCGTTTCGTTCGATTCGGATGCAGCTGGTGCCGCGGGGCTCAAGACCTTTCGCACGGAGGTGGCGCTCTATGCGACCTTCGCCTTGATGATTTCCGTCGCTACTCGAGCCATCGGCGCTTTGCCTGCATTTGGCTTAATGGTGCTCCCGGCCATGACGGGCCTACGCCTGTCGCGGAGCATGCGTGGAGCGTTCGCGATCTCCGTCGCGTTGGGCATTGTCTCGGCAGGGTTGGGCTACTATCTCTCTTTCCGCTTCGGCTTCCCCACCGGCGCCTCCATGGTTGGCTTGTCGGGACTCATGTACCTCGTTTCCTTGTTCATCCGTCGGCAGTGAATATTTCTGCCATCCGCGTGGTAGTGCTGCATGGCGCCGCCCGGGTTCGGCGAGCCTCTGATTTCCCAATCTGCCTCTTTGATGGTTGTCCTTTTCGATAAAACAAACCAGGGCCCTGTCAGATTCGTGCGCGGCTTCCCCTAGCTTACTTCGGAAACACCTTTGCCGGTCACCGCAAAGACCTTGGGAATGCGGAGAAACCTGTCCTGCAAAGGATTCATGGCAGAAACGATCCCAAAAGAGAAATGGAGAAAGAAATGAAACGCTCGATCTTCGGTTATCTGTTTGTCATTGTCATTGCCGCCTTGGCGTTTTCCTGTGTCGACAAAGACGCGGACGACCTGTCCGAACCCTCTGGCGTGGCCAGCATAACGATGGCCCTGTCCGCTGATCCCCACGACGTGGCGGGTTTTTTGTACGAAATCATTTGCGACAACGGGTTCACCCACACCGAGTACGTCCCTCTCGAAGAAGAATTCATGCCTCCATGGCTCGATCCGAGCGTTGGTCTGGAACACCATTTTGCCGATCTGTTCGCAGTGATCCCTCCGGGCACCTGTCAGGTGTGCGCTACCCCGATGCAGGATCCGAGCACCCCGTCCGACGAGTGCGCTCCTGCCACAGGGACCTTTGTCGTCGAAGCCGAGCAGACGACGGAGATCGTGCTCTGGTCGCAGTGCGAGGGCGACCCCGTTGGCGCTGGGGATATCGTGGTCGGGCTCAATGATCCGCCCGTCATCACGAGCCTGGACCTCTACCCGAGCAAGTTCATCTGCACGAGCGAGAACCTGGACATCAAAGTGGGCGCAGAGGATCCCAATGGCGACCCTCTCACTTATACGTGGCAGGTGACCAACTGGCCGGAGAAGCCGAATCCGGGCACCTTCACCCTGACCCCGGACATGGTGGACATCTACCATTCCACCTTCGTCGCTGGCACACCGGGCTATTACGAGCTCACCGTGACCATCTCCGACCCTACGGGCGCTTCGACGGAGCTCACCTTCCCGGTGCACGTCAGTCAGTGCGATGTGTGCTGCTACATCCGAGAGAAGCATGTCCACGTGTGGTTCCATACCGCGCAGGAGTGCGAGCAGAACCACGGGATCGTCGTGGATGACGAGAGGTGCATCGATGACGTCTGCTGCGCGCTCCCGAACGGCACGTTCGATATCCTCACCCCCAAAGAGTGTGAGGCGTCCCAGGGGCACGAGGCACCGTCGCCCAAGCACTGCGAGGAAGTGTGCTGCCATCACAAGGCGACAGGGGTCAGCGCCTGGATGCTCCTGGGCAATTGCGAGCGCATCGGCGGCAGTGCGTCCTCCCCCGAGCTCTGCGTGGAAAAGGTGTGCTGCGAGCTCAAAGAGGGCGCCTTCGAATACATCACCCCCGAGGAGTGCAAGAAACACCAAGGCAACCTGGTGGACGACAAACGCTGCGGCATCGGCTGCTGCTACGTCAAGAAATTCGACCTCTACGTGGACATGTCCATCGAGCAGTGCCTCTCCTTGGGTCTCGAGCTCGTGGATCCGAGCCTGTGTGAGAAGAACTGATGCGAGGAGAAATCAACATGAGATGCTGCCATTTTTTTATGTTTCTCGTTGGGAGCCTCTGCTGCGCTCCTCTGCTCGGCTGCGATTCGAACGGCGACGGCTCCTCGAGCGAATCCCCCAGCGGCGCGCGTATCTCCACGGCCTTGACAGCCGACCCGCACGACGTGGCCGGCTTTCTCTACGAGATTGAGTGCGACAACGGGTTCACCCACTCCGAGTACGTCCCCCTCGAGGAAGAGCTCATGCCGCCCTGGCTCGACCCGAGCGCTGGGCCGCAGCACGTCTTTGCCGACCTGCTCACGGTGATCCCGCCGGGCAACTGCCAGGTCACTGCCACCCCGATGCAGGATCCGAGCACCCCATCCGAGGAGTGCGCTCCGGCCACGGGGACCTTTGTCGTCGAAGCCGAGCAGACCACGGAGATCGTGCTTTGGTCGCAGTGCGAGGGCGATCCGGTCGGCGCCGGGGACGTGGTGGTCGGCCTCAACGATCCTCCATCCTTCGACGATTTGGACATCAGTCCCAGCAAGTTCGTCTTGGAGTGCGAGCCCGTGGTGCTCACCGCTTCGGCCTCGGATCCCAACGGGGATGCTCTCACGTACACCTGGGCCGTGACCCTTGCGCCCGTTGGGGCCAACACCACGCTCAACCCGGCCGGGCCTTCTTCTTCGAGCTCGACCGTGTTCCAGGCCGCGACCCCTGGCTACTACGAGCTCACTCTCACCGTCACGGACACCCAGGGAGCCACCGCGACCCTGACCTTCCCGCTCCACGTCACAGACGACCCGAACCTCGAGGGCTGTGAGCCAGGAGAGACCCACACCTTCGAGACCGGCTTCGTGCTCGACCCGACCAGCGAGTGCGACGTGGAGCCGCTCCTCGTGGTGCCGTCGTCGGCCGCCAACCAGCTCGCAGTCTACGATCTGACCACGTTGCTGCCCCTGCCCACCTCGCCGTTCGACACCTGTGTCAACCCCAGTCGCATTCTCATGGACGCCAACACGGACGTGATCGCCACATGCCGCGGGTCAGGCGGCGATCAGGGACCGGCCGACGGCGGGCATGTCTGGAAGCACACCAAGGATGGCGCGGTGCTCTTTGCCATCCAACTCCCAGGAAACCTCACGGACGCCGACCCGACCAACGATGTGTGCAGGGCCGCGCGGGGGGTGGTGATCAGCCCGTCGGGCCGCCTCTTTGCCGGGTGCTCGCAGCCCGCTGGCGTCCACGAGCTCGATCAGGCGACTGGGCAGGTGCTGCGCTCCATCCATGCCCCCCAGAGCACCACCTACGGGGTGTACGGTCTGGCCGCCGATGCGAACGGCGTGTACTCGTGCAATGATTTCGGCAAGGTGTACGCGCTCAAGCTCAACGACGGACAGCCCGATGACTTCACCCTCGCGTGGCAGACCACGGCGCCGTGCTACGGCATCGCGACAGACGGGGCGAACCGGGTCTGGGTGGCCTCGGGCAACACCCTCCAATCACTCAACAACGCGGACGGCGCGATCCTCGCGACCTACGCCCTGAGCAGCGCAGGCAACGGGGTGGCCGCCTCCCTCGATGGCCACATCTTCGTCGGCATGCCCGGGGCCAACAAGGTGGCCCGGCTCGAGATCGCCACAGGAATGATGGTTGATCTCGAACTCGACGTGTCGGCGCCTGTCGCCGACGTGCATCCCCGCGGCGTGACCGTCGATGCCGACAACAACGTGTACGCCATCAATCGCTTCTCTCCTCACGCTCCGACCCCGGGGAGCCTGACCAAGATCGCCCCTGACGGGACCGCCACCTCCTTTGGCAAGACCGCTGGCGGCGTCCAGATCCTCAACTCTCCCTACGGCTACAGCGGCGACATGTGCGGGATGACGAGCGCCTGCCTGACGAGCACTCAGGACACCTGGTTCTCCGAGCTCTTCGACACGGGCAACCCGGCGACGAGCTTCCTCCGCGCGAGCTGGGCCGCGACCGTGCCAGTGGGCACCGGCATCACCCTGTGGTACCGCGTCGAGGGCGGAGCCTGGCAGTACCTGGTCAACGTGACCGCGGTCAACGCCGCGTCGTCGATAGCCTTCCCGGCAGGCACGACGGGTCAGACCGTGGAGTTCAAGGCCCTGGCCACCACCGGAGATCCGATGGTCCTGCCCAGCCTCGACGATCTCGAGGTCACTTACCTCTGATTGACTTCCGTTCGCGCGCTTGCCTGCCGCCGAGGGCGCTTCTTTTTTTTGTACACAGAGCTCTGATTTGGCGCTGAACCGGGCGCTTCGAGCGAGCTTTCTGGCGTGGGCTCGGGGGGCGCGACTTCGGGTGTCTCTTCGACAGGGCGAACCTGCGCCGTGGGCGCTGCCTTAGGGGGAGTTTCGATCGCGCCTCCAGAAGCAGGGGAAGGGGCGATGACCGCTGCCGTTGCTGGAGAGACGAACCGTGCGGCGACTGGCGCGATGACCTTGGGATGGGCCGCAGGGCGCAGCGCGATGGATTGGTAGACGCTGATGGCGAGCGCGGCCGAGAGAGACAGGCACAAGACCCCCAGAACGAGGGTCGCGCCGCGGTACAGTCTCTTTTTATGCTCGAGCGCTACGATCCGCGGGTCTGTGAGCCCTTTCGGCACAGGCGGCAGGGATTGGTAGCGCACGATGGGCGTGGCGAGCTCGGCCAGCTCGTCATCGCTCAGAGGCATTGGGGGCTCAGAGTGGCGCACAGCCGGGGGCGCAGCGGGCACGGACTCGACGACGGACTCGACGGGGGGTGGTGGTATGGACGCTTCGCCCACGAGCTTTACATCGATGACGACACCGGCTCGCACGAGGTCCACGAGCAGGGTCTCGAGGACGTCTGGAGCCGTTTCGGATTCTGTGAATATGGAGCGCAGCGTCTGCCCGGCGCGGAGCTTATTGAGCAGGGCGCCGAGGGATGGTGGCAGGATTCGTCCGTAGGCCGCAGCCTCTTCCTCATCGAGGACGACGATGGCGTTGCCGGCGATGCCAGCATCCACCAGCCGTGTGACCATGCCCGAGAGCCTTTCGGCCGCCATTTTGACCGTGGCCCAGGCATTGCCTTCGAGTTGGCGTTTTGGCGTCGTGGGTGAGGGATCCACCACGGCGAACCTGCCGGCTGCCACGCCCACGAGGCGCTCGAGGGCGCGAGGCCCAGAGGAGAAGGAGCCGTCGGTCGCGGTGCGGGTCACTGCGACGATCTCGCCGCCGGTGAGGTGCACTTCGTAGAAGTTCCAGTGCTCGGTGATGTGTACGCGGCACGAGGGACGCAGCAGCATGGTGGTGGCGAGCAGGGGCAGTACGCCGACCCGCTCCACGCGTCCTATGACGTCTTCTTCTGCGGTGAGCCGCCGTTCCAGTGTCAGGCGCGGCAAGAGAGCACGCGCCACGGTATAGAGGATCTGCTTGCGATCTGCCTCCTTGAGCATGTAGCCAGAGGCGCCGGCCTTGAGGTCGCGTACGCGTTCTAGCAGGTCCTCTTTCCACGAGAGGATGATGGTCGGAATGTGGCGAGCCGTGAAGTCGCGGCGCAGTCGGGCGAGCAGCTCCCAGCCGTCCAGTCGGGGCATGACGATGTCCGTGATGAGCACGTCTGGCGGGTTTTCGTGCAGCGCCTCGAGGGCGGCCTGGCCATCATCGACGCACCGAACCTTCATGCCGACCTTGCCCAGGGTCTTTTCGAACAAAGCGCGAACATCGGCGTCGTCATCGGCCACGAGCGCTGAACGGCCGTAGAGTTGTGCGATGTCCTCATCGCTGACCATGTGCTGGGTCAAGGGATCCAGCAACTCATCCACATTGGTCCCCGGAGGTAAAGTGGACAGGGGGCTTCGGGGCTCGATGCTCACGCTGGTGGGCAGCATGCCGCCTGAGGTTCTCATGCCTCTCACCGTTGGCGAGCTCAGGGTTCGCCGCGGGGCTGTTACGTTCGATGACGGAGACGACTCGATTTCGTTCCACTCCTCCTCACAGAGACTGGAGAGCTCGCGCAGTCGCGTGCGCAGCCAGTCGAAGTCCTCGGCCGTGGGCGCCTCCATCCGGCGATGCACGCTTTCAAGCCGAGCCGCCACTTGCCTGCCCCACGCCGCGATGGAGTCGAGATCGTACTCGGCGTCCACGGTGGTCAAGGGGCGAACGACTCGTTCCAGGGACTCGGTGGGCCAGTGCCCCCGATACAAATCCGCAAACCGAGCGGCGGTTTCGAGCCGGCCGATATCTCGCTCGATCTGCGGCAGTTTGGCTTTGAGACCCTTGAGAAACTCCAGCGTGCGCTGGTTGTTTTCGATGGTGTTGTCAGCCTGATTCATGGAAAATGGTGCTCCAGTTGATTCCGACCGGACCTCGTCGCGCGTTCGAGCGTCTCACATTCGACGTTCCTTCTGAAGTATGAGTTCGATTTGCGGTTCAGACAACGTACCGCGAGGTCTTCGCTAGGGGCCTAGGACTGGCTCACTCTACGACCGGCGGTGGAGCCGCCTTGGCGGCCTTCTTTTCCTCCGCGAGCTTGGCCTTGACTTCGGCGAGCTTGGCGTCGAGGTCGATCATCCTTTGCTTTGCTTGGGCCAGGGCGTCCGCGGCCTCGGTCTTGGCCTTTTCTGCTGTCTCGGCAGCGGCCTTGGACTCATCGGCGTTTGCCTGGGCTTTTTGGGCCTTCTGGTCCGCGGCGTCGTAGGCGGCTTTGGCCTTGTCGGCTTTGGCCTTGAGCTGATCGGCTTTCTTCTGGGCCGCGGGGTTTTCGGCGGCGCCGGCCGCGGCGTCGTCAGCTGCCTTCTGAGCGTCGTCGGCTGCGGTTTTGGTCGTGTCAGCGGCTTTCTTGGCCTTGGCCAGGGATGTTTCGGCCGCGGTGGCTTTGGTGGTCGCTGCCTTGGCCGCGTTCTTGGCCGCGTTGCCATCCCTGGTCATCTTCTGAATATCCTTGGTCAGCGTGGCCTTTTCAGCCTTGAGATCCGTATTCTGCTCGGCCAGAGGCTTCTCGGGTTCTGGGGGAGGGGCCGGCTCGGCGACGGGCGCGGCCTCAGGAACGGGTGCCAGGGCTGTATCAGCCATGGGCTCGGGGGCCGCCGCGGTCTCGGACTTGGGCTGGGCGCCGCCGCAGCCGAACAAAAGAGCGGTCGCAGAAAACAGAACGAGCGTATGGAGCCTAGACATCTTGCTTTCCTCCGTTGATGTTTTTTTCAATATCAAACAATAAACCATATCTCCGCTCGCGCCAACTCCGGCAACTTTTTCCAAATGCTGCGCTGTATGCCGAAGGGAGGTCCTCCTTTCGCCTAGCCCGTCAATGCCGCGAGTAATTCGCTGCGGGTAAAGGGTTTCCCGATGACTCGAACGCTCGAAGGGTCCACGCCGTGCTCGGTCAGAATCTCGAAGCCATAGCCGCTCATGTACAGGGTTTTCAGATCTGGATAGAGCTCCAGAGCCACTGCGCAGAGCTCTACGCCGCTCATCTCTGGCATGACGATGTCGGTCAGCAGAATGTCCACAGACTGCTCGGGGTTCTTTAGGATTTCCAGCGCGTCTCGACCCGAGGTTGCCTCGAGCACCAGGTACCCGCTGGCGCTGAGGATCTTTTGAACAGCGGCCCGCACAGGCGCTTCGTCTTCGACCACGAGGACCGTCTGCCCTTGCCCGGCGACGCTCGCCCAAGTCGCGGCCACGCTCGAGCGCTTGCTGTCCCCTTCGACCCGCGCCAGGTACAAGGTGATGCGCGTCCCACGTCCAGGCGCGGAATCGATGCCAATGACGCCTCCAGCTTGGTGCACGGCGCCGTAGACCATGGCCAACCCCAAACCCGTGCCCTTCCCCACTCCTTTGGTGGTGAAGAACGGCTCAAAGACTCGGGACTGCGTGGCCTTGTCCATGCCGGCGCCGGTGTCGACGACCGAGATGGTCACGTAGCGACCGGCTGGGAGCTCTCCGGTGTTCAGGGTCTTGGGCAATGGCAGCTCCACGCAGCTCGTTTCGACGGTGATTTCGCCGGTTTTGTCCATGGCATCGCGGGCGTTGACCACCAGATTGACCAACACCTGCTCGAGCTGCGCTTTGTCGAAGAATACGAGGGCGGGCCCCGGCTCGAGACGGAGCTGCAGCTTGAGATGCTCACCGATGAGGCGGCAGAGCATGTGGGAAAGGTCATTGATGATGTCGCCCGTGGAGATCACCGCGGGCTGCAAGACCTGTTTGCGGCTAAAGGTGAGCAGTTGCCGGGTGAGGCCAGCGGCGCGCTGTCCGGCTTTGACGATCTCCAGCGCATCTTGCCGCGCAGCGTCATCGGCCGCCGAGTCCACCAGAAACTCGCCATAGGAAATGATCACCGAGAGCAGGTTGTTGAAGTCGTGAGCCACCCCGCCGGCGAGACGCCCGATCGCGTCCATCTTTTGCGCATGGTAGAGCTGCTGCTCGAGCTCTCGTTGCTGGGTGACGTCGGTCATGACGTGCACACTCCTCGAAGCCGGGCCACAGAGCGCGGCGATGGGATCGTGCATCACCGAGTACCAGCGACTCCTAAACTCGATAAAAAACTCTTCGCGCTCTGCGGGCGTCTCGAACCCAGGAGGAGCACCGGAGCTGTATCGGCCGCTCGCTTCCTTGAGGAGATCTCGCAGCGCCGTGCCGACGATGATGTCGGGCGGCGCCTGGAGGATCTCACTTAGGGCACGGTTGGAGCGCAGCACGCGGCCTTGCCCATCGAGCAAGCACACCCCAGAGCCAATGGCATCGAAGGTGGTTTGCCATGCCTTTGCCGCTGCTCGTTGCGCGCTCTCCGCGTGCTCTTGTTCGCGCAGCTTCGCGGCAAGCGCCGCGTTCTTGTCCTTTTCGAGCTGCTTGATGCGATCGGCCAAGGCAAAAGACAAAAGCACGACCTCCATGGCAGAGCCGAGCTCGACGCCGTATTCTGTCAAAAAAATGTTGGGCAGAAACCCGAGGACCCGCCCGCTGAGCAGAAGAACGCCCAGGAGGAACGCCGCCCAGGCCAATAGGTAGAAGCGCGCGGGCTCGTAGGCGCGCACCTTCCACACGTAGACACCGCTGACGAAGAGCGCGATGGCCCACAATCCAGCGGTCACGCCGCAGAGCTTGAGACTGATGGAGTAGGGGGCTGCCAAGGCCACCCCGGCGAGCGCGACGAGATAGACCGTGAACCCGACGAAGAAGCGATGAAGCCTCGGGCTGTGGTGCCTGGTCTTGAGAAACATAGAAGTGAAGACGGTGCCCCACAGTCCGGTGAGGGCAATGGAGAGCGGAACCAGGGTGTTCGCGAGGGCCGGCCAGTCGTGAAACAGGTACTCGTAGGTCACTCCGTGGAGAGAGAGGTTCGTGGCTGCAATGCAGATCACATATCCGACATAGGCGATGTAGGTCTTGTCCCTGATGCTGAAGAACAAGAAGAGGTTGTAGAGCGCCATCACGAGGATGACGCCGCAGTAGAGGCCCAAGGCCATCTGTTGCTCGTGGTCTGCGCCAAAGAACGCGTTGGGGGAATGGAGCAAAAGAGCGATCTGCATGGAGCCAGAGGTGGCGAGCCGCGCAAAGTACGTTTGAGACGAGTTCGCGGGAACCTCGAGCTCGAACACGGGATTGCGGTTCTTGATCGCCCGCCGGCTAAACGAAACCTGATCGCCGAGCTCAATGGCGTCGAATCCACCCGCATCGTTCGGCGTGAACAAGGTGATCGAGTCCAGGTTCGAGTAGTCGAGCTCGAGGAGGTAGCGCTGCAGCGCGGCTCCGCGATTGACGAGGGCGAAGCGCGCCCAGTAAGCGCTCTGCGTGATGCCGAAGTTGGGCTTTTCTTTCTCGCTGCGTACAAAGCGCATCGAGAGCGGCGATCTGGTGACATCGGCGATGGTATAGACGGCGGAGACGTCAGGGAGGAGCTCGAGGTGCTTGCCGATAAACACCGAGCCCGACAACGCGGAAACGTCCATGGGCCGTGACGTCTCCTGCGCGCTCAGCAGCAGGGGAGACATCAGCGAACCCAGACACAAGAGGACCGCGAAGGCCGTTCGACGTTGGCGGATCATGACCACCCTTTTGTAACCGAAAACAAATTCAGAACAGTTTAGTCCTTGAAGTGGTCATCGTCACGAGCGGTCTTTCTCCATGGGTTTTGATGATTTCCATGATTCCGTCATGGCTTTGCGTCGCGGATATGGCGTCCTGCCGGCGGAAAGCCCCTTGTGTCAAGAGCGGTATTGAGACACAAGGGAAGGCCGTTTTTGCCCGTCGGGACTGCGTGGACCGGCGAAGAGGTACCATGCGCCGCTGTTTCGAGGTCCCTTGTCCATTGAGCATCATGGTCAAGCCGCCCGTTCCCGGCTTGGTCAAGACCCGTCTTGCAAGGGGCTTGGGCGATGAGCTGGCAGCCCGGCTCGCGGCGGCCTTTCTCGCAGACACGCTGGCAACGGTGGATCGCCTTCCTTGGGCGCAGGTCGTGCTCTCCACCACAGAGCCGCGGGCCGCGTTCTTCCGTGAGCTCTTGCCCAGACGTCGCATCGTGGACCAAGGGCCGGGCGATCTGGGAGCGCGCCTCTCTCGCACGCTCGAGCTGGGCCTTGGCCGCGCGCCCTTGTCCATGGTGATCGCCGCAGACTCCCCAGGACTGCCCTGCTCGTATCTCGAGCACGCCAGGGGGGACTTGGAAACGCACGATGCGGTGCTCGGACCTGCCTTGGATGGCGGCTTCTATCTTCTGGGTCTGCGGAGGCTCGAGCCTGGGCTCTTGGATGAGCTACCCTGGAGCAGCGAGAGGACGTTCGAGGCCACCTACCAGCGCCTCGAGGCGCGGGGTTATGAGGTCGCAGTGCTCGAACCCTGGCTCGACGTGGACGATTCCGAGGCTCTTGCTCGTTTAATGACCGAGCTCGTGCGCGGTCGGATCCATTGCCCGCATACGGAAAAGGCACTTGGCATGAGAGTCACCCAGGGCCTTGGATTGCAGTTTACACAGGCTCCGGCGAGGTTATGATGCTGTCCATGAGACTTATTCACAAATATTTGATGCTCGTTGTCGCCTTGGTATTGCTGAGCTTCCAAGCGCTTTCGGTCAACGCCGAGGAAGCGGACAAGGGCCCGGACTGGCTGTTCGTGATCACGCCCAACGGCGGCTGGCTCAACAACGAAGTGACCTTCAACATCAAGGTTCCCCAGGGCTCGAGCGGCGAGACCGAATACCAGGAGCAGAAGATCACGCTCAGGGATAACGGCTGGGGCTTTGGGCTCACCACGGTGGGCTTTTACAAGCGCATCTCGCTGACCAATGTGTTCTTCATGTTCCCCAAGGTCAACGAGAGCCGGCTCATCGGAAACATCACGTATTTGGCAGGCACCATCCCCACGGGCGTGTTCGTCGAGCCGTACATCGGTCTGGGTTTCGTGTGGGTGAGCACCGACACCGACTATCGGGACTTCGACTACGCTCAAAAGGACGAGCTCTACGGCGAGCCGGCCGTGGGCTTTGCCCACTTCGAGCGCATGGCCATAAAAAACCGCGTCCTGGCGCCGTTTCCCAAGATAGGCGCTCAGTTCAATCTCCCCCTCCAGCACTGGTACATCACCCCGTTTTACAGCCTCATGTACGAGGACGTGAACGTGCGAGCCCGAGGCATCTCCACCGACGACGACGAGGTCGCCGGCCATGTGGAGGTGTGGTACAAGGACCAACTCGACCGCGGCAAGCCGCCGCAAAACACCGAGCTGACCCCGGCGGTCAGCGTCGACGTCGACGCCTTTGACAAGCGCAACCCCAAGGAGTACCTGTCCAATCTCGTGGGCGCGGACTTCTTTCTCGACTTTCACTACTTTTTGCAGCTGCGCGGCAAGGTCTACTACAACATCGACTACAACCTGTGGACCACGCGGCTCATCGGCTCGGTGCTCTTCAACGAGTGGGTCGGACTGTCCGCCTACTTCGAGTACTCGCAAAAGATTACGGTCACGAACACCTACCTCCTGGTGGGGCCGGCGTTCGTGCTCATGCCTTGGGAGTTTGCGCAAAAGATTCGAGCGCGCAGGGAGAAAACCAATGAGAACTAGTTCCCGTCCCGAAATGGGAGTTTTCCGGCGTCCTTCGGAAAGGCGAGGACTGTTTGAGTTGATTAAATCGATGTCCGAGTTCCGCAGACTTGGAGAAGGATGCCGGAAAACAGGACTTTCGGGATGGGAACGAATTAGTTCCTTGCTTTTTGTCATGCTCGCCTTGGTTTTTGTGGCCAGCTGTGGCGACGATTCGGACAAGGCCGCGACCACTGGCACCCTGGAGATCGTCGGCGCCATCGAGGGCGAGCTGCCCGGCGAGATGCACCCCTCGGCCGCGGTGTTCGGCTGCCCGTTCAACATGCCCCCCAAGGCGACTCTGGGTGGGGACATTTCCGGAAACACCGCGACCATCGTCGGGCAGGAGTTGCCGCCGGGCAAGTGGTGCGTGCTGGCCTTTCTCGATGCGGATCGCGGCGATGGCGTCATGCCCATTCCCGGCGTGGACTGGATCGCCTCTCCACCGCAGGGCGCCCAGTCGTTCGAGGTCGAGATCGTCGCAGGCGAGACAGCGACTCTGGAGGTCCTCTACTCCTTGACTTCCGACGAGCCCACGGACACCGAGACCGGCACCGACACAGAGACGCAGAGCGAGGAGCAGCCCGGGGAGTCTGACGTGTGGATCCACCTGACCGTGACCTGCGACGTCTGCGACACTGCCACGCCGGTCGTGTTCTATGGTTACAAGGGCGAGACCATGGGCACCATGCCGCTCATCTTCAACAAGTATCCCAGCGACGTGTCCTTTCCGTTCGAGCGCATAGTCAAGAAGACCGGCACGGTCACCCCTTCTGCCCTCGAGCCAGGCCGCTACATCGTCTCCGCATACCAGGACGAAAACAAGGCCGGCATGTCCCCAGACCCAGGCGAGCCCGTGGCCAAGCCCGCGATCATCGACCTTTTGGCAGGGCAGTGGAACGACGTAACGTTGGCGCTCGAGTAGGCGCGCTCAGTGGATTTTTTGTTGCGATGCATCAGCGGACAAAAGGCTCTTCGTTCGCGTCCGAGACCGCGATGAGGAGCTCTTTTCGAGAAAAGGGCTTGGTGAGAAGGTGGACCGTCATGGGGTCTATGTCCTGCTCGGACAGGGCGTCGAAACCACTCGCTGGTCTTGGCCGCGAGCTCGACGCCGTTCATTCCGGGCATGACGATGTCGGTCAGCAGGATGTCCACCGGCTGGGTCGTGTGTTCGAACACCTCCAGGGCGGCTTCGGCGCTCTGTGCTTGAAGCACTTGGAATCCTGTGGAAACGAGGATTTTGCAGATCGCCGCGCGAACCGGGGTTTCGTCTTCGACCACGAGCACGGTCTGACCTCGCTTGGTCGTTCCTTTCCAAGAAGGAGGCGCGCTCGAGCGACCCATGGTCTCGTCGATTCGCGGAAGATACACGGTCAATTGCGTGCCCTGGCCCACCTTGGAGGAGACGTGGATGAAGCCGCCGGCCTGGTGAACCGAGCCATAGACCATGGCGAGCCCCAGGCCTGTTCCCTTGCCTGGTCCCTTGGTGGTGAAGAACGGCTCGAAGATGCGAGGGAGCACGGCGTTGTCCATGCCCAAGCCGGAATCGTGGACGTCGATGGTGACATACCTGCCCGCAGGCAGCTCTCCGGTCATCACCTGCTTGGGCGAGGGCAGATGGAGGCATTGGGTGCGGATGACGATCTCCCCTGAGCCGTGCGTTGCATCGCGGGCGTTGACGACCAAATTGACGAGGATTTGCTCGAGCTGGGCCTTGTCGAAATGGATGCGACCCGACGCAGCGCTGAGCTCGAGCCGCAAGTGGTGGTTTTCGCCGATGAGGCGGGAGAGCATTTTCGACAAATCGTTGACCACACCGTCGGGCGTTAGGACAGAGAATTTGGGCGGCTGCTTGCGACTGAACACGAGGAGCTGCCGCGTGAGCCCGGCGGCCCGATGGCCGGCCTTGACGATCTCCAGGGCATCGTCTTTGACCGCGGAGCTCTGGGCCGATTCCACGAGGAACTCGCCGTAGGAGATGATGACCGACAGGAGGTTGTTGAAGTCATGGGCCACGCCGCCGGCGAGCCGGCCGATCGCGTCCATCTTTTGAGCGTGGTAGAGCTGCTGCTCGAGCTCTCTTTGGGCCGTGACGTCGGTCATGATGTGCACGCTGCCCGTGGGGACATCCTCTTCGCTGCGAATGGGATCGCGCCTGACCGAGTACCACCTGTGGCCGAATTCGATGAAGCTTTCCACGCGTTCCAAAACGTTGTCGAAACCAGGCGGCGGGCTCGAGCTCGTGGAGCCGCTCGCCTGCTTGAGCAGCGCGCTGAGCTGC
>JALOQD010000416.1 GCA_025453525.1 Myxococcota bacterium
GCTCCAGGAAAAGGAGCTTTCCGACCCTGGCGCGGCCATCGAGAGCTACAGAGACGTGTTGTCCCAGCATCCCACCAACGCGGTGGCCATCGAGGCTCTCGAGCGCATCGCCCAGGAAGAGACGTATCGCGGCATGGCCATCGAGGTCCTCGAGCCCCTGCACCGTGACGCAGAGCGCTGGGACCGCCTCGCGGCAGTGCTCGAGCTCAAGCTCGCGATCCTCTCTGAGCCTGCTCAGCGCCAGGACGAGCTCATTGCCATCGCAGAGCTCCATGAGGGTGGCCGTTCGAACTTGGTCGACGCTTTTGATGCCTATGATCGAGCCCTGGCCGAGGACGCGAGCAACATGGCGGTGGTCGACCATTTGGAGCGACTCGCACGAAGCGAGCGCTTGTTTGATCGTCTGGCAGAGTCCCTCTCTCGTCGCGTGGAAAACGTATACGAACCTGGGGTTGAGATTGAGCTGCTCTCACGTCTGGGGCACATTCGCGAGGTGGAGCTTCACGACGCCCAGGGCGCGATCGCTGCCTTGCAACGCGCCTTGGATGCGGGCGCCGATGATCCGTCGCTGCTCCTTTCCGTGGACAGGCTATACGAGCGCGAGGGAATGTGGAGCTCGAAAAGGACGAGTACGTCGCCGACCTGGTGGACGTGTTGATGCCTGTGTACAAGGCCCGCGGTGAGAACCACAAGATCTCGGCCCTGTATCGACATCAGCTGCGAGTGACGGACCTCGACGGTGAGAAGGCGCACCTCTATAAGGCCCTAGCCGCCCATCAAGAACAGGCGATCGGCGATCTGTCCGCGGCGTTCGATGCCTATGCGACAGCGTTTGCCATCGACCCGGCAGATGGCGCCCTGCTCCAGGAGCTCGAGCGCCTTGCCGAGGGGCTGGGAGCTTGGGAGTCGCTCGTAGATGCGGTCGAAAAAGTGCTCATTGAGCAGCGGACGAGTATCGACTCGATGCTCGCGGTGGAGCTGGGTCTGCGTGTGGCGCGCTGGGCCGGAACGCAACTCGGAGCTCCGGCCAAGGCCGAGCGATTCCTGCGTCTGGTGCTCGAGCGCGAGCCAGAACACCAAGAGGCTCTGGCCATGCTCGAAGATCTGCTCCGCGGCCTCGGCAGGTTCGAGGAGCTTCTGCCGGTGATGCACAAGTACGCCGAAACCATGTACGACCTAGAGGCCAAGAAGGCACACCTCAAGGCCCTGGCCGAGATCGCTCGTATGGAGCTCGGGGATCCTCGGCGGGCTCTCGAAACCTACGAGGAGGCTTATCGAATCGACGAGGCCGATCTCGACGTCATCGACGCTCTGTGTGCCTTGTGCGAGGAGCTCGGGGAGTTCGAGAGGCTCGCCGAGCCTTTGATAGCGCGAGCCGGCTACACGACCGACCCGTCTGTCGCCAATCAGTACCGACATCGTTTGGCGACCTTGTATGTGGGACCTTTTGCCGATCCGAACAAAGCCGCCGACGTGTATCGAGAGATCCTCGACGTCGATTTGACGGACCGCGAGGCGAGCGGCCAGCTCGAGTCCTTGCTTCGACAAATGGGGCGGTACACCGACGTACGAGACGTGCTGTTCAAGCAAGTCGAGGCAGCCGCAAACTCAAGCGAGCGCGCCGCTGCCCTGCTCAAGCTAGCCGATCTCGCCGAGACGAAGCTCGAAGACCCGGACGAGGCCATCGGGCACTTAAGCGAGCTGCTCTTGTCCGAGCCCAATCACCGCGAAGCCTTCGATTCGCTCGTGCGTCTCTATGCGCGCGTCAACCGGTGGCAGGATCTCGTGGATCTGCTTCAGACTCGCGCGGACCATGCCCGGGATGCAGGACGTGGTGAGGAGGAGTTGGGGTTCTTGGTGAGCATGGGGCAGATTCTGGACGAGCATCTTTCCGACAGCATCGCTGCCACGGACATCTACGAGCAAGTTCTGGAGCGTGATCCTGAGCATACGCGAGCTCTGACCGCCCTCGCGAGACTTTACGAGGCGTCGCATGAGTGGGAGAAGTGCGCCGAGGTGCTCGAGCGGGCCGTTCGGTCGGGCAAAGGGGGCAAGGACGAGGCCGAGGTTCACTTCCGCCTGGCGCGCCTAAAGGCGAGCCGCCTGCAAGACGAAGCCGCGGCACTCGAGGAGTTGCGGGCCGCGGTCGCTTGCGATCCCTCTCACGAGGAGGCCAACGACGCCCTAGCCGAAGCGGCGCGCAAGTCCGGGGACCATGGAGAGCTGCTCGGCGCCTTGGTACGCAGCGAGCAAGCCATGGAAAAGGGACCGGCCAAGGTGGCGAGGCTCCTCGAGATCGCTCGACTCTTGCGAGGACCACTAGGAGACAACGCCCGAGCCGCCGAGGTGCTCGAGCAGGCTCGCAGGCTCGACGCGAGCAACAAAGAGGTCTTGCTGCTCTTGTGCGACGCGTACGTCGGAGCTGGGCAGCAGGACCGGGCTGTGTCAGTGCTCGAGGCGCTCATCGAGGCCGAGACCGAGGGAGGAAAGAAGCGCAGTAAACAAGCGGCCGTTTACCATCAGCGTCTGGCGCTCGCCTATCGAGGCATGGGAGCAGAGGACAAAGCGCTGGCGAACCTAGAGGCTGCCTACAAGCTGGATATTTCCAACGTCGAGGTGCTCATCAGCCTGGGCAAGCTTCACTTTGACCGAGGGGATTTGGACCAGGCGGTGAAGCTGTTCCGTGCGCTGCTCTTGCAGAAGTTCGATCCGAGCGCTGGCGCGTCCAAGGCCGACGTGTATTGGTATGTCGGCGACATCGCCTTGCGGCAAGGTGATCCGCGCAAGGCCAAGGGTATGTTCCAGCGCGGTTTAGATGAAAACAGGGAGCACCAGGGGTGCAAGGACGGACTCGCCCGCTGCTGAAGCTTTCTTCTTTGCTTGTCCTCGACGCGCTCCGGAAACTGGCCGGCGCAGTGGGGCATCTGTGCCTGCGCGCCTTGGTCGCTTCCTGGCATGTGCGAATCACTGGGCCTGAGCCGCCAGGCGATCGTCCGGCGGTGTACTGCTTCCTCCATGGTCGGCAAGCCGGTCTCCTCGCCTATCCAAGGTCGCGGCCCGTGGTGGTGATGGCCTCTCTCTCGGACGATGGAGCACTCCAGGCCAAAATTCTCGGGCGTTTGGGGTTTCGCGTGGTGCGCGGATCCACCAGCCGGCGCGGTGCTCCGGCGCTCAAGGGAATCGTCGACGCGCTGCAGGCCGGATGCGATGCGGCGTTTGCCGTGGACGGTCCCAAAGGTCCTTTCGGCGGAGTCCAGCAGGGGGCTATCGTCGCGGCGACCAAAGCCAATGGGCAGCTTGTACCCCTCACCTTTCGCGCCTCAGCGGTGTTTCGCCCGGCCCGCACCTGGGACGACTACAGGCTCCCTCGACCTTTCTCCAAGGTAGAGATTCTGAGAGGACCGGCCATTGATCCCGTCGTCGTGCCCAGGGAAGCGGCGCGCTTTGCCCTAGAACGGGAACTCCTGCGATTCGAGGGCAGGTGAGGATGCTCGGACTTGCGGGTCGGACTTCACCGGCTGACGCGCCGGCATTGGCGCTGTCTCTCAAGAGGAGGAAAAAGACATGAGCGATCGTGACATGGGGCTAGGAGAGCAAGGGCACGACCCCTACCAGACGCCGGCGAGCTTTCTCGCAGAATCGGCTGAGCCACCAGTTGCCACCGTCGAAGAGGAGCCGAGGCTCGCCGACCGTTCGTCCCGGCTCGGCGCACAGATTTTGGACGGGTTGATTATGTCGCCGCTCACCATCGGCCTGTTCGCCGCCATGAGCTATAGCGGTGACTTTGAGTTTGGCAAGACGACGAGTATTCCGTGGCATTGGACGGTCATCGGGTTGGTCGTCGGCCTGGGGGCCTGGCTGGCGGTCAATGGTCACTTCGTGCGCACTCGCGGCCAGACCCTGGGCAAGATGGCAGTTGGCGTGCGCATCGTGCGGGCCGAAACCGGCGAACTGGCGCCGCTGGCGCGCATCTTCGGCCTGCGCGTGCTGCCGGTGAGCATCATCACGCAGATTCCCTATGTCGGCAACCTGATCGCCCTCGTCGACGTCTTGTTCATTTTCCGCGATGACAAACGCTGCCTCCACGACCTCGTCGCAGGTACCAAGGTGGTCTCTACGCGCTGAGCAAGGCGAGATTCTCACAAGGCGCCGGGGAACCGGACCTGTCCCGGACCTGTCCCGGACCTGTCCTGGCCCTGTCCCTGTCCCTGTCCCTGGCCCTGTCCCTGGCCCTGTCCCACCCAAGCGGAAGAGGTTGTAACTATTTGCGAAGATCGGACGCCTTAAATTTTGTCGCAGAAAGTTGTCAACATTGGGGGAGAAGCGGCCGAGTTATTCGGGACAGCTGGGCACTAAGACAGGCCGCAGTGGCCGGTTCTGCGGAGGCGCCAGCGAACCAGGAGCAACGACCATGGGGCTCGTGCGCATGCACTTCGAGGACCAGGTTCACTTCGTGACCAATCGCTGCGAACAGGAG
>JALOQD010000417.1 GCA_025453525.1 Myxococcota bacterium
CAGGCCCCGTTCTACCGAGTGCCGCGCGGCGCTGCTCACCGAGCTCGAAAGCCGAATGACCGCTGCTTTCCATGCTAGGGCTTCTTAGCGGGTCATTGATATTTTAAGTGCCTCGTCAACCGAATCCTGTCGGGTACACTATTTACGCTTCTTCTTGCCTCTGCCTGACCAGGGCCATTTCGCCTCTGTTGTGACCGTGGCATTGCCTTGCTCGGCGCTTTTGCTCGCGCCATTCGACTCGCTGACCAAAGCCTCTGGTTTGGGGCTTGGTTTGGCTGGTTTGCCGTTCTTGAGCGCTTCGTTCAGGCTCGCCCCTGGGTCGGCAATGGGGTTGCCTTGATTGTCGAAGCACATAGCAGAGACGACGGTGAGCGGTTTGGGCGCCATCTTGGTGAGGAGTTGAAGTTTCGCCACGGGTTTCGGAAAGGCCTCGTCTCTTTTCGAAACGAGCGAAATCGACGTGTTGGGTGCGGGCGCGCTCGACTTGCCGAGCACCGCGTCGTCAAAGGTGACGCCAGATATTCGACTGCCACTATCAGCCGCGATCACCACGTCGCAGGAGCGCGCCGCGGCGCTCATGATGCGAAGACCCGCCTCGGCGGGATTTGTCCCTTCAGGTTGTACACCTTCAGACTGTTCACTTTTGGGTTGTTCGCTATTTGTGTCAGTGGTCGTGTCCGCCTCGGTGCTCGTCCCGCCGGTTTCGACGTTCATCGAGGGCTCGGAGCTGCTCGGGACGTTGGGATGATCGCTACATTGGCTCGAGAGCAGAGAGAGAAAAGCGGCCACCAGGGCGCGCGCCGATGTTTTGTAGATGGAGGTTTCAAGTTTCGCGTGCATCTCTTATAGCATTGGCGCATTCGCAAACGAGAGCAAGCGATGCTCCGCTGCTCGCACGAACGCGGGGGAGGACTATTATTTTGTATAGCGAGTGATTTTTAAATAGGCTCTACGTGCTTCTCCCCCAAAGATGGGTGGACCGTGGAAAAAAGCAGCGGGAAAGATGAATTCGAGTCGACGCGTCAGCATGGATTATCTTCCTACCCTGGGCAGTGTGCGCGCCGCAGTCTCGTTTCTCACGCGAGTGCCTGTCGGTCGCAGACCACTGCATCCCCAGGATCTCCGAAACGCTCCTGCGCTGTTTCCCCTGGTGGGTGGGGCTCTCGGATTGCTCGCCGCGTGTGTTTTCACGTTGGCGGCCCCCCTGTCGCCTCTGGCCGCGGCTGTGCTTTGCGTATCGTTTACAGCGTACCTGACCGGTGCGTTTCACGAGGATGGTCTTGCAGATACGGCCGATGCCTTGGGCGGGGACGTCTCACGCGAGAGAGCGCTCGAGATTCTCAAAGACAGTCGCATCGGTTCGTTCGGCACTGTGGCGCTCGTTCTCACGCTGCTCGCCCGCGTGATGCTCTTGTCCCAAATTCAAGCGCCGGCCGTGTTGCCCCTTGTCGCTTGTCATTGCCTGGCACGCCTCGCGCCCGTGTGGCTCATGACACACCTGCCTCACGCCTCTCCAGACGGCTCCAAGTCCAAGGATCTCCTGAGCCTGGATCGCCGCAGCGCTTACGTGGCCCTGGTCTTGGCGGCGATGGCCTTAGCCCCGGCGTGGTGGCTCGAAAGAGCGTCTCTGCTCCGCCTCGGCGTCGCTGTGGGCGTCGTGCTCCTCATTGGCCTGTGGTTCGCGGTCCTTTCGAAACGTCGACTCGGCGGCATCACCGGGGACGTGCTCGGCGCCACGGAACAGCTGTGCGAGGTGGGAGTGCTGGCCGTTTTCGCGTGGGCCGCTCACTCGATTTTATAGTAGAGCGAGAGCGCTTTGCCATTGCGCAGAACGTCCAAGCGATAGCTCTTTGAGGCGCGCAGCGCCGCATAGGCCGTGACCACCGAGTCCGGAGAATCGATGGGGTAGCCGTTGATCTGCAGGAGCTCGTCTCCACTGCGCAGCCCAGCCTCATGGAGGAGCGACCTGGGCCCTATACCCTGAACCGAAAAGCGGCTCTTTCCATCGGCCAGCGGCGTGCGCTTGGCCGTGGTGCCTGCGAAAGCCACTTTGGGGTTGTCGGCCGCTGCTTCGAAAAGGGACGAGGGGATGAGGTAGCTGACGGCGTCCAACTGGCGTATGCCCGTGGCAACATGAGGCGCAGCAGCGACGCCCTTGGTCGGCAGGGAGAAACGGCTGCCCGCCGCCTTTTTGCCGTTCTTCTTTTTTTTAGGGGCAGTGCCGGGCGCTCCGCTTTGCAGCGGCGTTTCGGCTGACAGCCCTCCTGCACGCGCCTCGAGAGTCTTAAAGTGGGAGTCGATGTCGGCGAGCACCTCCGGCGTGCCGGCGTGTCCAGGAAGAAACACGAAGAAGAACCACGCAGCGCCGCTGATGACCAGCGCGAACACGATGGCCGTTGAGAGGAGAAACTTGTGCGCAGTGGTCATGAAAGGGGCCTCGTTAATGGGACGCGTCGTCACTGACCGTCGCCACCTTGGCAATGGCCATCACCGCCGCCATGGCGCCATAGCCTATCGCCGAGGTCCAGGCCGGCGTCAGCGATGCCACGCAGTCGCCAGGGGTGAAGGCATACGAGTGAACGAGGCCGATGAGGGAGAGCACCGCGGCTCCTGCGAACCAGGCACTGGCGCGCAAAAAGCGACGCTCGATGATTTCCACCGTGGCAGCGGACAGGATCATCGCGGTGAAGATGAACCCCTGTTCCAAGGAGAACACCCCGGCGATCCATGTGTCTGAGCCGCGAAAGGCCTCGACGAGCCAGTCGCCAAAGGGTTTGCCATCCGGCATGCCCACCCCCGCGG
Source organism: Myxococcota bacterium (assembly GCA_025453525.1). Classification (GTDB taxonomy): domain Bacteria; phylum Myxococcota_A; class Polyangia; order JAAYKL01; family JAAYKL01; genus JALOQD01. Next base: position 2,803 of record JALOQD010000417.1, read on the forward strand.
CTCGAAGGCCATTTTTAGCCATCAAGGCGCCGAAAGCCGCAATGCCGGGAAGGATCCCCATGACCACGGCCGGGGCGTGCTCCCTCGGGGTGGCTGAAAAGGCCTGCGCAGAGATGACGATGCCGATCCACAGCACAATGGCCATGCCCGCGTCGATGGGCACGGCGTAGGCGATGTAGGCCAAGGTGCCGGTGAGGCAGATGGCGGTCATGGCCACGGCATTGAGCACCGAGTATCCGGCGCGCGCTCCCAGGGCCTTCCAGCCTGGATGGCCGATGTAAATCGTGGTCGGGAAGCAGGAGCCGAAGCAGGCCGCGGCGATGGTGCCAAGACCGTTGACCGCCAGCGAGGGCATGGCCGGGAACTTGTCGCCCGCAGCCTCGGCGGATTCGATGTTCTGCAGCGAGCCCACCACGTTGAAGATCCCCATGGGCACGATGACCGAGAGATACGTGAGGAGCTCGCCGGCCCCAAGACCGGAGAAGAGGTCGCCGAGCACGGGGATGGGCAAAAAGAAGCCGCCGCCGCTCGGGGCAGCGCCGCTCGGCGACAGACCGGTGAGCCAGGCGAGCAGTGTGCCGAGCGCCACGGCCACGAGACCGCCGGGCAGGCCGCCGCGGAACTTCACCCGTCCAAAGTAGGTCACGAGAATGACCGCGAGGCAGGTGAGGCCCACCACTGGATTGGCAAAGGTGCGGAACAGGAATCCCAGCGAGATGAACGTAATGGCGATGCCGGCCAAGGTCGACAGGAGCGCGGCCCTTGGCGTGAATTTGCGCAAAACGTCGATGAAGAACGAGCCGCCGAGCTCTATCAGACCAGAGCCGAGACAGGCCACGAGACCAGCGCGCCAGGCGACCTCTGCCGCGTTGGGGGCGCCCGAGGCCTCTGCGCCCAGCTTGGCCGGCAACATCACGAGAAAGACGTAGCCGAACAACGACACGGTGTTGATGCCATAGGGCAGGGCGCAGATGTCCGAGCGTCCGGTTTGGGTCGCGAGGTTCTTGGCCTGCCACGCGTAGAACAGGTTGCCCACGAGCAGGGACACCGCGACGCCAGGCAGGATGCGGCCGTGAACGAGCTCAGGAGGGAAGCCGAGCACGAACCGACACAAGCTGTCGATGACGAGAAGTTGCACGAGGTTGTCGAGCGCCAGCCCGAAAAAGCCGTCGATATCGCCGCGAACGAACCATCGCATGTGTCAGTGCCTCCTTGTTTTTTGAACACAGGTGCGATGAACGCTACCGGTTT
>JALOQD010000418.1 GCA_025453525.1 Myxococcota bacterium
CCTGGAATTGTGCGAAGAACTGGCTCGCAGCCCCAGGGCCCACAGCGTACCCATCATCGTTGTGAGCGGCTCCGTCGACGACGAGCTGATGCGGCGGGGTTTTGCCTCTGGCGTGGTAGACTTCCTGCGCAAGCCCATCGACCCAGCGCTTTTGACCAAGTCGGCCCTTACGGCGGTCGGACGCAACAGTAGGCCGCCGCGGCTGGGCCGCGCGCTCGTGCTCGAGGACACTGTCACCGTGGCCTCGGTCATCGCCAAGCTCATGGGCGAGCTCGGCATGTCCTGCACTCAATGTCGAACGGTCGCGGAATTCGAGACTTGGCTGTCCATCGCGGTGCCAGATCTCATCACGCTCGATCTCTCTTTGCCAGACGGCAATGGCCTAGCCATATGTCGCTCGCTGCGTCAGAATCGCGCCCTCGATCAAGTTCCCGTGGTCATCGTCTCTGGCACCACAGACCGCGATGTCATGGTGGAGTGCCTCAAGGCAGGCGCCAACGACTACCTCGAGAAGCCGTTCGTGCGCGATGAGTTCCTGGCGCGGCTGTCCAACCTCATGCGGGCCAAGCAATTGCAGGACGAGCTGTCCCAGAAGAACAGGATGCTCGAGAACCTCGCCTACCACGACACGCTCACAGGTCTGCTCAACCGTCGCTCCCTGGACGAAGGTCTGGCTCGGGAGGTCAATCGCGCAGAGCGCAAGAAAGAACCGCTCGCCTGCATCCTCATCGACCTCGACAACTTCAAGCTCGTCAACGACGCCCATGGTCACGATGTGGGAGACGCGGTGCTGCGGGAAGTGGCAGCCATCGTGCGGACGAGCGTGCGCGGCTACGACCTACCCTGCCGTTACGGCGGAGAAGAGCTCTGCGTGCTGCTTCCCGGCTCCTCTGTGGAAAATGCAGCGCGGCTCGCAGAACGACTGCGCAGCTTGTGCGAGCAAACCCCCATGTCTCGCCTGGGACTGCGACAGACCGTGAGCATCGGCGTCACCGCCTACCCTCACCCGTCTTCAGCCGACGCCATCATCGCCGACGCTGACCGCGCAATGTACGAGGCCAAGCGCCTCGGTCGCAACGCCGTGCGAATCGTTCGTGATGAATTTTAGCCTCAAAGGGAATCGAAAAGCCGTTTAGCGACCCGCGCGCCTCCAGCGTGACAACGCGTGCGTCACTGGAGCGACACACAGGCCCATGATGGCAAATAAAATGGCGGAGAGGCCGCGCACGGCCGCCCCGTGGGCAGCGGCGGTCACTGGGTCGAAGGCCACCGCCACAAGCCGAAGCTGCCAGCCTAGACGGCTTAAGCCCGAACCGTGGCAAAATAGTCCAGGTGAGGTATTGACTTTAATAGGCAATATCGTCGAAATGGTTTTAAGATTCCTCTGTTATAACGAACTCGTTGTCACTCGTTTGCCGATTGTCGGTCGCGACAATCCAAAAGGGGAGAAAAGCGGTATGACGAATTTGTCGAAATGGGTTGTCCTTGCGGCGCTCGTTGCGCTCTGTTTTGCCTTGCTCAGTTGCGAGAGGGAATGTGTTCAAGGTCAAATGCAGGAGTGCACATGTCCGAATCTCGTCAAATCAGAGCAGGTATGCCAATCCGGGGGCGCATGGGGCGCATGTCGGTGCAAAGGGGATACAGGGTCGGACAGCGTCGCCGATTCCGACACAAACTTTGCTTCCGATTCGGGAACGGATGGCAGCGGCGACACCGACACCAGCACCGACACCAGCACCGTCACCGATGCTAATACCGATACCGATACCGATACCGATACCGACACGGTCACCGACTAAGCTGTTTTCCCGACGACGAAGCGCGGCTTGATGATGTAAATCAGCGTGGGGAGAAGAATGAGGCCGCCGAGCATGCTGATGACCATCCAGAAGACCAGCAATAGACCCATATCTGCCTGAAAACGCAAGAAGCTCATGGTCCAAAAGGCGATCCCTGCGACCATGGTGGTGGCGGTAAATGCCACCGCCTTGCCGGCCGTGGTAATCGCTCGCACAATCGCCTCGCGCAAATCGCGGAGCACCTCAAACTCTTCTTTGATTCTATCAACAATGTAGAGCCCATAATCCACGCCGAGCCCCACGCCGAGCGCAACCACTGGCAGCGCATTGACGTCTAGGCCAATGGAACGAGCTCCCATCAGGGCATAGGTGAGATAGTTGGAAATCATAAGAGGTATGAGAAACAAGAAACCCGCGAGCAACGAGCGGTAGGCGAGTGCGCAGCAGAGGAACACGATGGCAAAGGCGAAAACGGTTATTTGGGCTTGATGCCATGTCACGACTTCGTTGATCGCTGCCAAGAGGCCGCCGTACCCGCCGGCCAGGCGAAACTTCACGCCCTTGACCGGGTTGGCGGCAATGAACTCCTTGGCCTTGGCGACGACCGTGCGCAGGGTTTCTCCGCGGTGATCCTTGAGATAGAGCGTGATATTGGCGTTCTGGCTATCGGTCGTCACGAAGTTGCCCAGATCCCCGGGTTCGGCCGAGGTGTAGATCATCTCCAAAAAGAATCCTGTTTCCCGCGGGTCGCCGGGGATGAGCTCCCATTTGGGATCGCCTCCGTGCAGAACAGAAATGATCCCAGGCAGCAGATCCGCGAGTGAGCTCGTCGCGGTGACCTCGGGAAGGGTCTCCATATGCTTTTGAAAGGCCTCCATGGCCAGGAGCACTTCCGGGTTTTTTATGGCCTCTCGGGTCTCTCCCTCGACAACCACGGAGAAAATCTCGGTTTTGCCGAAACGCTTGGCGATGCGCTCTGTGTCGAGGTTGTACTTGGAGTCGGGCCAGAGCATGGGCGTACCTGGATGGACGTCGCCGATGACCAAATTGCGCGCAAAAACAAACCCGATAACGAAAACAGTCCCTGTGACGACGAGCACAACCCAGCGCTGCCAGCCAAAACACCACGAGGCGATGACGCGCAGGGCCGAGTCGGTCCAACCACCCCGGACCTTTTCCTTGATTTTCGGCTCTGGCAAGAGAGAGAGGAAAATCGGATTGAAAATGATGTCGCTCACGATGATGGACAACACCCAAAAGCCGCCCAACACAGCGAGTTTTTGCATCAGCGGAATCGGTGTCAAAAAGACCAGGATCACCCCGGCCGCGTCCGTGATGATGGAGACCATGCCTGGCCGAAACAACCCACTGAACGTCGCCACCGACGCCTCTACCCGATCCCGCCGCGCCTTGAACTCCTCTAAATACCGCTCGATCAGCTGAACCGAATGGCTGAGCGCTCTCGCGCTGACAATGAATGGGACCACGATCACCAGCGGGTCGAAATTGTAATTGAGCAGACTCAGGAACCCCAGTCCCCAAATCGCCGAAATCGTGGCCGTGAGGATCGGGACGAGCACGCCCCGCACATCGCGGAAATAGAAGAGCAACACGCCAAAGGTCGCCAGCAGCGTCAAGATGAAAAGATTTGTTATCTGCGGGTACTGAGTCAGAATCCAGCCCAACATGACAGGCCGCCCGATGATGCTGATCTGCGTATTGGCGTCTGTCTCCTTGTCGGTGATTTTCGAAATCTTCTCGTAAATCACCGCCGGCTCCATCTTCTTTTCAAAGAACCCGGCCACGATGAGCGCTGCCTTGGAGTCGAGGGAGACCAGGGTCCCTGAATAGCGGGACGAGTGGGTGATGGTATGTCGAATATTCTCTATCTCCTCAGGGGAGGTCGGCACGTCGGGCCACATGATCGGCGTGGCCACAAACCCCCGTTCCGGGTCCACGGACAGCTTCTTCACCTTGCGCTGGGCAATCGACAAGACCTGGTAGTTGTTGATCGCCGGGAGGAGCTCCAAGGCCTTTGTGATGCGATGGATTTTCGCCAGGGAATCGGCATTGAAAATATCGCCCTCTTTGACCTCCACCTGAATGAGCACCGTCGAAGCGCCGCCAAAGATGTCTTGGTATTTAACGAAGGTCTCGACATAAGGGTGGTTTGATGGAAAGAGGTCGATGGTTGGGCTCTCGACCCTTAGACCCAGCGCCTTGTAGAAAAAGAAGCCCGTGACAAGAGCGAT
>JALOQD010000419.1 GCA_025453525.1 Myxococcota bacterium
GGCTCCTGGCTCGGGTTCGAAGTTGTCGAGCACCTCGATGAATTTGGGAAAGTTGCTGATGAGGTTCTCCTGCTCTTCGCCCATGCTCCCCGAGTTATCCACGACGAACAAGAGGTCGATGCCCTGGCACCCTTCGACGGGTGGTGTGATCGAGTCGGTTTCTTCGTCGTCATCGACTATGATGTCATCCGTTGTCTGGGTTTGAGAGTCGGTTCCCCCCGGGTCGGTGGCGGGACGCCCGTTCTCATCTTCTTGCGCGCCACATCCGAGCAGGAGGGCGAAGCTCATGGCGACACAGGACAACCTTTGATTGAGCGCGGCGTGAACCATGGGGTTTCCTTCGTCCTGTCCTCGGATGCGCATGGGCTGGCAGCGCGCGAGGCAGGTCCTTTCTTTTGGGATTATAAAGGAGCCGGCCTTTAAGTTTGCAGATTATTTCCCACTCTCGAGGTTGAGTCGTTTTTGCCCCATTTTGCTTGCGGCCCTGGGTCTTTGTTGCATCTCGAAAGTCAAAGGCGACCCGTGGCGAGGGGTGGATGGATTCGTTTGGCCCTATGATTCCGGTCGGTTGGGAAAGAATGTGTCGTGGAATGGAATTTGCAATACCGTGAAAGCGGTAGAAAAACCCATTGCGCAGGGCGTGGTGGAAACCATTTTTATTAGGTGGAAGCAACAGTGGCGACCCAATTGAAGATATGCCCTCGCTGTGGGTCCGAGAATTCGGGCAGCGCCCGCTATTGCGACCAGTGCAGCGCGCGCTTTCCGTCCCTCGCGCCTCGGGCTCCTCGTTCCACGCTCATGGAGCACGATCTCATAGGTCGTCTTGTTGATAATCGATATGTGGTGACCGAGTGTATCGGTAAGGGTGGAATGGCCACCGTGTATCGCGCTGAACAGGTTTCCATTCGACGGGCTGTGGCCCTCAAGGTGCTCGGCAGTCGCTTTGCAAAAGATCCTCGGCTCATCGAGCGGTTCCGCAACGAGGCGGCGCTCGCGAGCCGTCTGCAGCATCCCAATACGGTAGCGGTCTACGATTTCGGCGTCACCGAGAGAGGCGCGCTCTACATCGCCATGGAGCTCATCGACGGCCCCACGCTCACCGAGGAGCTGAACCGTCGCAAGGGCGTGCCGTGGAAGCGGACCTGTCGCATCTGCTTGCAGGTGGCGCGGTCGCTGGAAGACGCGGCGTCCAAGGGGATTGTCCACCGGGATCTCAAGCCCGACAACATCATGCTGGCTGATCCCACGGTGGGAGACGAGCACGTCAAGGTTCTGGATTTCGGCATTGCCAAGGCGCTTCTCACCCAGGAGGAAGGGGGCTTCTCCACAGAGCTCACCTCGCCCAACGAGGTGTTCGGCACCCCGGATTACATGTCGCCGGAACAGATCATGGGCCGGGACTTGGACGCGCGCACTGACGTCTATTCCCTGGGCGTGATCATGTACCGCATGGTGTGCGGTGAGTTGCCGTTCCATGGCAATAGCCCTCTGGAGGTCATGGCAGGGCACATCAAGGACATGCCTCGACCCTTCCACTTCGTCAGCCCCAGGCTCATCGTGCCGCCGCGGCTCGAGGAGCTGGTCATGGCCATGCTGTCCAAGGATCCAGATGATCGGCCAGCGTCGATGGCCGAGGTCGCGCAGCAGCTCGCGCAGGTGCTCACCATGGGCTCGAGGGGGTTTGCGGGTTGGACTCCGACGAGCGGTATCCCAGTGGGGCGAATCTCACTGCGACCCGGTGCTCCGTCCTTGCCTCCCAAGCCCATGATCACCGAGCCCGTGCCATTGTTCGAAGAGTTCCCCAAAAGCAGATAGAGTCGCGCTTGGGAAAACGAAGAGGCGCGTTTATTTTTCAACGACCCGCTAAGAGACCTGAGATCGGAATTTGGGCGTCCCCTTCCAGGCCTGCGAAACTCGCGCATGGAAAGGACGACTCAGACAGTCCTCGATCGTTGTTATTTTTTGACGCGTTCGACGTAGTCGCCGGTTCGGGTGTCGACTTTGATCCACTCACCTTCATCGACGAAGAGCGGCACCTGGATGGTGTATCCGGTGCTGAGCTTGGCGGGCTTGGTGGTGTTGGACGCGGTGTCGCCCTTGACGCCGGGCTCGGACTCCATGATCTGCAAGTTCACGAAGTTCGGCAGGGTCAGGCCTATGGGCTGCCCGTTGAAGAACAGCATGTCGAGCTCTAGGTTCTCATACAGGTAGCTGACGGCTTCGCCCACTTGCTCTTCCTTGAGCGCTACCTGCTCGTAGTTCTCGTTGTTCATGAAGTGATACCCGTCGCCGTCGACGTACAGGTACTGCATGCGGCTCTCCTCGAGGTCTGCTTTCTCGAACTTTTCGCCCGAGCGCCAGGTCTTGTCCACGAGCGCGCCCGAGATCATGTTGCGCAACTTGCATTTGTAGAGCGCCTGCCCCTTGCCTGGCTTGACAAACTGATAGTCGGTGACGGTCCACGGAGCGCCGTCCATGACCACCTTGCTGCCTTTGCGCAGATCTGCGATGTCGAGCTGCATGATGGAACTCCTTGACCTTCTTTGAAAGGTCCCGAGAAACTGTGCGGTCTTCATATACTTAAGGCAGATGGTCCCGTCAATTGAGATTGATCGATGAGGTGTTCTTCCTTAAGTTTCCCAATCCTTTGTGCAAATTCTTGACCTCCTGTTCTGCCCGGTCACATTTGAGCTACGAGCGATTTAATGGATTCTGAAAAACAAAACCTTGCTCTCGAGGCTCTTCGTGAACGGCAGAAATTCAGCTTCCACCATGGGGTTGAGTCCGTGCTCGTCTACCTCGCCGGGCCGCTCATTTTCGTCTCGTACGGCGCCACCATGGCGCGCAAGGACTTCGCTTGGCAGGCGGTCGCTCAATTCGCCTTGGGGCTCGTCGCCATTGGTTCGTGGCTGTGGGCGAAACGGCTCACCCGAAGAAATCGCGTCAGAGAGGCATCCTACTTAATTCTTGGTGGGTTAGAGCTCTTTGTGTGCTCGAGCATGCTCACGACTCGCGGAAACGGCGCTACGCTGCTCCTCGCCGCTCAGGTGGGCATGATCTACGCCTCGAAGTTCGGCCGCCGCCAGTTGTTGCTCACCGCTGTCTGGGTCGCGGCGTTCTACCTGCTCGGAGAGACTGCCTGGTATTTGCATTGGTGGCCCATGCTCGAGCTGTCCCGGAGCGAGGTGTATTTTCGCGGTCTGCCGTTCTTTGTGCTCATCCTCGGGGCTATTTCATGGCTGCTGCGGGACTCTGCCAAGATGAACGAGCTGTTTCTGTCCGACGTTCAGCGCTTTGCCGCCGAGCAGCGCAATATCATCGTTTCGGCCTCGCAGCTCGGTCACACCTTGGATTTGGCCGTGAGCGAGATCGAAGACATCTCATGGGAGTTCGGGCAGAAGACCGCGACACAGTCCGAGGCGATCTTCGAAATGGACAAATCGATATTGGAGTTGCGGGGTTTTGCCAGCACCGCCCTTGGAGCAGCCAGCGACACCCAGAAAGCAGTGTTCGATCTGCAAGAGACCGCCAGGCGCGGCAGCGCAAGACTCAGAGAGGTCGAGCTTCGCTTCGAGGCCATTGTCGACAGCTATGGGGTCATGCGCTCTCAGTTCGACGAGCTGTCTGCTCAGGCTGTGCAAATCGAGGGCATTTTACAAACGAATCGCGAGGTCGCCGGGCAAATCAAGATCCTCGCCACCAACGCCGCTGTTCAGGCGGCCAAGGCCGGTGTTTATGGCTCGGGATTCCGCACGGTGGCCGTAGAGCTCAAGACCATGATTCAACGCATCGAGGCGAGCCTCGTCGAAGGGCGCAAGCTGCTTTTTGATATCCGCGTGCGCGCAAAGGAGAGCTCTATGGCCATTGCCCAGAACACCGGGCTGCTCGAGGCCCATGCCGCGGAGCTCGAGGAAACCAGTCGTCTCGTCGATTCGCTGGAGCATGAGTTCGTCGCCGCTGTCCAGAAGATGCCCGCGATTACGAGGGCTGCCGAGAGTCAGGGCCATCGCCTGGATTTCGTCGTTTCTGGGATGTCTCAGGTCGAGAGCTCGGCCTTGGCCTTGGCGCAATCGACGACGAAGCTTCAGGGAGCGGTGGAGCAAATCGTCAAGAGCCATGACTCCATGTCCGAGATGCTCAGCTCGTCGAAGTTCAGCGGACAGATCCAGAGCTAAAAGGTCGGCGCCGCTCATCATGGCTGCTTCTTGGCCATTGCCGACCGCGCCGCGCCTTCACCAAAACTTGACTCCCTTCTGAGTACGTTCAAATTCTATATGCGGAAATCCTTTATGAAAGCCGAAGACCACAAATTGCCTATCGACATTCTTCGAGATCGACAGCGGAAGAGTTTCCACTTTGTTGTTCAGCGCATTCTTCTCTACGTCATGGCGCCGATTGTCTTCTTGGCCTATGGCGCGACCATGGTGCGCAAGGACTTTGCCTGGCAGGCGGTCGTTCAGTTCACCTTGGGGCTCTGCGCCATCGTTTCGTGGGTCATCGGGCACTTTTTTACGCGCAAGAATCGCATCGACGCTGCGGCGTACACCTCCTTGGTTGGGCTCCAGCTTTTCGTGGGCTTCTCCATGCTCACGACGTACGGCAATGCCGCTACGCTGCTGTTCACCGCGCAGCTGACGATCATCTACGCTTCGATGTTTACTGGGCGCCAGATGCTCATCGCGTTCGCTGGCACCGCGACGTTCTACCTGCTCGGAGAGACTGCCTGGTATTTTCAATGGTGGACTAAAATCGAATTGACCCCCAAGGAGGCCTTTTTCAGAAGTCTGCCGTTCTTTATAATGGCGCTCATCTCTGAAGTGGTGCTCCTCAAACACTCTCAAAAAATGAACGAGTTGCTGCTGTCCGACGTTCATCGCTTTGCCGGGGAGCAGCGCGATGTCGTGGTGTCGGCCTCGCAGCTCGGTCACACCTTGGATACGGCAGTGGGCGAAATCGAAGGCATCTCGACCGAGCTCGGCCACAAAGCCTCGGCGCAGTCGACGGCGATCGACCAAATGGACAAGACCATTAGCGAGCTGCGTCAGTTCTCGCGAGAGTCTTTCGGAGCCGCCAGCGACACCCAGAAAGCTGTTTTCAAGCTGCAAGACGCGGCCAAGCGCGGCAACTCGAGGCTCAGGGAGGTCGAGAGTCGCTTCGGTACCATCGTGGGTAGTTATGGGGTCATGCGCTCTCAGTTCGACGAGCTCTCTGCCCAGGCCGTGCGCATCGAGAGCATTCTGCAGACGAATCGCGAGATCGCCGGGCAAATCAAGATCCTCGCCACCAACGCCGCTGTTCAGGCGGCCAAGGCCGGCGCCTACGGTGCTGGATTTGGAGTGGTGGCCTTAGAGCTCAAGGGCATGATTCAGCGCATCGAGGCGAGCCTCGTCGAAGGTCGCAAGCTGCTCTTCGATATTCGCACGCGCGCCAAGGAGAGCTCCGTGGCCATCGAACAGAACACTGGGCTGCTCGAGAACCACGCCTCGGATCTCGAGGAAACCACTCGGCTCATCGATTCGCTCGAGCAGGAGTTCCTCGCCGCTGCTCAAAAAATGACCTCGATTACGAGCGCTGCCGAGAGTCAGGGGCATCGCCTTGATTCTGTCGCTTCGGGAATGTCGCAGGTCGAGCTCTCGGCCTTGGCCTTGGCGCAGTCGACCATGAAACTCCAGTCCACCGTGGACCAAATCGCGCAGAGCCAAGGCGCCATGTCCCAGCTGCTCGGATCGTCGGAGACGAGCTCTTAAGGAGTGTCCATCCCGAAATGGGAGTTTTCCGGCGTCCTTCGGAAAGGCGAGGACTGTTTGAGTTGGATAATACGATGTCTGAGTTCCGCAGCCTTGGAGAAGGATGCCG
>JALOQD010000420.1 GCA_025453525.1 Myxococcota bacterium
GCTAACTGGCCTTCTTCTTGAACTGGTCGAGGAGTGTAGAAGATAGGTGTTAACGCCCGCTTTGACATCATGGCGTTGTACCAAGCACCGGAGATGTGCCCCTCGCAACGGGTTACGCGCGCTCAGTGTTCACGGGTGAGCATCGAGCGCACGCCGCTCCGATCATGGTTCGCGCTGGCCACGATCTCCTGCGGTGCTACTATTGCGATCAGCTGGTGGCGTCGGCCCACATGCTCTCGTTCGAGCCTAATCAACCGTCGCCTCCTAACCAAACGAACGGGTCTGATATCGATGCCCAGCATTGTGCCAGCAGACCACAGCGGACGACTGCTCGAAGGCAAGTACCGTCTGCAAAGGTCGCTCGGCAAGGGCGGCATGGGCGAGGTCTACGAAGCGTACCATGAGCTGATCGGCCGAAAGGTCGCCGTCAAGGTGCTCCACAGCGAATACCTGGCCGACGAGGGCGCTGTACGTCGCTTCGAGCAGGAGGCGCGGACCGCCACTGCCATCGGCCACGAGCACATTGTCGAGATTACGGACATGGGTCGCCTCGAGCACGGCGAGCTCTTCATCGCCATGGAATTCCTCGAAGGGTTGGACTTGGCGGGCGTGCTCCAGCTCGAGCCGCGGCTCGAGCCGCGTCGCGTTTGCCATATCGCCATTCAGATCCTCAGCGCGCTCGAGGCAACCCACGCCAAGGGCATCGTCCACCGCGATCTCAAGCCGGCCAACATTATCCTCGTGCCCCGCGACGGGACCCAGGACTACGTTAAAATCGTGGACTTCGGCATCTCCAAGGTGGGCGACCCCAGCGGCGGCTCGGCCCCTTCAAACACCCGGGCCGGTGAGCTCCTCGGCACGCCGCTCTACATGTCTCCTGAGCAGGCGCTGGGCTCTTTGGACATTACTTGGTCGACCGACATCTTCTCGGTCGGCGTCATGATGTACGAGATGCTCGGCGGCGCCTTGCCGTTCCAGGCGCCATCACTCCCCAGGCTTCTTCACAGAATCATTCGCGAAGACCCCGAGCCCCTTGGTCAGCTCAACCCCGAAGTGCCCGATGAGCTCTGCCAAATCGTGGCCAATGCCATGGCCAAGCGGCCGATGGATCGCTTTCGCAGCGCGGCCGAGATGCGGCGCGCCCTGCGCAAGTTCTCACCAGAGACATCCCTCGTTGCCGGTCTGCGCACCACTCGCATCTCGAGCCGCATCGCGCTCATGCAGGAAACCCTGCGCGGCGGAAAGGCCGTGCCCTCCAAAGGGGCGATGGCCCGACGTCGCGGGCTCGGGTTTGCCATCCTTGGCACGGCAGTGGCTTGTGGGCTCGCCTTGGGCTTGGGGTGGCTTCGCGCTCACAATCCTCAACCAAAGGCAGAGCCCATGGCCTCGCTCGCCGCGCCCGCCAGCCGCGTGTTCAGGAATGCGTTGGCCGCACGGGCAACGGGCGCAGCGGCGTTAAAGCCGATGCCCGAGCCCAGGGTGTCGCGGACCGGGGAGCTGACTGTCGAGGTGACACCCTTTGACGCTGAAATCATCGTCGACGATGTGACCATCGGACAAGGGTCCAAGGAGGGCTTCCCCATACCGCTCGACCATCGTACGCACAGCATTTTGGTTCGCCGAAAAGGGTACGCACAGTACATGCGGAGCCTGTCGTTCAATAGCAACCTGTACCTCAGGGTGGCCCTCGACCCGCTCCCTGGCGCCCGGGTCGAGGGCAAGGCCGCCGAGACTCGCATGCGCGCTGCGCCCGCGGCGGGTGAGAAGGATTCGACAAAAAACGGCGCGCACCGCCACAGGCGCATCATCGACGAGAATTCCCCTTGGTGAAGATATCGGGAATGATGCCACCGAGCCCGAGCAGATACCGGGTTGTCGTCTGCCGGGTCCGCGCTTCGACATCCACGGTCACGACAGCGATGAGCTCGAGCCCGCCGGGCAGATGAACGGTGAGCAGCGGGGACTCCCACTGACTCTCGAGAGGCGCGCACAGAAGCTGGATGTGCGCATCGTCCACCCAGCCGAGGCGCGCGGCCACATGAGTCGTGCCAGGACCGGTGACGAGACGCTCGTAGGCGAACCCCAACGCGACTGTGGCATAGGGACCCACGTCGAGCACGAAGGCGGCTCCACCCTCGAACCACACCGAGCGCCGTAGCCGTGACTCGCCGAGTGCGCCATTGACGCCTATCCCGAGATGGACAGCCGCTTCGGCACCGAGTCGCACGCGGCCGGCAACAGCGGCTGCCCAAGCGGTATACGGCTTGCCCAAAGGAGAAATCCAAACGTCGGACAGGCCGCCCGAGACGACGAGCGCGCTGTCGCGACTCGGGCGCAACAGGGCGAGCTCCAGGGACACCGGGAGGCGCACGGCAACCCGCTGGTGGAGCCCTATGGCTCCCTCGAGGCGACCGAGGGGATACAGCTCATCACTGCCGCGACTCAGGCCTCCAGCCAAGCTCAGCTGGGCCGTTCCTGGATCGGGAAGCGCAGGCTGCGCCGCGCCCAGCGCCCAGGCTTTGGGGCAGGCGAGGAAAAGGACGAAGCACCATGACACGAGGATCGCACGACACATCACACGGCCCAGTATAGCGGAGCCGAGCTCTCGAGACCAAAGAGCCCTGAAAAAGAAGTGCCCAACCGACCATTTCGAATCTTTTTCTTTTCCCTTTCCTTTTTTTGGACACTTTTGGAGCCAAACGGCCGAGTTACCTCATACGCGGGCCAGGGAGGCCGCGGACATGGAGCTCGTCACCGTCTATCACCACGATTCCCCGGTGGTTCGATTCCCCTTGGAGCACAGCCCGATCACGGTCGGGTCGAACCTAGAAAACGATGTCGTGCTCGCTGGAGACCATGTGGCAGAGCGCCACCTCGTCCTTTATCGCGACGAGGCCGGTTGCTGGCGGGCAGGTCCTCCGGGCAGTGAGGCGATCGCCGAGCTGCGTCCCGGCGCACGGCTCTCTCTCGGAGGGCTCGCGCTCTCTCTCGACTGCGCGCCAGAAGCGCGGCGTTCTTTCCCCGCAGCACTGCCGCGCAGCGGGGAGTTCGGCATCGTCGGCGTTTCGGCCAAAACACGCCGCCTGCGTCTGTGCATCGAACGCCTGGCGCCCCTGCGCGGTCCAGTTCTGGTGTGCGGCGAAACCGGAACCGGTAAGGAGCTCGTCGCTTCGGCCCTGCATCTCGCCTCTTTGCGCAAAGGCGCATTCGTCGCGGTCAACTGCGGGGGGCTGACCAGCTCTTTGCTGGAGGACACTCTTTTCGGCCATGAAAAGGGAGCGTTCACCGGCGCCTGCGCTGAGCACCGCGGCGTGTTCGAGCGCGCTCACGCAGGCACTCTGTTTCTCGACGAGATCGGCGAGATTCCCTTGTCTCAACAGGCAGCCTTGCTGCGCATTCTGGACGACGGCGTCGTGAGAAGAGTCGGCGGTCGAGACGACCGGAAGGTGGAGTTTCGCCTGGTGACCGCCACCAACCGCAATCTGGAAAAGCTCGCCGGTGAAGGGCGTTTTCGCCTCGACCTCTTCCACAGGCTTTGCGCGTTGCGAATCACCACGTCTCCTTTGCGCGAGCGACCCGAGGACCTCGAGCCACTGGCTGCGCACTTCCTTTCGCTCATGGCGACCGAGGTCGGTCACAAACGCCTGTCCAGCGAAGCGATCCGGCGCCTTTCCAAACGCGACTTTCCGGGCAATGCGAGGCAGCTGCGCAACCTCTTGTACAGGGCGGCTGTGTTCTCTCGCGGTCCACTCATCCGCGCCGCGGACCTCGAGCTCGACGAGTCGGATACGGCCACTGTTTCGTTGCGGGGCGCCATCTGCGAGCTCAGCGACGCAGACGTGGTCACGGCACTTTCCCGTCACCGCGGCAACGTCTCGGGCGCGGCCAAGGAGCTCGGCGTGCCTCGCACCAGCTTGCGCGATCGGATTCGGCGTCTCTAGAAGGCTCCTAGTGCTCAGTCAACTCAAAAAAGTCGGGTCGGAATGGCGATTTCCCCCTTTGAACAAAGGGGGTCAGGGGGATTGTCGAACTTCCGAACGCAAAGAA
>JALOQD010000129.1 GCA_025453525.1 Myxococcota bacterium
TCTCGTGGACGTCGACACCGGCAAGCCCTTTTCACGAACCTCTCGTCGGTACTCCTATGCGCCGACGACCCTGACGACCCTCGCGGCCCTGGTGCCACAAGAGCTCCATGCGCAGATCGAAATCTACGACCAGGGAGTCGAAGCCCTGCCGAACCGTATCGAGGCAGACCTCGTGGGCATCAGCACCATCACGGCCAACGCCCCTTGCGCCTATGCCCTTGCCGATGACCTGCGCGCTCAAGGCATCAAAGTCGTCCTGGGCGGCTATCACCCCTCGGCCTGTCCGGAAGAGGCCTTGGGGCATGCCGATGCCGTGGTGGTGGGTTTTGCCGAAGAGAGCTGGCCGCAGCTTCTGCGAGACTTCGCCGCAGGGCAGATGCAGCCCCTGTACCGCGACATGACCCAAACGGTGTTTCAAGGCTCGATGCCCTTTCCCAGAAGAGATCTCCTGAGGCGAGGGGCTTATCTTTTGCGCGGCACCATCGAGACGACCCGCGGCTGCCTCAACCGCTGCGAGTACTGTGTCATCCCGAACTCCACCGGAGGTGCCCTGTTTCACCGGCCCATCCCAGAGGTCATCCGGGAGATCGAACAGCTCCAGACTCGGTATCTCACGTTCCTCGACTCGAGCCCCACCGAGGACATGGAGTATGCCAAGGAGCTCTACCGGGCCATGCTGCCCCTCAAGCGCACCTGGTTCAGCGCTATCACGGTCAAGGCGGTCTACGACGACGAGTGGCTCGACCTGGCTGTGCGCAGTGGCTGCC
The DNA here is from genome assembly GCA_025453525.1 of Myxococcota bacterium. GTDB lineage: Bacteria > Myxococcota_A > Polyangia > JAAYKL01 > JAAYKL01 > JALOQD01. Next base: position 768 of record JALOQD010000129.1, read on the forward strand.
GGGGCGTGCTCGTCGGCCTGGAGACTCTGAGCCAATCTACCTTGAACGGCTGCTGCAAGCGGTTCAACAAGGCGGGAGAATACAAGCAGCTCATCGAGAGACTGCACGAGCGCAAGATCACGGTGCTCGGCTGTTTCGTCTTTGGCCTGGACGGCGATGACAGGAGCATCTTCGCGCGCACTGTCGATTTCGTAAACGACGCCAAGGTCGACATCTGTCAGTACACCATCTCGACGCCCTTCCCCGGCAGCGCCACCTACGAGAAATTGAAACGCGAGGGGCGGATCACCGAGACCGACTGGCGCTACTACGACGGCAAGCATGTGGTGTTCGCGCCGTCCCACATGACCGAAGAAGACCTCGAGAACGGCATCCGCTGGGCGTGGAAGCGCACCTACAGCTTTGCCTCCATCGGCAAACGCATGTGGGGCGCCAAGATCTCGACTCCGACGCTCATCGCGGGCAACCTGGCCTTCCGCAAGCTGGCCCGGTCGTTCGTGCCGCGCGCCTTCGATACGGCGTCGTGGGACGATCGCTTCAGAACCGCGGAGGCGATGCCATGAAAGCGCAAGCGCGGGCATTTCGCGGCAAGGTGGCCGTCGTCACGGGCGGCGGGTCCGGGATCGGACGCGCCGTGTGCCATGCCCTCGCGTTTCATGGGGCAAAAGTGGTGGTCACCGACAGGAGCTTGGAAGCGGCTGTTCACACCGCAGATGAGCTCGTCGCGCGAGGATACCGCGCCCAAGCGGAGGAGCTCGACATCCGGGAGGAAACCGCGTTTGTCCGAGTTCTCACCCGAACGCGCGACCATCACGGTCGTCTCGATTTCTTGTTCAATGTGGCGGGTATTTCCTCGGTGTGCGAGATTCGCGATCTCGACCAAAGCGCCTGGAAGGCCGTGATCGAGACCAACCTAATGGGCACGATTTACGGCTCGAAGAGCGCCTACTCCTTGATGCTGCGCCAAGGCCACGGCCATATCGTCAATGTGTCCTCGGCCGCCGGCTTCATTCCCCAACCCACCACCGCCGTCTATACAACGACCAAGCACGCCATCAATGGTTTCACCTTCTGCCTCGCGGCCGAGGCAAGAGAGCTGGGAATCGACGTCACCCTCGTCTGCCCAGGCTTCGTTCAGTCCAACATCTACGACGCTTGCGAGGTCATCGGCACGGTGCGGCGCGACACCCTCGCTTCGGCCGTGCCGTTTACGCCCATGGACACCGATAAGGCCGCCGCGAGGATCCTCATCGGCGTTGCCAAGAAGAAAGGCCTCGTGGTTTTTCCGTTTCATGCCCAATTCGCGATCCTGCTCGTTCGCCTGTTCCCGTCCTTGATGGTGCGACTCTCCCAGCCAGTCCTGAGGACCTTTCGCCGAAACCGCCAGGAGGGTGGCGCGTGACGAGCGCGACGGAGCAAACGTCCTTGGCCACTGCTGCGACCACCAAAGAGAATGAAAATGCTCCCGGCGCGCAGCGGGAATGCCTTGCGAAAGCTTGGAGTAAGGCATCCCGCGTTGCAGACGGGGGCATTTTCCGAGGCTCTTGTTCTGAGCCAAGGCCCTGCACGGTCGAAGCGCAAGCGTTGTGCGGGAGCTGCGAGCTGCAGGGCAAGCTGCATTGCGATCGTGGCAACAAGAAGAGGACGTTTCGTTTCTACTCCTCTCTCGTGGCGCTCATCGCTTCGTCGCTTCTCAGCCTCGGGATCACGACCTATTTCGTTCCCGGCGCGTGGTGGACCATCCCGCTCTTCCTCGTCTACTGGCCAGTGTATCAACTCTACGTGGAGCTCATCATCCACTGTCCGCACTGCCCTTACTGGGACGACTCATCGGACGAGATCATTTGTCTGGCCAATAGCGGCATCCGCAAGCCTCAGTGGAGGTGGCTGCAGCCCTATCTGCGCTACAACCCAAGGCCATACAGTTTGAGAGAAAAGGCGGCGCTTCATGTGTTCAACTCCTTTTCGGTGATCTTTCCAGCCGCGGTTCTGGGAATTGGCGCCACGATGCGCTTTCACTGGAGCATGGCTGCCTGCGCCGCGCTGCTTCTCGCTGCGGCCGGAACCTTCATTTTCGTGCTGCGAACCAAGATGTGCGCGGGTTGCGCCCATGTGCATTGCCCCTTAAATGCTGTGCCGCAGGACACAAGAAAAGCGTTTCTCGCGAAGAACCCCTGCATGTCCGAAGACGAGGCATGCCCCAGTTGCAAAGGATGCTCCCAATGACCGACTCGACGAAAACGACCCCGGTGCCCATGCCCTGGTCTGGTCGCGAGGTGCCGCACCTCACAGTAGAGGTGAACCAGTGCTGCAACCTCGACTGCCACGGCTGCTACAAGAACCGGTTCAACTACCAAAAAACCCTGGCGCAAGTGCGCGAAGAGATCGACTTCGCCATCGGCCAGCGCAACCTCTCCACGCTCACTTTCGCCGGTGGCGAGCCCACGCTCCACCCGGACTTGCCGGCGATGATATCCCACGCTGCCCGACAGGGCGTCCGCGTACAGGTTCTGACCAACGCCAGTCTGCTCACGCCGTCACTGCTGCGGGAATACAAGGCCGCTGGTCTGAACCGAGTGGCCATGCACATCGACCAGGGCCAAAGCGGTCGGCCAGACTGCGCCAAGGACGCCTCGCAGTCCGAGTTCGTCGCTCTGCGGCAGCATTACATCGAGATGTGCGTGAGTGCTGGAGTCGAAGTCTCACCCGTGCTGACGCTCTACAAAGACGCCCTCGACGACTTTCCCTCCATGCTCGAGCGCTTTCACCTTCATCCCCATGTCTCGTCGATGCTGGTCACGGCCTATAGCCAGGACCTCAATGCCCACGAGAGCACGGACGACGGCTTGTCGGTGACGAACGTCGATGTCGCGCAGATGATGCGAGACAAGCTCGGCGCTGCGCCATCGTGGTGCGTGCCTTCGACCCATGACGATCATTCCTACCGCTGGCTGTTCTATACCACCGCCGTCACCGTGGGTAAGGACGGCCGCGCGACCAAGCTCGACCTCGATGCCTCGAACCGGCTCGCCCTGAAGCTCCTGCCAAAGCTCGATCGCTTGGCCAACGGCAAGTACACCTACGAGGAGACATCGCCCCCTCTTGTTGCCGCGTTCATGTGCGGCCTCTACGGCCTTTCTTCCCTGTCTCCCAAGAAGGCGCTGCAGACCGGGCGCTTCCTGGCCACGGCCCTGCGCAACAGGAATCTGAAGATCTTCGGCATCGTGTTCCAACAAGCGCCCAACGCCTTGGCCAACGGAGATTACGAGCACTGCCGCGATTGCCCGGACGCCACGGTGAGAAACGGCAAGCTCGTTCCGGTCTGCCTCGTCGACAAGCTCGAACCCTTGTCCTGCACGCCACGCGCGTGAGGAAGTGCCCGTCCCGAAGCCCCATTTTCGGGATGGGCACGAGTCAGAGACAACCCATTGTTCGGACAACACGGATTTAAAAAAAACTGTGTATATGAGGGGATGGGTACGCGATCCAAGAGGGCGCCGCGTTGCGAGCGCTGCCGAATGCATCTTGGCCTGTGCATCTGCGCGGCCTGTCCGCACTACGTCCTTTCGACGCGGTTGGTGCTCGTGATGCACCATCGAGAATACACCAAGACCACGGGCACGGGCGCGCTGGCCCTCCTGGCATTGCCCAACAGCGAGCTGAGGCTGCACGGCGTCGAGGATCAAGCGCTCGACTTGAGCGATCTCGACGACCCCGAGCGGCGCCTGCTGCTCTTGTTCCCAGGGGGAGATGCCCGGCTGCTGGACCGCGGCTGGCTCGCCCAGGACAGCCGGCCGGTCACGCTCGTGGTGCCAGACGGAAGCTGGCGTCAGGCCGCCAAGATGGGGCGACGGCTGAATGGGCTCGACCGCGCTGAGCGGGTCGTACTGCCCGCCGGGCCACCGACCCAGTGGGGCCTGCGTCGCGAGCCCAGGGCCCAGGGGTTCTCGACGTTGGAGGCTATCGCCCGGGCCCTCGGTATCCTCGAGTCCGAGGAGGCCCAGGCAGGTATGGAGGCACTGTTTGCGCTCGTCGTGCAGCGGACCCTCCAATCCCGCGGAAAAAGGGGTCAATCCACCCCAATTGACATATAGCGTAGCCACGCCTCTGCGGGCTACACTCACGGCCTTTTTGTCTCCTGTCTCCCAAGAAGGCGCTGCAGACCGCGCTTCCTCGCCACGGCCCTGCGCAACAGGAATCTGAAGATCTTCGGCATCGTGTTTCAACAAGCGCCCAACGCCCTCGCGAATGGCGACTACGAGCACTGCCGCGATTGCCCAGACGCCACGGTGCGAAACGGCAAGCTCGTTCCGGTCTGCCTCGTCGACAAGCTCGAGCCCTTGTCCTGCACGCCACGCGCTTAAAGTTAGAAGAAATCGAGCCGTACGGTCATGAGCTTCTCGAGCTTGGAAATAGCGCTCTTCATGGCAAACACGAGGACTTCGTCTCCTGGGACGAGCACGTCGTTGCCGCCGGGGATGAGCGCCTTTTCGCCTCGAATGATGGCACCGACGATGGAGCCTTGGGGGAAGTGGATATCCTTGAAGGGCTTGCCCACAGCGGCAGAGGTCTCGAGGGCTTCGAAGCGGATCGCCTCGGCTTGGCCTTCGTCGCCATAGGGGACCACGGCTTTGACCTTTCCCTTGCGGACGTGCTGCAAAATCGTACCGATGGCGATAGCCCTGGGCGAGACCACGGCGTCGATACCCGCGCTCTGGATGATCGGAATGTAGGCGGTCCTGTCTGTGAGCGCGATGACGCGGCTGGCGCCCAGGCGTTTGGCGTTGAGGGCGGCCATGACGTTGGCCTCGGCCTCGGGTAAAGCGGCGATGAATACGTCGCAGTCCCGGATGTTTTCCTCCATGAGCAGCGACTCGTCGGTGGCGCTGCCCTGGAGCACGAGTACTTTTTCGAGTCTTTGGGCGAGCATATCTGCACGCGCCGGATCGGGCTCGATGAGCTTGATGGATCGTTTGCCACTCGCCTCGAGTCGGACCGCGAGCAGGGCTCCGATGCCCTTGCCGCCGGCCACAGTAATGCGTTTTGCCGGGCGCCAGGGCAGGCGGAACATCTGCGCCACCTTGGGCATGTCTTCCGGGGCGCCCACGAGGAACAACGTGTCGCCGCCGCGAATGTCGTCACTGCCGCGGGGAACGATGGCCACCCCCCCGCGCACGCGCGTCGTGACAATGGTTTTGATGTCAGGGGCGAGCTGGCGGAGCGCAGCGAAACTAATGCCGTCGACTTCTAGCCCATGGGGCAAGCGCATTCCCACGAGCTTGAGGCGATAACCGAGATCCGCAACGTCCGAGGCGAATGGCACCTCGAGAATCTCCAGCAATCTCTCGGCCGCCACGAGCTCGGGGTTGATGGCGTGGTCCACGCCGAAACTCGACTCAGGCCCCACGTCACCGGCGTCGATGAACGCCCGTTCCCGGATGCGCGCCACCTTGATGGCGTTGGGAGCGCGGCGTTTGGCGATGGTGCAGGCCACCATGTTCACTTCGTCCGAGTCGGTGACCGCCACCACCATGTCCGCGGACTCGACCCCAGCTTGGGCCAGCACGTCGGGGTTTGAACCAGACCCCACGATGGTCTGAATGTCGAAGCGATCGGCTAGCGGTTGCAGCCGCTGCTCGCTGAGGTCAACGGCGACAACTCCGATCTTTTCGGAGGAGAGCGCTGCGATAATGGCCGAGCCCACCTGACCCGCGCCGATGACGACGGCTTTCATGACGGCAATTATACGGAGCTAATCGATCTTGAGTAGCTCTTTTACTTTCGTGAGCACCTGGGGAGCCTGGATGGGCTTGGTAATGTACGCATTGGCACCGAGCGCGAGCGCTCGCTGACGATCCTCGGCCGCGCCTTCGGTGGTGATGATCATGATCGGCACGTCTTTGTGCACAGCATCGCTGCGGATGCGCTTGACGAGCTTGAGGCCGTCCATGATCGGCATGTTGATGTCGGTGATGATGAGATCGAAGCGCCCCCCAGCGAGTTTCTTGAGGGCATCGACGCCGTCGTCGGCCTCTACCACCGATAGGGTCTTAACCCGAGACAGCGCAAAAACGATGAGCTGTCTCATCATCGGCGAATCCTCGACCACTAAACATGTGAAGTCGGCCATCGTGCCGCGACCTCCTTTTGCCTCACGCGGGGAGCGACGGATAAGTCCGAAGACCCGCTTCCGTGCTCCCTGCTTGCGCCATCAGTCCAGAACCGACAATTGCCGACGCTCCATGCAAGCTGAGCATTTTGAACAGCTCAAAATCGATGTCAACGAAATGGTTCTTTTGTTCGAACAAACTGTAAATAGCGATGACGCCGATGGTCTCGTTGCCGAGCACCATGGGGATGCAGGCGATGGGGTCTTCCTCCTTACGGCTGCCTGGGTCGACCACCGAATGCACCTGATCCCGCGCCGCCTCACCGATAGGCCCATCGGTCGCTCGGATGCGGCTCTGACGGGGACTGCAGTGATAGGCGTGAATGGGCACGAACACGCGCTCGCCCTCGATTTGGCGCGCCAAATAAATCACGAAGCTCGACGTTCCCACGAGCTGGGCGAGGAGTTGTTCGATGGTGCCGAGCACGGTTTGCGGATCCAAGGTGGAGTGAATCTGGTACGAGGCGAAGTAGAGATTCGCCAGGGCGTCCAGCTCCTTTTCCACCGCGACGTACATGGCCGCGAAGTCTTGGTTCTGGTCCTTCGTCGACGCGGCGTTGCTGCGCAGATGGTCCTTTTCGGATTCGAGAGCTTCGATCTTGTGCAAGAGCTCTCGAATGGCGTCATCAGAAGCGAGATGATGGCGCAGCTCGAGGTTCTCTTCTTGAAGCTGCGAGGTTTGTCTGCGAAGCGACTGGAGCTCGGAGATGAGCTCTGTGGCGAACTCGGCGCCCCTGCGGAAGAAGGTCTCGATAAAGTCCTCTTTTCGCAGAGACACGGCTTCGCTTTCGTGGGCGGGCTCGCGTTCGTTCAGCGTTTCGCTCATCGTTCGTCCTTCGTTGTTACCCTTAGCTTAGAAAAAAGCGTAGCATGAGCTTGAGACCGAACAACGTCGAGGATCTCACAATGACCCAAAAAGTCTTTGTCACGCGGAATTTGCCTGGATCCTCCTTGGACGATTTGCGACCTCTCGCCACGATAGACCTCTGGTCGAACCCGCTTCCGCCCTCGCCAGAGGAACTCCTCGGAAGAGCTCGCGACGCCGATGCCCTGTTGTGCCTTTTGACGGATCGGATCGACGCCGCCCTGATGCGCGCTAGCCCCAAGTTGAAGGTGATCGCCAACTACGCCGTGGGCGTGGACAACATCGACGTCGAAGCTGCTACGAGCCTCGGCATTCCAGTGGGCAATACTCCCGGGGTGCTCACCGAGACGACAGCGGATCTGGCCATGGCTCTGCTGCTCGCCGCAGCTCGGCGGATCCCCGAGGGGGTCGACTATGCTCGAAGAGGGAAATGGCGCACCTGGGAGCCTCGGCTCTTGCTCGGACAGGACGTTCATGGCGCCTGTCTGGGAATCGTCGGCCTGGGCCGCATTGGACAGGCTGTGTGCCGCAGGGCAGGCGGATTTGGGATGAAGGTAGCCTACTTCGATCCGCACCTTCCGCACCCACCCGACGGACTGAGCGCGCGGCGCGCTTCGTTCGAAGAACTGCTCGAGACTTCGGATTTCCTTTCTCTCCACGCGCCGCTCGTCGTCTCCAACAAGGCGCTCGTCGACGCTGCGGCTTTGTGCCGCATGAAGCCCGCGGCTGTGCTCATCAATACCGCCCGGGGTGCGCTCTTGGACACCGAGGCGCTCGTCGAGCACTTGCGACGCCATCCGCAGTTCCGCGCGGCTCTGGACGTGACCCACCCCGAGCCTTTGCCGCACGATCACCCTCTTTACGAGCTCGAAAACTGCATCATCTTGCCCCATCTGGGGAGCGCCACGGTCGCGACTCGGGAGGCCATGGCAAAAATGGCGGTCGACAACACCATCGCCGGCTTAGAGGGGAGACGACTCCTCTCCTGCGTCAATCCACAAGTCTACGAAAGGACAGGTCTATAGGCGATGGACCGTTGCGATGATGTAGGGTTCCCTGCCGATCTGTTTGGATAGAAAACGGCGCAGGTTCGCGCGCAGAGCGTCCCGCAAGGCCGCGGTGTCCTCGCGCGCTTCCAGGGAGACGCTGGAGAGAAATCTCTTGATCTCGTCCTGGAGCGCAGCGATGAGCCACGAGAAGGCTTCATCCTGTACGACCCCACGGGATTGGATCTCGGGCAAGCCCAAGCAGCGGCACTCCCCGTCGAGACATAAAGAGACAGAGAGAACGCCGTTGGCCGCGAGGAGGCGTCGGCCCTGGATGGCGGATTCGGCCAATGCACCGCCCGAATCGATGTGGATCTTGGAGGTCGCGACGAATCCGTGGCGCTCCTCTATGCCAGCCTTGTCACAGCGCACGACTTGTCCGTTGACGGCGATCGCTACGTGGGCGACCCCGGCGCTGCGGGCGATGTCCGCGGCGGTTACGAGATGGCGGTAGGTCCCGTGCACGGGCATGAAGCACCGGGGATGCACGGCGTCGATGACCTGTCGAATCTCCGCGGCGCCGCCATGGCCTGACACATGAACGCCTGGCTCGTTGCCCCGATGCGCGACCTTGGCGCCCAGCCGCAAGAGGTTGTCGATGACTCCTGCGATGGCCAACTCGTTGCCTGGAATAAAGCGGCTCGAGAGCACCACGAGGTCGCCTGGTTCCACTTGCAGCCGCCGGTGGTTGTCGCTCGCCAGCCGCCCCAGGGCCGATCTCGCCTCGCCTTGCGTGCCAGCGACGACGATGAGCGCCTCTTTGCGGGGAAGATCCGCCGCGTCTTCGAGGCTGTGGAGGGCTACGGCAGAGGGGGGCATAAGGCCGAGGGATGAGGCGACGCGGTAGTGGGTCTCCACCGAGCGACCGCTGAGGGCCACTTTGCGCCCGGCCCGGGCCGCCGCGTCGAGCACCCCTTTGAGCCTGCGGATGTTCGACGAAAAAAGGCCGACGAACACCCGTCCCTCGGCGCCTTGGATGAGTCCTTCGAGATAGGCCTCGACATCTTCCTCTTTGCCCGAGACCTCTTGCTCTTCGGCTCCGGTGGCATCACAGAGCAACAGGTCTACGCCGTCTGCGCTGAGCTCTTTGAGAGCGGCGAGCACATCTTTCGGACCGCGTTCCTGCCCGCCTTCGAGCTTGAAGTCGCCGGTGTGCATGAGTCGGCCCTCGCTCATGGCAACCACCAGACCGCAGTTTTCCACGATCGAGTGGGGCATTTCGAAGAGCTCGACTTCGAAAGGCCCCACCGAGAAGGGCGACCTCGGACGCACGCAGCGCGTCGACAAGCGCGGTTGAGGGTCTGCGTCCTTGAGCTTGGCCTCGAGCAATCCGAGAGAATACGGAGTACCGTAGATGGGCACGTCCACCTGGCGCAAGAGGTATGGAACCCCAGACAGGTGATCCTCATGGGCATGGGTGAGGACCACGCCTTCGATGTCGTTGCGGCGCTCGACAAGGTAGTCGAAACCAGGATGAATGAGGTCGATGCCAAGGCGCTCGGCGCTGAAGAGCACTCCGCAGTCGATGACAAGCAATCGGTCCTGCGACTCGACGACCAGGCAGTTCATCCCGATCTCTCCAAGTCCGCCAAGGGCGACGATTTTGAAGCCTTCGCTCACCATCAACCTCACCTGCGAAAAGGGCGCTCGTGCGCGATCTTCTATTTCATCTCTCCAATCCACCACAATACAAGGCAGCCCCGCGCGCGGTCAAGGCAGCGCTTTTATTGGCCGAGTTTCACCGTGAAGGACTAAATGGCTGCTGGGCGATCGGGTCGATGCTTTTTTTCTGCTCACTGGTCGAGTCATCGACCCCCCTTGACTTTGCTCGATTATCGTCATGTTCTATTTGCTGTAGCGGGAGGATCGTGGCGCATGGACCGACCCGTTTCTCGCCGCGCTGATCTCGAAAAACTGGACAGGTCACAGGCAGAAGGCTCCCATGGAGCGGACAGTGGCTGAGAATGGACTCTGCGCATGAGACAAGGAGTGGGCTCGATGGTCAAAAGCATTTTTGGGGATAGATCACGGCTCGTCGCTGGCGCGATGCTCGCGACCGCCGCCCTGTGCGCTGCGCCCGGTGCGGCTCAGGTGAAAAAAAGGGATCTGGGAAAGATCGCCGAGAACGACAAGCCTGTCCCAGTGGAAGAGCTGGGGTTCGAGGTGCCGCAGATCGCCCCTGGACCACCCATGACCCTGCCCGAGGTGCTCGAGGCGGTGGACAAGAACAACCGGGCGCTCGTCGCCGGTCGCATGGAAATCGAAAAGGTGGAGGCGCGCCTATCCCAGGCCTATGCCTACATCTTGCCGTTTTCCCAGGCCACTTTGACCTACTCGCACAACGACCATTCGGACACTGCGAACTTCGGCGCCGATTTGGGAATCGACATGCCGCCCATGGTCATTCGCCAGCAAGAGGATCTCAAGGGCATGGTCCAAGTGGGCATGAACCTGATCCACGCCGAGGGCTGGGCGACGATTTCGGCGGCCAAAAGGGGCGTGGCCCTGGCCAAGCTGTCGGTGGAGGAAGGCCGACAGATCGCCTTGCACCAGGTCGCCCAGGGCTACTACATGGCCCTCATGGCCAAGGAGCTCATCGACCTGCGGATAGAGCAGGCCCTCTCTGCGGCTCACCACCTCAAAGTGGCCAAGGCCAGGCTCGACGCGGGGACAGGCCTCAAGATCGACGTGCTGCGGGCCGAGACCGATCTCGAGACCGCGCACCAGGAGCTCATCTCCGCCAACCTCGGCTACGAGACCGCCCGCGATGCCCTGACCGTGGCCACTGGCACGCAGCAGCGCGGCTTGCTCATGCCGGTGCTCCCCGGCGACATGGTCGCTCCCCAGGATGACGAGACAAAGCTCGCGGAAAAGGCCAGCGGTAGCCGGGCCGACATCGCCCGCTCAGCGGCCAACATCGCGCTCTTGCAAAAGCAGCTCGACGTGGTGTGGCTCAAGTTCGTGCCCACCCTGAACGTCGGATGGGGCCTGCAGTACCAGTTCACTGAAACCGCGGACCTCGGCTCTCCGGATCGGTCTCGCTGGTCCCTTATCTTTACGCTGACGGTGCCGATCTACAACCACCAGCGCTACGCCGAGTTGGACCTGCAGAGGATCGCCCTGCGCCAGGCCATGCTCCAACAAGACGACATCGCTGCCAATGCTTCTCTCGAGGTGCGCCGGCTGCGGCGCGAGTACCTGGGCAAGCTCAGCGCCTTGGTCGTAGCCGAGCGGCAAAAGGAGCTCGCCAAGCAGGCCCTGACCCTCATCGAGGCGTCCTACGCCGCAGGCACTGGATCGTCTCTCGAGGTGACCGACGCCCACAAGACCCGCTCCATGGCGGACGTGAACGCCACGGTCAAGAGGTTCGAGGTGCAAAACGCCCTGCTTTCGCTGCTCAAGGCCATCGGTCAAGACATGTCTGTTCTCGGTAAGTAGGCCGCTCACCGGATTCCATATATCAGGACGATTTCCCCGATTAGTGAATCAACTTAACCGACAAGGCCGCGAGGAAGCCCGAAAGGGTCGAGAGCCCGACGATCGGCCCGCCCCCTTGCTCGAACGCCTCGGGCAGCATGGTCTCGGCGATCATGGTGAGCATCGCTCCGCCGGCCAGGCCTTCCATGATGTACAAAAGATACAGGTGCGCTCCAGACGGAGTGGAGGGAAACAGCGACGCTCCGACGAACGCTCCTATGGCGGCGAGCGCACACAGGGAAAACCACATCCACAGGATCTTCGGGATGCCCATGCCCCCATGACGCATGGTGACGGCGCTGGACATGGCCTCGGGCAGGTTGGCGATGAACACGCCGACGATGAACGCTAGGGACATGCTGTGCCCCTCGCCCGCGGCCACCACCGCGAGCATGCCGATGAGCAGGGATTCGGGGATGCCGTCGAGGACCATGCCGAGCCAGATGGCGAGCGCCGAGCCCCCGTGCTCGGTGTGTTGTTTGAGCGCTGCCCGATCCACCTGTGGCAGGTGGTCGTCGAAGCGGCGCAGGGCCTCGCGTGACCAAACCTGCGACTCGCGCTTGGTGGCCACTGCCCGGGCCGCGAGCTCACCGAGGCGCCGCTCCACGACCTTGTCGAGCTGGGCGCGCAGATCTGGCGAGGCTTCGAAGTGGCGCGCAAAGTCCTCTCGCAGGACTCGCCAGGCATGTACCTTCGTGCGAGCGATCGCCGTGGCTCTCCGCGGGTGCAGGGTGACGAGCGCCATCTCGCCGAACACGCTCCCAGGCCCGAGCAGCGCTAACTCCTCTTGCTGCTCTCCTTCGCGTTCAATCCCCACCTCTCCCTTGGCGATGACGTACAGGCAGTCGCCGATTTCGCCCTCGCGGAAAATGGCTGTTCCAGCCTCGAAGTGCGCCGGCTGCACATCAGGGAGCAGCCGGATCACCTCCTCGACCGGGAGCTTTCTAAAGAACTCGATTTGACCGAGGGCCCGGAGCAGCTTGCGGGCCTTGGCGCGCCGCTCCTTGGCGATGTGCTTGCGGATCAGGGTGGCCTTGCGCAAAAACGCGCCCTTGCCCTCGAGCAGCCGGTTGAGGAGGAAGAACATGAACCCGCCCAGGGCCGCGGCGGCGATGGTCACGAGGAGCACCGCGGGCTTGACCAAACGACCGTGCGCGTCCTCGGCCATGTGCAGGGCATGACCGAACAGCTCCAGGGTCAGGGCGAACAACAGCGCGCCGCCGCCGAACGCCATGAGCGCCGACGTGACCTTGCGCGAGGTCCGCAGCCACAGTCCGAGCGCAGCCCCGAGCGGCAAGGACAGCGCGCTAGCCCCGCCCCA
>JALOQD010000421.1 GCA_025453525.1 Myxococcota bacterium
TGGTCCAACGCCTCGAAAAGCTTGGCTATAGCGTCGAGATCAAGAAAGCCGTATGACGAACAGAATCTCGGGAGGCGGGTGAGTTTCGGATGAGTTACAATTCCTAAGCCCTTTTTTCTTGCCCAAAATCGGACGGGCAGGTCGATCGGCAAAATCGGACATTTGTCATTGCTAGTGACCCGGACGTTTGTGTTGCCTCGTACACTCAGCGAGGCCGAAGTACATGCCTTGCTTCTCTCGGATCGGACATCGCATCCGTCCCCATGTGATTGGTAGAGCCGCGGCATGCGTGGCTGCGGCTTACTGATGGATACTGGTTGGGCGCAACAGCGAGATCGATTCCGTCTTGAGACGATTGTGTGTCTTCGAGTAGTCGAGCAGGAGCGCCACGATAAATAAGGTTCTGTTATTATGGGATTTTACGACTTTCGATTGTGTTTCTATTGCGTCTAGTTTCGGGCTTTCTGACGTAAAAAGCGGGAGAGAAGAATTCAGGTTTCGCCGGGCTCGCCAGTTTTGACCACCGAAAACCATCTTGCCGCCCTGGTCTTGCCTTGGACCCGCACAGAGCCTTCGCCTTTGAGCTCTTTGAGCAGCGCGGAAATCTGGTCCTGTGACTGCTCAGGGAGGACTTGGGCGAACTCGTCGGCGGTGGCCCCCTTGGCATGGCTTTCCCGAATGTGCTTGAGCAGCAATGCCTTGTTTGTCTCGCGGTCGAGGCCGCGCTTGCGTGTGTACTCGCCAGTGCGCCCAGCCATTTTGTAGAACGTCTTCGCTATAGCACGTACTTCCCGCGGGCAACCTTCTCGATGGCGCCGAGCTCGCTGAGCTTGGCTAGGTAAGGTTGAAGCGGCGGAGGGATCGACTTCGCATCGCGAAGGTCGGCTAGGACGAGTAGCTCCTCGAGCCCAAACGAGAGCTGCTTCTCCGCGGCGAGCCGCTCCAAGAAGCGCACGAACTGGTCGTCCTTGAACTCGAGGTGCTCGCTCTCCTGGGCATCGAGCAGTTTCTGAAAGTCGTCGAGGGTCAGCCGCATCTTGAAACCCTAACTCGGTTTCGCGGCGGTTGTCAGCCACGGGCGGTCGTCGTCACTCGCTCACCTCTGGTAGTTCGAGCAGGAAGCGCCAGATCGGCACAACCTCGATGACGCCGCCGTCCGTCTGGATCTGCTCCGCTTCGCTGCGGGTCACCAAGGTCCCTGTCTTGACCTTCACCTCACGCATCGCTTGCGCGAGCGCCTCGACCTCGCGGGCGCGGGTCTTTTGATCGGCGAGGGACTCGCAGACCTGCACCAGCCGCTTCTCACGGCCGCGCAGGGGCACCACAAAGTCGACCTCTCGTCCGGTCTTGGTCTTGTAGTAGTAGATGCTAGACCAAACGCGCCGCAGCGCGGTGAACACCAAGTTCTCGAGCAGGTGTCCGTCGTTGACCAGCACGCCCGCCGCCACCGAGGTGACGAGCGCGTGGTCGACGCAGTAGACCTTCTTGGGGTTGGTGTTGCTGCGCGCGAGGGACGCGTCGAAGATGCGCACCGTGAACAGGAAGTACGCGTCCTCGAACCACGCGACGTAGTCCGCCACTGCGGCCTTGGGGACCTTGTGGCCGAGCGCCTTGAGGTAACCGGTCAGGGCGTTGATCGAGTAGAGCGACGCCGCGTTGTCGATGAGATAGTGAGCGAGGTCGACCACGGCCTTAGGGTGGGGCACGTCGTGGCGTTCGACGAGATCGCGAAACAGGATCGCGTGGAAGTACTCCTGGTGCGTCTTGACGCGCAGGGCCGCGCTCAGCCCCACGACCTCCGGGAAGCCGCCGGTCTTCCAGTACTGCTCGAACGCCTTCTGCACGAGCAGCCGCTGCTTGGTTGAGAGCGCGTCCGTGACGGTGAGTTGCTTGTAGTCGAGGAACTCGCGAAAGCCGAACGGGAACAGCTCCCACGACAGCGCCCGCCCGCGCATCTGGGTCGCGATCTCCTTCGAGAGCATGCGTGCCGACGAGCCGGTGAGGTAGACCTCGCAACGCTCGGTCCGCAGCAAGCGGTCGATGAACGGCTCCCAGCCAAGGATGTTCTGTATCTCATCGAAGAAGCAGTACACGGTCTCGGCATTCTTCTTCTCGGGGAAGAGCGCGAAGAACGCCTCGGTTACGAGGCCGAGATTGTCGCCGTGTAGGCCGTGCAGGCGGTCGTCGAAGAAGTTGAGATAGAGGATGTTTGCAGCCGCGACCCCCGCATCGCGCAGGCGCCGCACCTGCTGGAACAGATACGTCGACTTGCCGCTACGGCGCACGCCGATGCAGACAGCTGCCTTGCCGCGCACTGTCTCGAGCCGCGTGCGACGCGGCACACCGACGTCGAGCTGTGACTCTTGGAAGTCCAAGATGAGCGTCTTGAGAGTTTCGAGCATGTCCCTGCTTCTGGCTTTTATTCTGACCGGATATAGCCAGTACTGGTAAGATATATTACCAGTTCAGCCTAGATTCGCAACGGGGTTTCCTAACGTGCGCGGGCTTTTCTCGGCTTCTTGGCCTCCGCACGGCGCGACTTCTTGGCCTTGCTGACGGCGACCGGCGCTGCAGGCGTTGCTTCGACACCTGTCGCCGCAGAGAGCAGATCGACCTTCGCCCCCCACTGGTCGAGCGCAGCTCGCTTCTCTAGGTCGTAGCTCGCGCGGTCAAAAATCGCTGTGACCGAAGACTCAACGTGGTTGAGCAGCTTCGAGATGACGAGGCGCGGGACGCCCATGCTGGCCATGTAGGTCGCGGCTGTGCGGCGCAAGTCGTGTGGAGTCCAGTGCGCGGTCCCGATTGCGGCAAACGACCGACCTACTGCTCGAGCAAGCGCCGTGTCAACCATGTGCGCGTCGTTCAACGGCGACGGAAAGACGAACCTGGACTTGGGGTGGCGCAGACGCGCTTCAGCGAGCACGAGCAGTGCTTGCGCGGAGAGCGGGACGCGGTTGGTCAGATTGTTCTTTGTTCTCTCGGACGGGATGACCCACCAACCTGAGGCTGTGTCGATTTCAGACCACTCCGCCCCGACAACCTCTCCGCTCCTCTGTGCGGTGAGCAGCAGAAAGCGCAGGGCGAGGCGCACAGAGGGGCTCATGCGCATCTTCTCGACGGGCGTAAGGAGGCGAGCAAGGAGCAAGCGCAGTTCCTCCTCGGAAAGCACGCGGTCTCTGCGCTTTTCCGCGGCGCGTGGTTTGACTCGAGCGCAGGGCGTGGCCTCTAGCCACCCCTCGTCGAGCGCGAAGTTGAACATCTTGCGGGTGACTGCAAGCACGCGGTTGGACATGATTGGCGAGCCCCGTTCGACGATTTTGTCTAGTAGAGCTTGGATGTCTTGCCGTGTGACCTCGGTGACTTTCTTGGCGCCAAGCTCGGGCAGTACGTCGGTGTCGAGCTTGCGGCGATCCTCGGAGGCCGAACGCTTGCGGGGCTCGGTCCACTTTTTCATATAGAGCTCGGCAAGGTCGTTCACCGTTGGAGCGGTGCGTGCCTTTTCACGTAAAGCCAGCGGGTCTTCATCGAGGGAATTGATTTTGGCGAGCACAAGGTGGGCCTTCTCACGGGCTTGCTCCACTGTAAGCACCCCATAGGTGCCAATGGCCATTCTCTTGCGGTGCCCCTTGGCACCGTACTCAACAAAACAACACCTGGGAATATGGCCTGTAAATGATTCTTAATCAGCAGGTCCGCGGTTCAAATCCGCGTGTTGGCTCGAAGAAAGACCCGGGAATCATAGAGGTTTCTTCTCAGGGATCAAGTGGAGGACTGGGACACCTATCCCCCGCCTATCCCCGCAAAACAGCGGCAACGCTGACGAGGCGTGATACAGGCGCCTGGGCCCCGCGCCTTAAGGCAGCGTGAGGTCGACTTGCATGCCGTAGTGGTCGGAGAGGCGCGTCGAAATGGTTTCGGTTCCGGTGTTGATCGTGATCGCGTCATCGAGAATGCGCGACACGCTATAGGTTGTCGAGGCTGGCCATCCTTTGACGAGCACATGGTCGATGACCG
>JALOQD010000130.1 GCA_025453525.1 Myxococcota bacterium
GAACGCCTCTCCTCGCACCGGAGGGGCGAGGGGGCGCGGCAAAGGGCGCGCGCCGCGCTTCGAAGGTGACCGACTCGAACCCCTCCGGAGTTTCGGCGCGCTTGGCTCGAACCGCCTCGAGGTAGGCCTCGACACCCCCCTTCTGAGAAAAAGGAAGTGCCTGACATCCCCTTTTTCCACACTCAGGCAGAGGACATCGCGGTTCTAATCGAAGCCGTGGCTGACTGCTTGTAGAGAGGCCCTAGAAAATGACGAAACTCTAACCTAAGGACTCACGCAAAATCGAACCGCGCTCATTTTTTTTCTAAAGGTTTACTGCTGCACGCCGACAAAAAGGATGGAGTGGTGGAACCCTCGGAGCCTTGGTGCCACACAATCGATTTGGCTCCGAAAAAAACCGCCACTAGAATGAATGGCCGGGGCATGGACTGCCCCCTGGACGGAGTTCCCGTCTAGTTTCCAAGGAGGGAGACCATGGCACTCGTCATTAACACGAACATCGCGTCGCTCAACGCCCAACGAAACCTCGGAAAGTCCGAGGGCTCTCTGAACACGAGCCTGTCCCGGCTCTCTTCTGGTCTGCGGATCACCGCGGCCAAGGACGACGCAGCCGGTCTGGCGATCAGCGAAAACCTGCGCGCCCAAATCCGGGGCTTAACGCAGGCAGAGCGAAACGCCAACGACGGCATATCGCTGGTGCAGACCGCAGAAGGGGCGCTCAATGAGGTCAGCGGCGCTCTCATTCGAATGCGCGAGCTCGCTGTTCAAGCCTCAACTGGAACGCTGGGCGCCGACGAGCGCAAGTACCTAAACAACGAGTTCCAAGATCTCATGACCGAAATCAACCGAATCGCGTCGGTGACGGAGTTCAACGGCATCAAGCTGCTCAATGGCGCTTCCTCTACAGGCGTTTCCTTTCAGGTGGGTCTCAACAACGTGACGGACGATCGAATCTCGGCTTCCATCGCAGGGAACACCGGCGGCACCTATGCCAGCCAGATCGGAAAGGCCGGTTCAGGGGCCACGTCGCTGAAGAATCAGGTTGTCTCGTCCGTCACTGGCGCGCAAAACGCACTGAGCTTCATCGACAAGGCGATCAAAGATATATCCGGCGTGCGTGGCGACCTCGGCGCCACCCAGAATCGCCTCTCGATCACCGTCAATAACTTGGCGACTCAGCGAGAAAATCTGTCAGCGGCCAACAGCCGAATCCGCGACGTCGACGTGGCCTTTGAGACCGTGGAGATGACCCGCGCTCAAATTCTGATGCAAGCGGGTGTTTCGGTGCTCGCGCAGGCCAATGGACTGCCGGGCATGGCACTCGGGCTCATTGGGTAGGGCTAGGGCAACTAAAAGATTTTCGCCGGTCAAGAAAGACCATGGCGAAAAAAAAGGAGAACGAACATGTCCACCGCAAAAGCAATCCCTGGCATCACGCGAGGGCCGGACTTTGAGCGGGAAGCCCAAGAGCCGCGCCAGGCCGAAAGGATTGTCAAGGAAGGCAAGCTCGATAGGCTCCCCGAGATCAACGACCCCATCATCAGCGCCGCTGTCGAGGCGGTTCATGAAATGGCCCAGCATTTCGGCACCCAAATCGATGTGCAGTACGAGCGAGACACCGGAAATATCGTCATGGCCGTGTATACCGGCGATGGCAAAAAGATGATCCGGCGGATCCCAGCGGACGAGGCGATCCGCATGGCACAGAGTTTGAAAGAAGAACGTTCGGTGCTCTTCGACAGCATCGTCTGAAGGTGCACTGACGCCAGCACGACAGCAGGTGACCCATGGGATCGATCACATTTTCGGGTGTCAGCTCTGGTATGGACACGAACGCCATCGTCGACCAGCTCGTGAGCCTCGAGCGCACCCGCATCACCCAGATGGAGAAGCGCAAGTCCAACTACTCGAGCCAGCTCTCCATTGTTCAGGGGATCAACTCGAAGCTGCAGTCCCTGCAAAAAAAGAGTGAATCGCTGGGCGACATGTCGACCTTCATGTCGTACAACACTTCGTCTTCGGATGACAAATTCGTGACCGCCACGGCCAACGGCACGGCCGCTCCAGGCACCTACACCGTGGAGGTCTCTCAGCTCGCGAGCGCTCAGCGAACGTACTCGAAAACCTTTGCCGAGAAAAACACGCCGCTCACAGCCACACCCACAACGCTGGGAATCACGGTCGGTTCCGAGGATCTCGTGCCCATCGATGTCGACGCAGATGACACCCTGGAGACTTTGGCGTCCAAAATCAACTCCAGCTCTGCCCAGGTGAACGCCAGCATCCTGTCCACCGTGGACGGCTACAGGCTCCAAATCAGCGGCCTCGACACAGGCGCCGAGAACGCCATCACGTTCACCGATCCGAGTGCGCTCTTCGATCTGACCAACCACGTCTCGACGGCCAAGGATGCCATCGCAAAGGTGGACGGCTTCGAGGTCCACTCGTCGTCCAATACCATGGGCGACGCTCTGCGGGGCATCAGCTTGGTGCTCAAAGACGAGACGACCGCCCCGATCACCATCAACGTCTCGTCGAACAACGCTGCGGTGCGGTCGAAGATCGAAGAATTTGTATCGAGCTACAACTCGATTGTGGACGCGATCAACGCAGAATCGTCCTACACCGGCTCTGCCAAGGGCGAGAACCGCTTGGCCGGAGATTCGACTCTGCGGTCTTTGCAGGGGCAGCTCGGCATGATGGTATCCAGCGAGTTCGTGGGCCTCGGCGGCACGTTCTCCTCCCTTGGGCAGATCGGCGTCACCACGGACAAGAAAGGGCGCCTCTCGGTCAACAGCGCCAAGCTCGACGAAGCCCTGGGTCTGGATGCCATGGGCGTGGCTAAAGTTTTTGCCGGCTCCACCGATGGTAGTGTCGATGGCGTCGCGGGCAAAATCGAAACTCTCGTCGATTCTTTTATCGACTACTCGGATGGCGTGCTCACTGCCAAGAGCAACGGCATCAACTCGAGAATCAGCTCGATCACTTCAGCCATCGGACGTGAAGAGCTGCGGATCTCAAAATACGAAGACAGCCTCCGTGCCCAGTTCACGGCCATGGAGCTCATGATGGCCAAGTTGAACTCTCAGCAGTCGAGCATGGCGAACGGCTTCGGCATCTGGTGAGAAACGAGAAAGACGCTGCCCTAAAAGCGCCAGGGAGTGGGACGATGTACAAAGTGAGCTACCAGCAGCAGGCGTACCGCAAGGTCCACGTCGAGACCTCCAATCCCGGACAGATCCTCATCGCGCTGTACGACGCGGCTATCCGCAACATTCAACACGGCATCGAGCGCATCGACAAGCGGGACTACCCAGGCAAGGGCGTAGCGCTCAACAAGGCGTATGCCATCATCGCCGAGTTCATCAATGCGCTCGACTTCAGCGTCGCGCCCGAGCTCTGCGCCAACCTCGAGGGAATCTATACGTTCATGCTAGACCAGATCTCCGAGGCCAACACGAACATGAACTCAGAGCCACTGCAACCCGTCCTACGCCATCTTCAAAGCCTTCGCGCCACCTGGGCCGAAGCCGTGGCTCGGACCGCCAACGAAAATTCCGAAGCTGCCGCTGCAGGCGTTCGATGAACCCCTCTGATACTTTCCAAATCCTTCAAGACTGGTGCGGCCTTCTGGACCGGCTAAGCGCCATCGAGCTCGATGTCGACCTCGAGCCAACAGTGATCGAGGAAAAATTGGCGCAGCGTCAAAAGACCATCGAGCACATTCAAACCCTTGACGCACCTCTCCTGCTCATCGCCGCAGATCGAGCGAAGAGTTGGCCGACCCTCGAGGAATCCCAGCGGCCCGCGGCCGAGGCTCTGGTGCAAAAAGGTCGGTCCATGCTCGTGGCCATCATGGAAGCCGATCGCGTAACCATAGAAAAAGCAAAAGAAAAGCGCACCGACCTATTGGACAAGTTGAAAAGCGTATCCGTGGGTAAGACCTACGCCAGCTCCAGCCACACGCCTACCTATCGCCCCCCGGTCATTGTCGACAAGAACGCCTAGGAACTTGGCATCATCCTTGCTTTGTGTGGAATGTGGCGGCCAAGATTAGGCCAGCCGTCGACAAACAAAGGCAATTACCGGTCAGAATCCGGTACTTCGCCTAACATTCCACGGAGGGACACGATGGGTCTTGTCATCAACACCAACATCGCAGCGATCAATGCCCAACGAAACCTGGCGCGCACCGAGGACAACATGAACTCGAGCCTCGCAAAGCTGTCGAGCGGCATGCGCATCACCGCGGCCAAGGACGACGCCGCCGGTCTGGCGATCAGCGAGAAGTTGCGCGCCCAAATCCGCGGAATGGCACAGGCGGAGCGCAACGCCAACGACGGCATCTCGCTCATTCAGACCGCAGAAGGCTCGCTCAACGAGGTGAGCAACATCCTCATCCGCATGCGCGAGCTCTCGGTCCAAGCTGCCACGGGCACCCTGGGCAGTGAGGAGCGCATCTATCTCAACAACGAGTACAGCAACCTTGTGGATGAAATCAACCGCATCGCCTCGGTCACGGAATTCAACGGCACCAAGCTGCTCAACGGTTCCATGTCCGCGGGCATCTCGTTCCAGGTCGGCTTGCACGCCGTGGTTCAAGACCGCATCTCGGTCTCCATGCCCGCGGCCTATGCCAGCACCATCGGTATGCTCTCTGCCGGTGCCTCAGCGTCGTCCATTCAAGACCAAACGATTTCGACTGTGACTGGAGCCCGCACCTCCTTGGCGGTCATCGATCAGGCCATTCAGGACATCTCGGGAATCCGCGGCGATCTCGGCGCTGCTCAAAACCGCCTCTCGACCACGGTCAAGAATCTCGCGACCCAACGGGAAAATCTCTCGGCCGCCAACAGCCGAATCCGGGACGTGGACGTCGCTGCCGAGACCGTGGAGATGACCCGCGCGCAGATCCTGATGCAGGCAGGCGTGTCCGTGCTCGCCCAGGCCAACCAACTCCCAGCCATGGCGTTGTCTCTCATCGGTGGCTGAAGGCCGGCGTAGTGAACATGCAACACCTCGAGGCAAACCGAGGTGCGAAACAGAACGAGGAAAGACATGGACCAGTCGACACAAGCTTCTCCATCGACGTCGAGCAGCGGGATGCCCATCCTGGATCGCGGTCAGCTTCTGATGCGGTACTACGATAGCGTCCTCATCCATCTCGACACGGCGATACAGCACATGAGCAGCGAGAATACGCCTATGGCTCAAGAGCCCTTGTACCTCGCTGCCTCACTCCTCGCCGAGATGATCCGCGCCTTGGATTACCAGATGGCGCCAGACCTCTGCTCGAACCTCGAGACGCTCTACATGGATGTCGTCGACAAGCTGGTTTTGGCGTTCGACACGTCGAGCGTTGCGCCGATCGAGCAGGCCAGAGAGGTCATGACCCAATTGCGAAATGCCTGGCGTCAGATCATCTGAGCCCTAGCGTCGGGGTTGCCTGTCGAATCCCCGCGTCCATGCCAGGCGCACGTCTCCTGTAATCATCGAGGCTGCAGCCCTCTTGAGAACCACCCCATACCTCGCCTGTGCGACACCGGCCTCGTGGCTTCTCGAGGAACCTCTGCCAAAGCGTCAATCCCTCGCGAAAAACGTTCAACAGCTTGACGCAAGCGAGCATTCGCACACAGGCCCATCCGCTTGCGCAGAGCCAATTTATACAATGATTCCTGGTGCTTTCAGTTCAAACAACCGCTGCAGGCGCCAAAACGAGTGTCGGCATCATCCTTGCTAGGTTGCTCACTTGGGAACAAAGAAAAAAGCAGGTGCACAATGGCAATACAAACGATCCACATCGACTCTGAACAACCCACCCTCGCGCCGGTGCTGCGGTTCTCGCGCACACCTCTCGGCAGCCTTTGGCAGTTCTTCGGCAACGGCGTCGACGAGCAAGAGGGCGACCGAGCGCTCCGCGATCTCAACCATGTCGTTGAGCGGGTTGCGCTGCAACTATCGGAGAAGGTGAGCTCGCGCCAGGTCAAGGTCGAGGTGGTGATCGATCCTCTGCTGCCCTTGCTCGCCATCGACGCCATGAAGCTCCTGCCCATCGTGTCCGCCCTGGCTGACAACGCCTCGGCCTGTGTGGAGCCTGGTCCAGGCACGGTGGTCATGCGCACCTGGTGGCAGGGAGACCACATCGGAGTGGACGCAGTGGGCATCGGTGGTCATATCCCCGACGACATCAGAGCATCTCTGCTCCGCCCGGGCTTTTCCACCCGAGTCGCCCATTGGGACACGGGCTTCGGTCTGCACGACGCAGCCGCAACCGCCCAGTCACTGGCCACCACGGTCGAGGTTTGGGACAGCGAACAAGGACCGGCGTTCCGTTTGTCCGTACCGCTGCGCAAGGGCACTCCGCTGTCTCCGCCGGACAAGATCCTCGGACTTTCGGATTCGTCTTCGGGCGCGGTGCTCGCTTGCCCGGCAGAGCCCATTGTGCCTCGAGAGGTTCAGCACAAGCTCGTCGTGTGCGAAGCGTAACGACCAAAGAAACCGAAATGGAAGGACCACATGCTTGAACGATCATTGAATGGCGACAACGCCCCCCCCATCGAGCCCCTCGGCATGTCTCGGGCCGTCCTGCGTCGCAGCTTCGTCACGCCTTTGAGCGAAACGCTCGCAGGCCCCATTGCGGAGCTTCACGAGGCCGACGCGGAGCCTTGTCTCTATATCTGGGACGATCCTAGCTGTTATGCACGCACCGAGCCGAGCCGCATCGAGCCTTTGGCCTTTGACCCAACAGAAACGAACGAGAAGATCGCGTGTGTGGTGTGGCTCTTTGGTCCAGAGCGCGTCTGCGCCCCTGATGAGATGCTGGGCCTGCTGCGCGCGCGTCTTTCGAACGACGGAATGATTGTGGTGTCCACGGAATGCCCCTGGCGGGGCAAGATCCTCGCCCCTGACGAGCACGCTGAGCAAACCGATGAGGAAGCGGCCGCCAGTCTCGTTCGCACGGGCTTTGGTTCCATCGAGCGCCATGTCGATGGACCATTCTTCCGCCTCTGGTCAGCCCGACTCGACCCAGGCTCGGCCCACGACCTCCTCTCCCAAGCCGCGGCCATGCTCGAGGAACGCGACCATGCGGCGGCAGAGCGCATCCTTTCAACCCTGGACGAACGGCTCAGCGCAGACGGCGTTCGGGAATTCGGATTGCTCGTCGCCGCCTGCCACGACATGGCTGGCAGGCGAGAGCTCGCCATGGAGGCTCTGACCCAGATTTTGGACATGGATCCTGGTTGCGCCAGGGCGCTGTGCGGGCTCGGCAGACTCGCGGCCCTCGAGGGCGATCTGGAGAAAGCGGGCGCATTGTTCGACAAGGCCCTCACCCAGCAACCGGCTCTCGTGGCAGCCCTGCGGGGAAAAGCCGCGGTGGCAGAAGCTCGTGGCGACGTGAACGGGGCCTACGCTTCCGTGCTCGCGGCTTCGGACCTAAGGCCCACGGACGACCACCTCCTCGTCGAGGCCGTGCGCCTGGGTCGCGCCTGCGGCAAGCTCGCACAAACCGATCGCTTTTTGCGGGACATCGCCGCCCGCCGTCCGCTCTCCCCCATCGTCAGCGCCATCATCGGAAACGAAGTTTGAGAGAGCGACTGCGTCTGGGTTTTCCTGGCCGTGGACCCCGCCAGGTGAGCGAGGCGGGTCAGGCACGCGAGCGAAAGAACCCTGAAAAGAACCCTGAGAACCCTGAGAACCCTGGAACCCTGGGACGGTGCTAGACGAACCCGGGGACGGTCCCAGGATTCCCTTGCTGCGAAAGCTCGCTGGGCTATGCTCACCTCGGAAAAAAAAGCTACCAAGGAGGAAAGGCATGTCTCACCTGCGCTCTCTATGTATTCTGTGGATCTTGTCATTCGTCGCCTGTTCAGGCCCGCAGACCAAGGTCGAGTCGCCTCCAATCCGACCTCTTGCCGAAAAGGCCCAGGCCCAACCTGCGCCGCAGCAGCCGCCAGCACCCAAGGCCCCTTCCGCCCCAGTGGCCCTGGAGGAGTACTTCAAGATCCGCCGAGTGGGCGGGGCCTCGTTCTCGTTCGATGAGAAAATGGTCGCCTTCGTGAGCGACCAGGGCGGGCGGGAGGATCTGTGGGTGAAACCCGTGGCAGGCGGCGAGGCCCGCCAGGTCACCCACGTTCAGGGCTTCGTGCACTCCTTCGCCTTCTCGCCCAAGGCGGACGTGCTGATCTACGAGTCCGATGTGGGCGGCAGCGAGCTGGCCCACCTCTACATGACGGACTCGAGCGGCAAGGAACCCGTCGATCTGTGCGCCGACTACCCGCCTACTGCCCGGAGCATTTTCGTTGGCTGGGCCGAGAACGGGAAGACGTTCCTGTACCTGTCCACGAAGCGCGACCCGAGCCTGATGGACCTCATGGAATACGATCTCGCCTCCAAAAAATCGAAGACCCTATGGGAAGCCTCGGGAGCCACTGCCTTCGAGCTCGCCAGCCGCGACCAGAAGCGCTTCCTCCTGATGGAGACGCTCTCGGACGTGAACTCGAACATGTACCTGCTCGAGCGCGGCAAGAAGAAGCCGGTCCTCTTGACCTCCCACAAGGGCGACGTGCTGTACGGCCCGGCCGCTGTCTCCAAGGACAACCGCACCCTGTACTACACCTCCGACGAGGGCGGGGAGTTCACCTCGCTGCACGCCATGGAGCTCAAGACCAAGAAGTCGAAACAAGTGCTCGCGGCCGATTGGGACGTGGAGGGCGCTGACTTCTCCGAGACCTTCAAGTATTTCTACACGGTGACGAACGAGGACGGCGCCTCCAAGATCGCTCTGACTGACACGAAGACCCAGGCCAAGGTGGCGCTGCCCGACCTGGGCGGCCCGGGCGCGCTTGTGCCCCTTCGCTTCTCCCCGACCGACCGCTACTTGATAGCCACCCTGGTTTCCGACCAAGCGCCCATCGATCTGCATTTGATCGACCTCAAGGAAAACAAGGCCACGCGTTTGACCGTGGCGCTGCCCGCCACCCTCAAGGACGTCAAGATGGTGACAGGCGAGGCCATCCGCATCCCGTCCTTCGATGGGCGCGAGGTTCCGGCCTTCCTGTACAAGCCGGCGGGCACGGGCCCGCACCCGGCGATCATCGACGTGCATGGAGGACCGACCTACCAGTCGCTACGCCGCTTCGATCCCTTCCGTCAGTACCTGGTCTCCAAGGGCTATGCGGTGCTGGTGCCCAACGTGCGCGGCTCCACGGGCTACGGCAAGAGCTACACCAAGCTGGACAACCTGGACTTCGGCGGCGGGCCGCTCAAGGACGTGGTGGCCTGCAAGAAGTGGCTGGTTAAGAACGCCTCGGTGGATGAGGCCCAGGTGGTGGTCCTCGGCGGATCCTACGGCGGCTACATGGCGCTGGCCGCGGCCACCTTCACCCCGACCGAGTTCGCGGCCAACGTGGACTACTGCGGGCCCTCGGACCTTAAGACCCTGGTGGAGAGCTTTCCGCCCTACTGGGCCGCATTCGCGGGCTCGATCTACGCCAAGTTCGGAGATCCCAAGAACCCGGATCACGCCAAGTACCTGCACGATCGCTCGCCCATCCACTTCGTGGAGCAGATCGTGAGGCCGCTCCTGGTGGTGCAGGGCAAGAACGACCCCCGGGTGAAGCAGGACCAATCCGACAGAATTGTCGAGGCGCTGAAAAGCCGGCAGGTCCCGGTGGAGTACTTGATCCTCCCGGATGAAGGCCATGGGTTTTCCAAAGACGAGTCGCGCCTTCAGGCCTTCCGGCTGACCGACCGCTTCTTGGACCGCTACCTTTTTGGCGACACCTCGGTTGTGCTCCAGCCGTAGAGTCATAAGAGAGTGGAGCGGGCTGCGGGGTCGCGCTCATGCGGAACCGAAATCCCACTGCCTATGAGGATTTCGCTTCTTTACAAACGCAAAAGTTTCAGATGATTCGACAGGCCTCGGCGAAATCCAACCGCGGGGCCCGAGCATGGAGCTTGGCTGGATCACCGTGCCCCAGGTTCAACAGGAGGATGGACTTCCACTGGGCGTCGGGGAAGAACTCGGCGTTGACCTTGTCTGTATCGAAACCGCCCATGGGCCCGCAATCGAGTCCCAGCCCGCGCGCCGATGCCTCGGGCGTATCCTCGACCTTCACCAGATTTCGAATCCAGGCTCGTATCAGAGGCTCATTGTAAGTCCGGCAACAACGTAGTGCAGCCACGCGAAGCTAAAGACCTCATTGTTGTCTGCGCCGCCCTCGACCGTGCGGTAACCAACTCGGAGTTCGAGATTCTGCCAGAAAGCCCACGTCGCGGCCAGCAGCACATCCTCCGCGCGCCCTTGAGGTGCAGCGAGTGCATCGGCATCGAACACTATGCCGAACGCTCCGTTGCCGGGCCGCCAGGCCACATGGAGGTTCAATAGCGGAACGAAGCCGGTGTTGGTTTTTCGGCGAGCCTCGACTCCGTAGAGACTCGTCTCGGCGTCCCGAATCTTTGCGGTGAGGCCCGCGGCGACATCCAACCCTTCTGCCCAAACGATGCTGTAGCGGTAGGTCAGCCGGTACGAGTCGAATCGATAGACGGCAAGGAGGGGGCTTCCTGCAGGATAGGTTCCGCCGGCGAAGGAGACGTCGCGGTCCACGCTGCCCCTGGCATTGACCTGCAGTGGTGCGTAGAGCGCGGTGATGAGGTGCCGGTCGGCGATGCGGTAGCCCAGGCGCAGGCGAAAGGCGGGAGCTGGCGAGGTCGAGAGGTCTTTGACGAGAGAAATCGTCGTCCCTCCGTTGCCAGGGATCCGAGCGACGTTGCGGCTCGCGATCACCACGCCGGCCTCAATGTCCGCTTCGACTCCCGCCCAAGCCGAGTGCCCAACGAGAACGAGCGCCAATACGACGCAGAGCGTAACTCCTCTCATTCCAACTCCCTTCGGTCATTGCAGCGGTGACCCTCCTGGTGTAGGAGGCGCCTCCATAAGTGAATCCCGCCGCAGGGGCCCTGTGAGGGCCGTTGTTCTCATTTCACTCTTCTTATCGCAGCCACTCTGCAACGCTCACCCCGAGCCTGGCCCAAGATCGCGGATCCTTCTCTCCATACGGGGTCCGTGTGGCACGGATGTGAACTATCTGCATCCTCCGAGAATAACAAGAGTTGTTTTAGCGTAACTCCCCCGTTGTTCACGGCTTTCGGAAGCCGGGGGAAGCAGGGGACGGTCCGACGATCTTTCACTTGCCAGGTTCACGAGCAGAGGTCCTTCATCGAAGGGCCTGCGGACCGGGACAAATACTTGAGATGATTGGGACAGAGCCTGACGGGACTGGACTGTCAGATTCCCGGCTACTCCTGATGTCGAGCCATGTGCATCTCGAGGTTCTAGCTGGACCCCATCCGCTTTCACGGCTGATTGCCAAGACCCTTCCCCCAAAGATCTCGCGCTGGATGAAGAGCCCCCTGAGCGTGCACGACGAGTTGGAGCCACGGGTCGATAAAGGGGAAAGGGCGTTGGCGCAACAGAGCGTGCAAAGAGCAAGGATGGAGCGAAGGCCGCGTGCGATACAGCATGGAGATAAGCGATGAGGCGAACTAAATCTCAGCACCGTCCCTCGCAAGTGAAAGATCGTAGGACCGTCCCCGGCTCCTGGTCCGAGGTCGAACTGCGGCGACGCCCTGGCCGGGGCGACCAGCGGTGGCTTCGAAGGCAGTCCCACGCTCTCGAGGTAGCGACGGACCGAGGCTGGGTCTGTGACGACGGCAGCGACGGTTCTCATGCGGCCCCCACACTTGCACTGGCAGGCATCGCTCGAGAATATTTGTGCCCAAAGAGCAGCCCAAGAGAGCCTGTAGCTGCGGGTCGCGGGGCGATCGGCCTCGGCGCCAGAAGCAGGATCGCTCACGGCCTTCTCGTCAGCGGGGACGATCTTGTCCCGGTCCTTGGCGTTTGGCGCGAGCACGCCGTGCTAGCGCACCAGATTCACTCTTGGCGGCGGCACGAGCGCCGCGAGCTTTTCCAGGAGCTCGAGCGGCGAGAGCACGATGTGGGTGCTGCCGTCGTCCCGGGGCGTCTTGAGCGCGAAGGAGAGCTTGTCGTCGCCCTGCTGCTCCAGCCTTCCCGCGGCGAGCGGCGGTCTTGCCACGTAGCGGCAGAGCCTTTCGAGACCAGGCTTGTCGTCGGCCGCGATCCGCGTGGCGACATGAAGGGAAAAGCCGCGCGAGGCAAAGCACAGCGCGCTCGTGCGGACCGCCGCTGCCGGATCCGAGAGCACGCGCCGCACGATTCTGCCGGCTCGCTCGCCCGTGGCTACGCGACCTTGCACCGACGCCGCGGTCATCCCTGCGAGCACGGGCGACCTCTCGGCCAGCGGGTCGGCGTTGTCCGGGTAGAGCACGATTCGCGCGACTTTTCCGGGCACGTTCTCACCTTTTCTGTTACCGTCTTCGCCATCATGATGCCCTGGAGAGACCAATGCGGGACTGACGGACGCCAAACAGGGCGTTCCAGCGATGCGGTTGAGGTCGAGCGGGGTGTCGGAACCGGGATCGAATGGGCTGGCGGCTCGAAGGTGGCGGCGGCGAACATAGCGTTTATTTGGCGTACACCCGTAAAACGTGATAAAGGACGATGCGCTGCGATGTGGCGGCTCATCAACAGCGGCTGCCAGATTTTTCTGTTCATCACGGTTGCCGTTTGATGCGACCTTGGTTTACTATCTGAGGCAGGAGCCCAGTGCGGCAATTCTGCTCGCTGGGTCCGTGGAGGGGGTGACCAGCAATGGCCGTTCCTACTCCGACCACTTATACATAAAAATGGAAAGAAGAAGTGTGCAAGACAATGCGTAATTGTAATGATAAAATGCAAATAATTGAACAGTTATGGGTGGCTGAACGCTGTAACATAATTGATGCAGCAACTGAAGACGTGGCTTCAATGAATGAAATTTACGAACAAATAAATTCTTATATGGTTGAAGTAAGTGGTTGTGAGGGAAGGCTTCCTGAACAGGTTTTTTTAAATGGAAATTATCCTAAAGGGGGTAACAGATCTGATAGCAGACTTCAATGTATTAAATTAAGAGAAAATGGTCAGATCATAGGATACATCGATTTTTACCAAGGTTACCCCACCGTAGACACACTTTATATTGGTTTTATATCCATTTGCTCGCTCTTTAGAGGTAAAGGCTATGCTAGAGAAGTTATAGAAACACTCTCAAGAAAGGCCCAAAATAAAGGCTTTAAGAAAATCAGGGTTAATGTTTCCTTAAAAAATTGGTCGGCATTAAGATTCTGGGTTAAAAATGGCTATACAAGCGTAATTAGGATTACAGGTGATACGGATTATGCCTGCGAAAAGTTTTCGAATATTGAACTTGAAATAAATTTTGAGACCAAGGGGTCAGGACGACCAAGGGGTCAGGACCAAGGGGTCAGGACCAAGGGGTCAGGACCCTCCTGTTGACATATAGAGGGACAGGATGGTGTTGATCTCTCCGCAGTTGTCCATAAATGTCAACAGGTCGGGATAGAGCCGGGGCGCGCGCACCTTTAGGCGGAGAGTGACCACGTTCGGCCCTTTCGGTTACGCCGAGTGGGATCCTAGTTCCGCCGTGAG
>JALOQD010000131.1 GCA_025453525.1 Myxococcota bacterium
CATATCAAGAAGCAGGTGCACTTCGCGAACAACTCGCACGAGATCAAATCCGAGTCCTTTGGAATGCTCGATGAAATCGCCGACCTGCTCATCGTTCATCCCGAGATTAAGCGCGTGGAGATACAAGGACACACCGACAACCGTGGAACGAGAGACTACAACCTCGACCTTTCGGATCGACGCGCTGCGTCCATTCGGCAATACCTCATCAATTCCGGCGTCGAATCGTCGCGTCTCGACGCCAAGGGCTATGGTCCGGACAAGCCCATCGCTCCCAACATCACGGGTCAGGGTCGCGCCCGCAACCGCCGCGTCGAGCTCCACATCCTCGAGCAGGAGTGACCCCGCCTTAAGTGGCGCTGTCACACCTCTTCCACGGCATTTCTGACAAGGTCGTTGCCCCATGACAAAAGAGGATCTGCTAGACGCACTCGCCGAGCTGAAGCACGACTTGGGCAAGTACATCCTTTTACCTGTGTCCTTTCTGCCAGAGGATGCGAGCCAGTCCGAAGTCCGCGCCGCGCTCGAGACGGCCCTCATGCGCACGAGGGTGACGCCACGGGGGGGCGTTCGCGGCGCAGAGGACCTCTGGAGTGCGTTTTCCGAGGAATGCCGGGAATCCTTGGGGCCGCTTCAATCGTTCGAAGAGCTGCAAGCCGTCGTCGTCCGCGCTTTGTCGTGGGCCGAGCGGCTCACCAATCCTGTCTCGAGCCTCGACAGAGCAGCGCTGCAAGCCGATCTCGCGGAGGTGTCCGCGGCCATCGCTCGAGTCATTGAGGAGGTTGAAGGTGGATAAGCCTCGCGTGCTCGTCATCGACGACGGAACCAGCTACGCCGAAATCATCGCCACGCGGATGCCAGAGCTGGCCCTCGTCCCCCTGCCGCCGCCCCACGAAGGCGGACGGATCGCCGACGGCCCGGCGGCTCTCGAATTCCTGAAAAAAAAGCGAAGCGCCGTGGACGTGGTCCTTCTCGACATGCACTTCGACGTTCCGGACGAGCGGCTTCTCGATTTGGAAGAGGCGACGAGCCCCCGCCGGAAAAGGCGTTTTCAAGGGCTCGCCATCCTGCGCGAGATCCACAAAGCCCACTGCGATCTCCCAGTCGTACTCCTCACCGCCGCTCCCGACCTTTCCCTGGCCGATGTCAAAGTAGATCTCGGCCCACAGTCGCTCACCTACTTGCTCGGCAGCGACGACATCGACGCCCTGCGCATTCGTTTGCACGCCGCATACCACGAGTCCAAGGAAGTTCAGATCCAGGACAGCGGCGACGTCATGTGGGGCAGCTCGCCGCAGATGCGGGCCGTGCGACGCCGTTTGTCCGTGCTAGCCCGAGGACGCATGCCGATTATCCTCGAAGGAGAAACCGGTACCGGCAAGTCCTACCTCGCCGAGCGCTACATCCACGACCTGTCCGGCCGGTCCGGACCATTTCTCGTGTGCGACCTTTCCGCCGTGCCCACCGAGCTCATCCCCGCCCACCTGTTTGGCGCGGTGCGCGGTGCTTACACAGGCTCGGTGGCAGATCGGAAGGGACTGTTCGAGCTGGCCAATCACGGCACTCTGTTCATCGACGAAGTGCAAAACATTCCCCTCGACGTTCAGCGTCAGCTCCTCCTCGTTCTGCAGGACAGCCGGGTGAGACCGCTGGGCGCGGCCAAACAGCTCGAGGTGGACGTGAAGGTCATCGCTGCGAGCAACGAGCCGCTCGATGCAGCCGTAGCCAAGGGCATGTTTCGGCCAGACCTCTACATGCGTCTTTCTCCGGCGACGCGCGTTCGCCTGCTGCCCTTGCGAGAGCGTCGAGAAGATCTCGAATACCTGGCTCGAAGTTTCATCGAGCGCGCCTGCGACGAGCCGGAGGTGGAAGAGCTGCGCTGCCAGGTGGCGCAGGCCGTGGGGCTGCCGGCGATGGCAAAGGCCAAGGTGCGCATCGGCCGAGAAAAAGCCCCCTCTGGCCAACGAGGGGTGCTGGAGCTCGTCATCGTCGAACCGTCGTGGCAGCAGCTCGAGCAGCACGGCTGGCCGGGCAATATCCGCGAGCTCGAAATGGTCATGCGCAACATCGCGGTGTTTACGCTCGTCGCGGCGATGGACGCCATACGCCAGGGCGTCCCCCTCGAATCGCCCAGACTCCAGGTCGATCCCGCGCTCATCGGTGAGCTTCTGTCTGGCTCCACCCGGCTCATGTCCGAGGGAGAGGAACCTAGAGAAAGCGCCTTTGATTCACGCGATCCCCGGCGTCTCGAAATCGAGCTCGAGGCCGCGCCATCGCTCAACGCCGTGGCCAATGTCGTGGAGCGTCAGTACTTTCTCCATCTGTACCGCAACTATCGCGGCGACTTTGCCCAAATGGCCGTGGTGTTGCTCGGCGACGCGTCCAAGCACCGAGCCGTGAGGCTGCGATTCAATCAGCTCGGGCTCAAGGTGCGAGAGCTATGAGCCTAGGGCCCCAGCGCTTCAGCGCGACCCTGCTCGCCATCGCCTTGGCGAGCGGCGCAGTGCGAGCCCAGGATAGCGCGCAAGGCTCCACCTCGGGTGAGCCCTCCTCCTCGGACAAGGATCTCGGTCAGGACACGGCCTCCGAAGTCGGCAATATGGTGGGCGAAGCCTTGCGCAAGCTCGCCCAGGAACGCAATCGCGACGGCCTATCCTTCTTGCAGGCCAAGGACTACCCCAAGGCGCTCGAACGCTTCCAACAAGCGTACGAGCTGTCTCCGCAGGACGCGGAGATCGCCAACAACCTCGGCTACATCTATCAACTCCTGGGCAACAACGCAGAGGCCGAGGTCCACTTTCGCGCCGCGCTCACGGTCGACCCGTCCCGGCTCGTGACCTACCTCAACCTCGCGGATCTCATCGGGGTCAAAGGCGAGAGCATGGAGCGCCTGGCCGAGGCCGCGGAGCTCTTGGGGCAAGCCCGCGAGCTCAAGGGCAACAAGACGCGCATCATCATCCGTCAAGCCAGAATAGCGGCCCTGCGGGGCGACTTCGCTACGGCCGAACGGTTCTATCTCGAGCTCGGTACAGCCAAGGGAACGAGCGCCAAGACCTTCCTCGAGATCGGCGATTTCTACCGCGATTTCGGCCACGCAGAGAGCGCGCTCCACTGGTATCGACTCGTGGAGGACGAAGACCTGGGCAAGATCGCCGCGGCTCGACTCTTCGAGCTCGAGGCCGAACGCGAGGCGCGCAAGCTCGGGTGGAACCAAGGTGTGGAGGTGGTTGGAAGCCAAGCCCGGAAGCTGGCCACGAGGGGACGATTGGCAGCGAACCAGGGCAACCTGGAGGAGGCGGAACGACTGCTCGCCGAATCCCTGGCGCTCGCGCCGACCTTTGGCGCTGCGAGAGCAGATCTGGGAGACCTCTTCCGACGGACCAATCGTCTGGTGGAGGCTGAGATGAGCTATTTGCGGGCGCTTGCGAGCGAACCCAACGCCCCCGAGATATCGGCTCGACTCGGCGAGCTCTACGCCAGCCAAGGGCGGGGAGCGGAGGCTGCCCAACTCCTGTCGCGAGCTCTCGAGGCCAGGCCGGATTGGCACGCCCTCAATCTCAAGCTCGCCAAGGCACTGCAGTCGGCTGGAGATCTGCGCGGCGCCCTGGCTCGCGTGGATAGGTACCTCGCCATTTCGGCACAGGGCGAGCAGCAATCCGAGGCATTGGTGCTCAAGGCCTCCATCTCGAAGCTTCTGCCCGGCACGCGCGGACGGACCGGAATTGCCGAGAGCCTGGCGAACATCGAACGCACTCGCACCATGGATCCGGCCATCGCGAACGCCTTGGCCAAAGTGAGGCTCCACTTGTCCGAGGATCGCCCGGACGCAGCCATGGCGCAGCTGCGATCCTTGCCGAAGAGCAAGCGCGACAAGGACGTCCTCAACCTCGAGGGCCGCATCCTCATGTCCGGCGTCCGCATGGACGAAGCAGCCTCGATTCTTCTCGAGTCCCTGTCTCTCGACCCAGATCAAAGCGAGGTTCACGAGCAGCTCGGAGCGATCTACGAAGGCCAGAGCAAGCGGGAGCTCGCCATCGACCACTACGGACGCGCCGAGAGCCTGGGCAGCCTCGCGGCGTCATTCCACCTAGCGCGGCTCTCCTTTCCCAAGGACGCCGAAAACGCGGGCGGGTGGCTGCGAGACATGGTGCGATTGGGCAGTCTCTTCACAGCGAGAGCCAGGGTGCGGGCCTTTCTCGACAGTGGCTCGTCCTCGCTTTACTCGTCCGATGCTCGCAGCCTCGACACCCAATTGAGTCAAAGGCTTCATGCGGCCCTCGGCGCGTGGATGGGCACCATCGTCGCACTGCTCCTCCTCGGCGCGTTCATCGCCTGGCGCCTCGTGGGCGGCTCGACCCTGGGCGAGCTCGCAAACCGCCATCCAGAATCAGGCCCCGAGGTGCAGAGGGTGATGGCCGCCATCAGGCACGAGGTGCTCAAGCACAATACGGTCATGCTCGATGGGCTCGCAGACGCTGTCGAACGGCGCGACCCGGAGATCCCTGACAAGGCGGCGCACCTCTACTCCGTGCTCTGGGGAAAGGGCGATGCAAATGACGGCGTCGCGGCAAGGCTCGAGAACTACGCCAAGGAGCTCATCAGGATCGGTCGGGCCCGCGGGGTGCGACTCAACTTGACCCGCAAGGACCCGGCGCTCTCTGCTTTGCGTCAAGGCTTTGGGGTGCTCGCAAGATCGAAATCGCTGCTCGAGCACGCCGGTCGCCTCGGCCCGAACGGTCGAGCGAAACTGCTTCGCGCCTTGCGCCGCTCATTCGAACTGCTCAATGTCCGTGGCTACGGCGCAGTGAGCGCCTTGCTCAACGAGCTCAAGGTGCTCAGCGTGGACCTACCGACGCTCAAGGCCATTGTCGAGCGCGTCCGCAGCGAACCGGCCCTCCTCAGTCAAGACATCGCCCCTGCGCTCATCGAGTCGCTCGCGCCTCTGCCCCAGGGAGTGCTCATGGCTCGGCGAGACTTCGAGGACATCGTCGCCAACCTGGTGCGCAACGCCTTACAGTCTTCCTTGGCTGAAGCGGAGCGGCCCGCGCAGATCGGCGTCTCTCTCGACCTACAGCGCAACGAAATCACGGGCATCGAAACCCTGGAGATCGCCGTGCACGACCGCTGTAAAGAGGCTCTCACCACCGAGATGATCCGCGGTCGCTACATCGAGCGAGGCCTCGGTCTCACCGCTGACCTGGTCTCGCGTTATGAGGGGTCCATCGATGTCGTTCCTGGCCCGCCTGGATGGTCCAAGTCCGTGCGCGTGCAGCTGCCACTGGCTGGCGAAGAGGACAGCGCCGAGGCCGGCGCATAACGAGGAGCAAACCATGTCGGCACGCCCGCTAGAGTCGCTCACCGTGTTAATCGTCGAGGATGGCGACGAGTACCTGAACAACCTCATCAGGTACGTTCCAGGTCCTTCCTACTTGCAGGCCAAAAGCGGCAGGGACACCCTCGCCGCCTTGGGCGATCGTCACATAGACATCGTGTATCTGGACATGCGCTTCGATCGCATCCCCCACGGCGATCTGGAAGGAGACCACGTCCAAGCCACCCGCGACTGCAACGGCGACCCCATGCGCGCCTGGAAGCACCTACAGAACCACCAAGGGCTGTATATCCTGGACTCGCTGCGTCGCGCAGGATACGGAGCCCTTCCGGTGGTCCTCGCCTACGACTTCTCTCGCGAGACGCGACGCTACGCACACCTGCGACAGACCCACCCGAATCTCCGCTGGGTGGAAGACGCGGTCACCCCTGCCAAGATTCGTGAAATACTCGAAGGCATCGTCGCGGATGATAATCATCTCGAGTAACGCATATATCCGTTTTTGCACTGTGATTTCGTCACGACTGCCGAAATGTCCATTGACCTTTTCCAATACAACCTGGTAGCCTCACGAAATGGCTCGTTTGCCCGTGGACAAGCCTCCGCGCCGGGAAAATGCAAGGACACCAAAGACGACGAACAGGCTCGTCGCTCGTGAGGGAGTGCTTGTCCGATGGATGAGAAGTCTCAAAAACTCGAAGCTAACGTTGTCAATGGACAGGCAGACAACGCCACCTCCAAGTGTTTTGCCACTTGGCTCACGACGTGCGCGCCGATGCTCGAAACCCTGCCCATCCCCGTCTGCTTGATGGGGTTGGACGGCAAGCTGCGCTGGAGCAACAGCGCCCTTGCCGAGCTGCTCGGCCTAGAGAACGGGAGCGCCTCGGGCTGGTCCTTGTGCGATCATGCCTGTAGCGAAGACGAGAAAGCCGCCTGCACGCGGAGATGCACGAAGATCCTGTCCATGGAGCCAGCGCCGGCCACGTTTCGTTGCAGCCTGACCCGCGCGGATGGTCGCATTGTTCACACGCAAACGGCCTGGAGATACCAGCGCAACCAAGCGCAGGAAATCGCTGGGATCGTGTGCGTCCTGTCCGACATCACGCAAAACGTGTTGGCGCAGCGGGCTCATAAGCTCGAAAGCCTGGGCGTCCTGGCCGGCGGCGTCGCCCACGACTTCAACAACCTCTTGGTCGGAATCCTGGGAAATGCCGAGCTGGCGATGATGGAGCTCTTGCCCGAATCTCCGGCTCGCAACCACATGCGCAACATCGTAACAGCGGCCAAGCGCGCCAGCGACCTCGTCTCCCAAATGCTCGCATACTCCGGCAAGGGACGGTTCGTCATCGAGCGCATCGACCTTAGCGCCATGGTCGAAGAGATGCTGCCCCTGCTCCAGGTGTCGGTCTCCCCCAACGTGGTCTTGAGGCTCGACGTGGCGAGCTCCATCCCAGCGGTGGAAGGAGACGCCGCACAGATCCGTCAAGTGGTCATCAACCTCGTCACCAACGCCTCGGAGTCCATGGGCGATCGCAGCGGAGTCGTCCATCTCTCGACCGGGGTCATGGTCTGCGATCGCGACTACCTCAAACAGACCTACCTGGACGATGACTTGGAAGAGGGCAACTACTGCTTCTTCGAAGTATCGGACAACGGCGCCGGCATGCCAGAAGAGACGCGCTCGCGCATCTTCGACCCATTCTTCACCACCAAGTTCACCGGACGCGGCCTGGGCCTTCCGGCCGTGCTCGGTATCGTCCGGGGGCATCGCGGCGCCATCAAGGTCACCACAGAACCGGGCAAGGGCACGACTTTCAAGGTGCTCTTGCCTGCAGCAGACGAACCAGCGCACAAGGGCAAGCCCCTGCGCGAAACCACAGAGCCCCCCTATGCCGGCAATGTTCATGTGCTCGTGGTCGACGACGAGCCCACGGTTCGCTCTGTGGCCTGTGCCATGCTGGAGAAGCTGGGCTGCACCGTGGAATGCGCCAGCGACGGACAAGAGGCCTTGGAGTTGTTCGAGAAAGCCCCGGAGTCCTTCGATTGCGTGCTGCTCGACCTCACCATGCCCCGCCTCGATGGAGAGCAGACCTTTCTCGAGCTGCGGCGGATCCACAAGGACGTACGCGTGCTCTTGTCGAGCGGCTACAACGAGCAGAGTCTCATGGGACGCTTTGCTGGCAAGGGGCTCGCCGGCTTCATACAAAAGCCCTACCGCCTAGAGCTTCTGGCCAGAAAACTCAAAGAGACCATCGGCTGACTTGAGCGCGCTGACAATCGTGTCATGATTGTCTCAACGTGTGTGCATCGCGATCGAAAAAAAGCAGCGAAATGAACCATGTCCAATCAGGACAACAATAAACCGAAACCGCCACCGGCGAGCACTGGCTTTGGGCTCGATTGGGCGAACGAATACCGAGAGGCTGCGAGCGCCCGCAAGACCATTTCCGTGGGGTTCTTCGATACGGCTTACAAGAACAAAACCGACAGAGATAGCGTTCGGCCGAGGGTCGTGTTCCTCAAAGGGATCTCCATCGCGTCGCGCCTCGTGGAGCAGAGCCTGCGGCGGAGCGGTCACGTCGTCAATCTCGCCGCGGATCGCTCCCAATTCGAGGAGATGATCTCGGCTGGTAGGTTCGAGGTCGCGCTCATCGACGACTCTCTGTCCTTGCCCCAACGCATGGATCTCATCGCCATGATCACCGGGCGGCCTCACGCGATTCCGGTTTTCCTCCTCGTCGAGCCCAGCGCCGAAGTCGACGGTAAAAGAGCCGTGGCAGTGGGAGCGACCGCTTACTTCGTCAAAGACCCGAACGGGGCCTATCTGCTCGCGGTGCCCGAACGAATAGAGCAGTGCCTGCCGCGACGCAGGCCCAACCCCGAACCGCCTCGGAGCGCACCGCCCGTCGTCGAGATGGATTCCGAGACCACGGGGCAAATCGATGTCTCCGAGGTGGCCAAGAGGGCACTCAGCCCGAACAAGGAGAGCAAACGGGCCTGCTTCGTCGTGCTCGCAGGCTCGAACGTCGGCTCGGTGATCACCCTGGATGACGACGTCATTGTCATCGGCAGGGATTCCACCTGCAACCTCCAGATCCTAGACGAAGGCGTGTCCCGCTTTCACGCTCGGGTGCTCACCGACGAGCACGGTGAGGTCATCGTCCAAGACATGGGAAGCACCAATGGGACCTTCGTCTCCGGGGAGCGCATCTCAAAGAGGCGCTTGCGAGACGGAGACAAGGTTCTCGTGGGACGCCAAACCGTGCTCAAATTCGTGTTGCAGGACTCCTTGGAGCGCACCTACTACGACGAAATGTACGAGTCCTCGACACGCGACGCGCTCACTGGGACATACAACCGCAAGTACTGCCTCGAACGCATGGTGCAGGATCTGTCTTTTGCCAGGCGACACCGACTACCCTTCTCGTGCCTCATTTTCGACCTCGACCACTTCAAAAAGGTCAACGACACCCACGGACACCAAACCGGGGACCAGGCCCTCGTCAGCGTCGCCAGCGCCGTGCTCGCCACCGTGCGCACCGAGGACGTCGTGGGACGCTATGGCGGCGAGGAGTTCGTCATCGTGGCCTCGGGCACGGACGCCATAGGTGGAGCGACGCTGGGTGAACGCATCCGCAAAATCGTGTCCGAGAGCGAGATTGAGGTGCGCAGCAGCGCAGGAGGCCTCATCCACGTGACCGTGAGCGTGGGCGTTGCATCGGTGCGGCCCGGCTCGATCATCGATGCACATACGGTTCTGGGCGAAGCAGACAAAAACCTCTATCGCGCCAAGGAAGCCGGTCGCAACTGCGTGGTGGCCACCGAAATCGGCGAGGCTACTCATCGACGACCGCTCTAGCTCTTCTTGAATTTCCAAGGAGCAGAGCTAAGCTTCCAAGAGTGACCCGCTCCACGCTCGCCAGCTCTGGACCGACCGTCCATGCGATAATCCTCGCGGTGGTGTGCGTCATGGCACATGCCTCGTGCCGCAGTGAATCCGACTTCGTCTTGAGGGACTTTCGCCTCACGACCTCCGATTCGGGGTTCTGGACGGAAGTGCGACTGCCGGGCCATCTCGATGAGCTCGTCCCCAAGCAGCCTGGAGAATTTTCCCTCGTGACCACTGCTGGGTTGCCCGCTTCTATGCGCGGCCGCGATCTCGAAATGGGCGTGGCCTGCGGCTCCGCCCTGTGGGAACTGTCCATCGCCGGAGAGGCGATGGCGCCCGTCCTCCACGACGACCTGCTCGAACGGTATCGCGCAAACGGTCCGCGCGCGTTTCGCATCCCCGCGCGTCTCACGGGAAAGAGCACACTCGAGCTGCGGATGACAGTGCAGCAAACCTGGACCCAGAGCACCTGGTTCGAGTGTCCACCGACTCTTGCCGTCTCTCCGCCAGGCCTATGGGCCGCGCGCACGATTGACCGCCTCAACGAGGCCTCCATGTGGATGTCGATGGTCACGCTCTGCGTGCTCGCCACCTATTGCCTCCTGCTCTGGATGGGCAACAAGCAGATGCGCTTTGCCGGGCTCTTCGCCGTGCAGCTCGGGGGCGCCACAGTGGTCCCGATCTATGAGCTCGGCTTGCTGCAACCCTTGATAGGGTCTCAAGACACCGCGGCCTTTGCGCTTCTGATGGTCGTGTCCATGGTCGTCGCCATTTACTCCACGAACGTTCAATTCCAGCTCGCACCGCCGCGGTGGTTGTGGAATGCCATCTTGTGCGTCAACATCGTCATCATCGTTGTAGCTGGCTCACCTTTCTCCGCGACGAAGGTGGTCGGGCCAGTGTTGATCGCGACGCTCTTGTACGGCTTCAGTCGCAACATCGCGGTGTCTGTCCGCATGTATCTCAAGCGCCGGCAGCGCCAAGTCGCCGTCGCGTCCATCTTGGCCTGGGGTTCCTTGCTGCTCCTCGGCACTCCCGATTTCGTTCCCTGGCTGGGGGGCGGAGAACCTCTGCGCGGCCTTCGCCTCGCACCGACCGGTCTCACTCTCTACGCGATCTTCCTGTTCATGGGCATGGGAACCGAGTATCTGCGCTCCTTGGAGCACTCGGACGAGCTGAACAAACAGCTGGCGCAACAGCTCGTTTCGGCCGAAAAGGGCCAAAAGGAGATTCAGAAGCTCAACGACGAGCTGAGACGCCAGGTCGCGGAGCGCTCTCGACAGCTCCTCGCGGCTCTTTTGCCCGTGGACGAGGTGAACGGCACGATGTCGAAATTCTCGGCCGGAGAGCTCATCGAAGGTCGCTACAAAATCATTCGAGAGATCGCCAGCGGAGGCATGGGGCAGGTGTTCGAAGCCGTGCGCATGGACGACGGTCGAGTGCTCGCCATCAAGGTCTCCCTCGAGCTCGACACCAACGCTCGGGCTCGGATCGTCCGCGAGGCGCAGGTCGCCTCTCGCATCGTCCATCCCAACCTCGTCTCGGTGATGGACGTGGGAGTGGCCTCCACTGGCTATGTGTACCTGGTCATGGAATATGCGGACGGAACCGCGCTGGACCGCTGTCCGCAGAGGTTCGGCGAGGTGGAGTGGGGGCTCGGCGTGCTTGCCCAGCTCTGCCGAGCGCTATCCGCCCTGCACTCTGCCGGCCTCGTGCACCGAGATCTCAAGCCAGCCAACGTTCTCCTGGCCATTCAACGCAATGATCCGACTCGTCCACCCATCGTCAAGCTGGGCGACTTTGGAATTTCGAAGTCCCACCACCAGCAGATGGGGCGCTCTGAACCGCCATCCCGCCGTTCCTCGACGAGCGATTCGCCCTTGCAACGCAATGAAGAAGAGACGAGCCCGCTCAAGTCAGCGGTGCACCTCGGACAGCCCGATGCTTCGGAGAACAGAAGCGACAGCGACCCTCCCCAGCTCGACCTCTCGTACGAGGTCCATGACGAGATTCCAGATCTGACGGCCGCTGGCATCGTGCTCGGAACTCCCATGTACGTCGCT
Organism: Myxococcota bacterium; assembly: GCA_025453525.1. Lineage (GTDB taxonomy): Bacteria > Myxococcota_A > Polyangia > JAAYKL01 > JAAYKL01 > JALOQD01. The sequence continues at coordinate 11,285 of JALOQD010000131.1, forward strand.
CCAGAGCTTGCATCCCCTTGGTCCGAGGCAACCCCTGCGGCAGACATGTACGCCTTCGGGGTTCTGGTGTTCAACGTGCTCGGCCGATCCTCGCCTTTTGCGCAACCGCTCTTTTATCTGAACCGCGCCGGTCAATCCTATCCTCCTCCCTGCTCGATCGCCACGGCATGCCCGGCCCTGCCGGATTATCTCGTCGAGGCCATAGACGCTTGCCTGTCTGCCGAACCGAGCAAGAGGCCCTCGGCACGGCGCATGGGCGAGCTCATGGATCGAGCGCTCGAGCAGTTGTCGACGCCGAGGAATGCTGAGCTATCCTAACAGTCGGCCCCAATCGAGCTCTTCTTATCGCGGAAGGTAAACCATGAAGATTTCGGATACCGCGCTGCTCTCCATCCTCGAACATTGCTCCGCCTGCGCTGCTGGAAGCGCCGCCCCTCAAGACGCTGCGGCCTCTGTCTTGAGCGCTATCGCCGGACTCTGCACAGCGACCTGCGCGCAACTCGTGGTGCCCGAGCATCGCGCCCGGGCCTTCTCGCCCGAGCCTATCGGCGATGGGACAATCCTCATTTTGGGACCGCTCGCGGCCGTCGTTTGGGACGAAGAGAGCCTGCTCAGCATTTCGAGATCGACGCTCGCCCCTCCGGGACTGGTCGTCCAAAACAACGTGGCCCTCGTTTCCATGAGCAGTGGCGCGCTGCAGATCCTCGATCCCGACCCAGAACAAATCGGCGATGAATCCACTGCCCGCGCTCTGAGCGCGATGGTGCATCTGCTCGATATCATTGAGCAAAATGCCTACGATTTGCACGAAGCTCGATGCCGCATCGAAGCCCAAGAGCGAATCCACACGCAGCTGCTCGAACGCAACATGGCCCTGCGCGAACGGACGATGCTCGACGAGCTCACCGGGCTCTTCAATCGACGGTTCTTCGAGCGCAGCCTGGTCTACGAGCTGGAGCGTTTCCACCGCTACGGACACCCAATGGGCGTCATTCTCGTCGACATTGACCATTTCAAAAGGGTCAATGACACCTACGGCCATGAGACCGGCGACCTCGCGCTGTGTCATGTGGTCAAAGTATTGCGGGAAACCGTGCGCACCGCGGATCTCGTGGCGCGCTGGGGTGGAGAAGAGCTGGTGTTGCTCGTACCCGACACGGATCTCGCTGGGTCTCAGATCGTCGCCGAACGCCTACGGGCCCGCGTCGAGTCCACCCCTTTCGACCTCGAGGGGCAGCGCATCTTTGTCACGATTTCCGTCGGCGCAACCGCGATTGAGGGACACTTCAACGGCACGATGGAACAGGTGATACGCGCCACTGACGGGGCCATGTACAGAGCCAAAGAAGAAGGCCGCAACCGCGTGAACATCGTCGCTGTGTAACCTCTGCCACACTTAACTTTCCTGTGTGGCAGCCGATATCACTGTCATGGCTCGCCACACAGTCGCAATCGGAGGCGGAAAAGGAGGGGTGGGTAAGAGTCTGGTCTCGGCCAATCTCGCCATTGCCACGGCCCAAAGGGGCTATCGCGTCGCCCTGATCGACGCTGACCTCGGTGGCGCAAACCAGCACACGCTCTTTGGCATTGACCGTCCGCGCGTGCTCCTCGAGCACTTTATCGAAAACAAGATACCAGAGCTGGGAGACGCTCTCCTCCCCACGGCCCAAGCGGGTCTGAAGATCATCTGTGGCGGAATGCCCGTCCTGGGCACGGCAAATCCAAACTACGCTCAGAAGATGCGGCTCGTGCGACACATCCAGGCCCTCGATGTCGACGTGGCCTTCATCGACGTCGGCGCCGGCGTGCACTTCAACGTGCTCGACCTGTTCAACGCCGCTGAGCACAAGCTTCTCGTGCTCTCGCCCCAGCTCACTTCTTTGCACAACTGCTACGGATTTCTGAAGGCCTCTGTCCATCGGCGTTTGCAGCGCACTCTCGACAGTGATGTGCGCGGACAACTCACCTCCTCGGCTCCAGAGCAAGGGGACGAGCATCTTTCCGCGGTCATCGGACGGATCTCGGGTCTCAATTTGGGCGAAGGCGAGAAGGCCTCGGAGCTTCTCGAAACGACGCGCGTGTCCCTCGTGGGCAACATGATCCGCGGCTCCAAGGATCAGCATGTGATTCAAGCCATCTCATCCATGATTCGCGATCATCTGGGCATCGAGGCCCCTGTGCTCGGCAACATTCCCTACGTCGAGCGCATCGAGCGCTCCGTGAACGAACGCCGGCCTTTCATGCTGTGGGCCGG
>JALOQD010000422.1 GCA_025453525.1 Myxococcota bacterium
GCTGATGGGGTACTTCTCAAAAAGACGTGGCGTGTGCCGCAGCGACGAGGACTGTTCGAGTCGTAATACCACGGAAGATCGAATGACCATGTTCGAGTTGCCGCAGGAGCGGAAGGCATATGCCACGACTTTTTGAGAACCTGCACCAAACGTCCGTAGCTTCCTGTTTTGCCTCGAAAAAGGCTTCCGGTTTATCTTCCGTGGGACTGACGCAGGGCTTTGCGATGGCTGTTTGCCTCGGCGATGGCGCGTTTGCCCGTGGGATCGAGGCTCAAAAGCAGGGTGCTATCCGGCTCCCGCAGGCCCAACGCCACGATATCTAGCGTGGACTTGCGCCACAGTTCGATTTCGGCGCTGCTCAGCTTGTGGAGCGTTCGGGATGCGATGCGGTGTATCGTGCGGCGCCAGGGCTGCCGACGCTGCAACAACATGGACTTCTGGAACAGGAAGCGCGACAAACCGTGGGGGAAGACCGGTGCCACGAGCCTGTCGGATAGAAACTCGTTATGGGCGTCGAACCGCAGCCCCTCGAGCTCCATCCAAGTGTCGTTCACTTTGCTGTTTCGGGCCATGACACCATGGTCGAACAACGCCTCCCAGTAGAGGTGGCCTGCCCCCTTGATTGGATAGCTCGAGACAATGAGCTTTGGAACAAAGTGGTTGTGCGCCACGATGTCGGCTGCCACATGACCAACGTAGCCGAGCATGAAGGCATGCCTCGCCCTGTCTTTCTTGGATTCCTCTAGGAGCTTGAGGGCCACCAGCCAGGAGTGGCAATGCTCCTCGTCTGAAGAGAGATTTTTTCCAACCACATGGTCTGCGGCAAGTGCGCCATACATGAAATCTCGAGAGAATTTGCGCAAAAGAGACCGCAGCACCGGAGACAAAGCAACAGCTCCCGACAGGATCTGAAGCGAGAAGTCGATGTGGGCTCCAGGCCCCCAGGCAAGAGCCGTGGAGGGCAGCAGCAACAACCCAGTCAAAACGAGCAGGGCGTCCACGGCCATAAAGAGTTTAAAAGAGCTTGAAGGTTTTATCCATTCCATGGCTAGTAAGTTAAGGACACCAAACCCAAAGCACAAGGCGAAGCCCGGTTGCTCCTGTGGTCGCTAGCGCGTATAGATAGGTTCGACTTTTAGGGGTTTTTCGGCAAAGGTGAGACAAGAAGCCCTGGAGTTCCATTGTGCACAACAATTCAAACGACCCCGTTCCTCTGGAGCCGACTGCGGACACTGTCGCCGGTCTGGCGCGCTGTCTAGCCGTTCGCTTGGACTGGGAGTGGGAGTGCGGGGCCCTTGGTTTTTCGCGACAAGCCGCAGTGCCAAGTCCAGCGGTTTCGCCGAGTGCACCCTCTCTACCGAAGACCCTTCCACCAGATCCGACAGAGGCGCCCAAGGAAGAGGCGATGTCGTCGCCTCTCGCACAGCCGGACCGCTTGCTGCCTTCGACCCTGGAGGAATTGCGACAACGCATCGGCGACTGTCGTCTCTGTGCGCTCTGCGAAGGTCGTACCAATCTTGTGTTCGGCGAGGGCAATCCCCGGGCCGAGCTCGTTTTCGTGGGGGAGGGTCCGGGTCGGGACGAAGACCTAACCGGTCGACCGTTCGTGGGCGAAGCAGGGCAGCTGCTCGACAAGATTATCGCTGCCATGGGGTTGCGTCGGGAAGAGGTTTATATCTGCAATATCGTCAAGTGCCGACCTCCGCAGAACCGAGTGCCCTTGCCCGACGAGAGGTCCGCCTGCCGTGCCTTTCTGGAGGCGCAGCTTCGTCTGATCGCGCCTCGGATTGTCGTTGCGCTGGGCGCCACGGCCACGGCTGCGCTGCTCGGTCGCGAAGAGCCACTGTCGAGGGTGCGCAGCACTTTTTTCGACTATGGCAAGATCAAGGTCATGCCCACCTACCATCCGGCCTACCTTCTGAGGAATCCCGGTGAGAAAAGAGCTGTGTGGGAGGACATTCGAAAGGTGATGTCTGCCCTAGGTCTTTCCCTGCCCCACAAGACAGAGGTTGGAAGCTCATGAGCTCCACCCCGAAGGAAAAAGCGCCGCCCGTGGCCGAGGACGAGCTGGTCGAAGACATGAGCGAGCTCGTCTCTGACTCACTGGCACCCCTCGGCGATTTTAACGACGAGGATGAAGTTGAGTCGCTTTTGGAATTCGATTTTGGGGCGATGATGGGCGAGGAGCCGAGGGTGGCTCCCTTGCCTTCGCCCAAGGGTGGACGTTCGGCCAAGGTGACCTTGGCAAGCTCGAAAGCTGCAAGCGCGCCATTGCAGAGTGCGCAGCAGGCTGAGGAGGATCTGCCCTCCTTGGACGACGATTGGGGGCTCGAAGAACCGAAGATGGGCGAGCAGCGCACAGAGGACGCGCAGAGTCTGGAAAACGAGGTGCCCCTTGACCTCGACGCCGAGCTCGATTTCGAGGAGCAGGAGCCCGTGCTCGATTCGCCCATTTCCGAGTTGCCTCATGACGTAGCAGAGCAGCTCGGTATGGAGCTCTTTGTCGAGGAAGCGGTTTCACACGTCCCGCCGAAAGTGGATGCTCCGCCCTCATTCCTGCTCGATGCGGTGTTTTTGGGTCCAGTCGATGGTCGAGGCTGTGCTGCCGCGTTCCTGGGAGGAGAGCCTGTGGTGGTGGGCGAGGGGCTGTTTGCGCTCGGCGCCGATGGCCTGCTGCACGAAACTCCGGGTTCGGCGCGGCTCGCCGTGGCAGAGGCCAGCAGCGTGTTCGTCCATGGCCGCTCGCTCTTCGTCGGCACAGAACACGGAGGGCTCTTTGTCACGCGGGATATGGGGCAGTCGCTTCGGACCTTGAATAGCTGGATAGGTCAAGGGCTCACTCCGGGCCAAGGCAACACACTGGGCAGCGTGCCCACCTCGTTTCGAGTGCTGGGACAGAAGTGCTCCACGGGACCGAGATTGCTCGGGCTCACCGGCGAGGGCGAGCTGCTGATGACCTCTGCGCCCGAGCTCGGTTGGCAGGGTCCGTTTGGGCTGGGACGGTGCGTTGCGGTTTGCACGGTCCATGGGACCGACGAAGTTTTGATCGTGGCGTCCGCGCCAGACGGAACGGCCCGGCTGCTTGCGACCAAGGATTTTGACCACATCGAGACTCGCCAGCTTCCTCCCGGTGTCGAGAACCACGTTGGCAGGAGTCCGCTGGTGCTCGCCGCCAACTCAAACGCGGTGCTTTGCGGTGTCGATGCACCCGGACAATGCGCTTTTTCGTCGGACGACGGCGGTTGCACCTGGCGAGCCCTCTCGCACCTGGGGCGTCCGACCGCTGTGCTCGTGGACGCGGACGATCCGGCGTTTTCAGTCGTCGCCTCGTGGTACGATGACCACGGCATGGGCGCGTTGCATGTGAGTGAAGACGAAGGTCAGCGGTTCAGGACTGCCCTTTTGACCGGAAAAGGTCCGGGTTTGTCCGGCGTGGACGCGGCCCATCATCGTATCAGAGCCCTCTGCCTGCACCTCGGACGAACGAGGCGCATGCTCGCCGTTACCCATGCCGGGACGTTTCTTCTGACCTTCGCCACAGCCGAATCAGCCCACTGATCCTGTGAGGCCTTGTGGGCGACGGAGCGGGCGACGAAATCGCTTTTTTGGAACGCGCCAATTATAGTGTGCTCATGACAGCGAACCCACCCAAGGAAGGACCGCTGAAAGACGCAGTGATCCGCATTTGCCTCAAGTGCGGAGTGGTCAATCCCGCCGGACCGTCCGAGGCATGCCCGCACTTGCAACTGGCCCGATTCGACGGCGTGGATGAGCATTTCGCGTTGTTGCTCACCGACGTCGCCGCCGCAAGAGCGAGGTTCGATGAAGCGCTGCGGACGCTGAAAACCAAGGTTCTGCAGGCCTTGCGCGACCGTCAGGCCGAGTTGGAGACCCCTCGCTCCGGCTCGGAAAGACGCTCTGAGCAGGCCCCTTCAGCGCGTGCGAAAGTCGCGCCGCTCTCCCTTGAGAATCCGTCGG
>JALOQD010000423.1 GCA_025453525.1 Myxococcota bacterium
GAGCCGGTGGGCACGAAGCGGGTGAGGTCGCAAGCACCATGGCCGTCTTGGGTATCCTGAACGCGTACTATCGTGACCGGTCCACCGATCTGGAGGCAGCCCTGGTGTCGGCCATTCGACGGGCCGGTTACCAGATCGGCGAGCAAGCGCTCGCTTCAGGGACGGGAGCACGAACCACCGTGGCCTGTGCGGCCGTGCACGGCCGCCAACTGTATACTGCCAGCGTGGGCGACAGCCGGGTTTACCTTGTGCGTGGCGGCCAGATCGCTCAGCTCGGCGAAGATCACTCGCTCGTCGCCCAGTGGGTGCGCGAGCATAAGATCACGGCCGAACAAGCCCGAACCCATCCTTACCGCAATGTGATCACACAGGCCTTAGGAGGGCCCGAGGAGGTTCACCCAAGCCTGCACTGGGAAGAAATCCTGCCGGGTGACACCATCGTGCTTTGCTCGGATGGGTTACACGGTCTGGTCGACGACGACACGATCGCGCACGTGGTTTCCCTGGAAACGGATCCTCGAGCCGCAAGCGATCAACTCGTGGACCTGGCCAATTTCGCCGGCGGGCTGGACAACATCAGCGTCATCGTCGTGTACGTCGAAGGCTTTGGACCAGGACCGCGTGAGGAGCAGGAGATCGCATCGGGTGGCGCTGGCTCGCTGGCTATTGTTCAACGCAGCGATGGTATCGTGTATGCCTCGACGGATGGTCCAGCGTCATCTGCCAAGCGCGATGGAAAGGGTTTCATCGAGCGGTTGTCCGCCTTCGTCGAACGGCGAGCCACGCCGCGGGATGCCGATTCTTCATAGTCGCGACGGAGATACAACAGACACAGCGCCAATCGGTCGTCCGTGAAGTCCAACTCCGTGACATTCTGCTTGGTCAAACCACGCAGCATCACCAGATGCTGGCGCACCCACTGCTGCACCCTTCAATGCCATCTATCTTCATCATACCGGCAGGCATACTCGATTTCGCTTTAGCTAGATTTGAACGAACGTCGAGTACGTTGTATAATCATGAACAAGCGTGTCCATTTGCTCAGGACCCACCCTTCTTCCTCTCGTTGATCTGGTGCCCGGTATGTGTTCTGGGAGAGTTACCATCAGCAGAGGCTCATGGAACGGGCGGACCTCCGCCTGAGCGTTAGCAAAGGACAAGAGACCTATGAGCAGGTTGTCAGGTTGCGGTGGAATCCTCATTGGCGTCTTGATCATCCTCTTAAGCGCTGTATACATTATCTTGGCGCCCCAGGCTCAGGCGTTCCTCGGCCAATTGCCGTTGGTTGGCGATTGGCTGGCCGATGTCTTTCAAAAGGTGCTTTACTTCCCCAACGCGCAATACATCTGCCCATTGTTTGCAATCGTCTCGATCTTATGGGGCGTGGCCCTGATGATGAAGAAAAGCTGGGCCAGGGTCATGGGCTTTGTCTTTCTTGCCCTTGCCGGCCTCTATGTGTTGGCGCTGCTGTTGGTAGTGGCGCCTTTGGAGGAAGTGCAGTCCGTACGCTGGTGGATCGTGGCCTTCGGGCTGGCAGTCTCTGCTCTGCTTTTTGTGATGGCGATCAGGCTCTTGGGCAAAGAAGCTCGCGAATCTTTTGCCCAGGTCTATCTCGATGCCAAAGACTTCGATCTCGTTGCGGCCGATTCGCAGCCCCCGCTCAGCCCGGCGCCGGGATCGACGGCGCCACCTCCCGTGAAGAAAGCGGAGCCTCCTGAGTTGGCTCGCCTGATTCCAGCCGATCCAAAGAGCGAACCCTTTGTGATGCGCCAGCCTCTCATCACCCTGGGACGGGAAGGCACGGACTTTCAATTCGATCTCAGCGACACCTCGCTCTCCCGCAGGCACGCCGATATCAGCTATGTCGATGGCCAGTTCTTTCTGGAGGACAAGTCGCAAAACGGCACCAAAGTCAACGGCCAACTGATCAAGCGGCAGAAAGTCGCCCTGCCCGACGGAGCGACCATCGAGCTGGGGCGCCAGGGAAGCTTTACGTTCAAAGCCCTTGCGCAACAGACAGCGCTGCCCCCTGCCTCGTCCTCGCCAGTCAAGCCGCCGGCGACTGCAGTTCAAGGCGCTGAATCGAAGACGACCCCGCTGGCCTCCGGACCGCTTGTTCCAGCCGGAACTACCGCCCGACTTGAGGCGCTCTGGCCGGGAGGCAAGACCTTCGAACTCGTCATGCCGAAGGTCACGATTGGGCGCAATCCTGACTGCGACCTGGCGCTTTCCCCAGACGCCGATCGCTCTGTTTCGGGCCAACATGCGGAGATCGAGCGGACCGCGCAAGGCGAGTATGTGTTGCGTGACACATCTTCGTCCAACGGCACCTTTGTCGATACACAGCGCATCGCGGGTGACTTCGTGCTGAAGGATAACATGGAGATTCGCTTCGGAACGCAGAACACCCGGTTCAAGTTCCGCAATTCATGATCTTTCGAAGCGCTCGTGGCCCGCTAAGGAAGGGCTATGCCTCTTTCGTCCCGCGTGACACTGCTGAGAGTCAGCCACCGGCTGTTGCTTGGGCTGGCAGCCTGGCTGATTTGCGCGGTTGTAGCCGATGCCCAAGAAACCGTTCCGCTGGATGTCGCTCTGGAACAAGGATGGGCCGAGGTGCCAAAAATAGTAGGCACCGGCTCAGGCATGTTGGAGCCTCTCAAGCTAACCCTCACAAATCGCTCCGGGCAAAAGATGCAGTTCGAGGTGCCGATTGGTCTTATCCTTGCCTCCACCTCCCCCGACTACGGGGACTTGATCGTCGCCAAGAGCGTTTCGCGATCACTGGGTAAGGACGAGACCCGCGTCGTCGATCTGAACGTCTACAGCACGGACCCTGATCGCAGCTTTTCGGTGCGTGGCCAGAGCTACATGGTCGGCGACTTGATGGCCGACGAGCGGATTCTCGCCGTACTGAGCTCGGCAGCAACCCGTGGCAACGCCATGGCGGGCCAACTCGCCTTATGGCTAGCCCTGACCGAAGAAGAGCCGGGCGATATCATCGAGCGGGTCGGATATGGGATCTCGGTCGAGCAGGTCGTCGAGGCGAAAGAGATACTCGCCGAAGCCGAGGCTCTTGTGAAGTCCGGGCAGGCATTCGGCGTTACGCCGCCGTCGCCAACGCCGGTTGATGCCTCGCAGACGCGAGTCGCGGCTGGCGAGGAGCCGGCTGGCTCAGCCAATGGTAGCGCGCCGCGGTCGGAATTGGCGCTGAGAGCGGCGTTGCTGCTGGCCGTGGTCTTGACAGCGGCTGGCATCGCCTGGTGGTTTCTGCAGAGGCGGTCGCCCTTGAGTGGCGTCGTAACCGAAGCGGACGTGGAGCGTTTGGCAGGCCGTTTTGGGACAGGACAAGACGAGTAGAGTCGAGCCATGAGAACCACCCCAGCGCTACTGATCTTTGCCAGCATCGTCGCTCTCGTGTTGTTGCTTGATCTGCCCGTGGCAAGGGCTGACTTACAGCCCGACCTGCATCTTACGCTCTACCTGGGCGAGGGTCGGTGGGCCGCCGAGATGGAGGCGCCGAATATCTTGCCCGAGCAGGCGATCGCGGAGCTGCGGCTACGGTTGGAAGAAACCCTGGGCATCGACCTGCGAGTGTCGACACGACAGCGCGATGAGAGAGATTTCGTCGTGATTCGAATTCCATTCGAGTCGGAGCTAGACATGAGACAGTCCCTCACGAAACTCGAGCTGCCGCTTCTGTCGGGCGATGAGGCGTCACAGGGGCTGTTCACGACATTTGAGTTCCGCCGTGAAGAATCGACCTTGAACAAGACCTACGCGTTGACGGCGGAGACGAACCAGGAGCTTGTGGGCGCCATCGGCGCGTTGCTCGACGTCTACATCCACGTCGACATGCCGGGCAGCATTGCCGAGAGCAACGCCCAGTTTACCGACGAGGGCTTGCCCACCTGGCGGCTGTCGACTGATGCTGATCCGGTGATCTTTGCCCAATCGCGGGTCTTGTTTGGCGGT
>JALOQD010000132.1:0-13459 GCA_025453525.1 Myxococcota bacterium
GGTACTGCTCCTGTTCGCAGCGATTGGTCACGAAGTGAACCTGGTCCTCGAAGTGCATGCGCACGAGCCCCATGGTCGTTGCTCCTGGTTCGCTGGCGCTTCCGCATAACCGGCCACCGTGGCCTGTCTTCTTGCCCAGCTGTCCCGAATATCTCGGCCGCTCGTCCCCCAATGTTGACAACTTTCTGCGATAAAATTTGAGGCGTCCGATCTTCGCGAATAGTTACAACCTCTTCCGCTTGGGTGGGATACGGTGGCCGCTTGGTGGCCGCTTGGGTGGGATACGGTGGGGGATAGGTCGAGGGACAGGTCGAGCTTAGGGGAGCTGGGTCAGGATCTCCTTGGGCGCTAGCAGGAAGACATAGGCCACGAGGCCGGCGATGCTCAGGAGGTACAGGGTGAACACGGGCAGTTCCTTGTAGGGGGTGCGGGTGAGCGAGAACCCCTGCGCAAGACCGAGGCCTAGGAGCAAAGGAAGATTGGCGAGGCGGGGCAAACCAGCGAGGGTCGCGAGGTCGACGGCAAAGGTGGCGAGACCGTAGAGCGCGACGAAGAGCGCGGCGATGATGAGCTGCGCCGGTCGCATGCCGATGAGCACTGGGAGAGTGCGAATGCCCGCTGCCTTGTCTCCGTCGTAGTCCTTGAGGTCGATGAAGTTGACCGCCAATGTGAACGGCACGAGAAAGAAGGCGATGAGGCTCGACGGAAGCTCCGTGAAGTTGCCGCCAGCGATGCCATAGCCGGCGCTCAGCATGGCCAGGGTGCAAACGGCGATGGTGAGCTTGGACAGCACTGGCACGCGTTTGAAGCGCACGGGCGGCATCGAGTACAGGTAGTAGGCGCCTGTGAACGCGAGAATCGCCATGCAGCCGAGCGGTCCGGCCAAGGCCGCGTAGTAGATGGCCGCTGCGAGGAAGGCGCCCTGGGTCTGAGCGTAGGTTCTGTGGTCGATGCCTGGCTTGAACAAGGGCCGGTTGGGACTCGATATCTGATCGATGGGGAGATCGACGATGTTATTGGTCACAATCGTGAAGAGCACTGCGGGAATGAGCGCCATGGGGAGAAGGACGAGCTCGAACAGTCGCACGGGTTCGAGCGCGAGCTTACCCTCGCAAACGGCAAAGGCCACGCCCAATAAGTACATGAGCAAGTAGTGACCGAGCCGCATCCAGCGAAGGTCCTTCCACATCGCGAGGAAGTACGTCCGATTGCAGAGCAGGGCGAGCGCGGCGGCGACAAAGAACAGCCAGGTGGAGAGGAAGTATATGGCCATGCGGTCGTCGTAGATGGGCCGCACGTTGAAGAGCTGGTACGTCCACTGCATCCAAAACAGGAGCATGCCGTTCAGAAACACAAAGGTATAAACGGCGATAGCGCCCAGCGCGCACCGCCAAGCCGCCGCGCCCTTGTGCCGCAAGTAAACAGCCGTGGAGACGATGACGATGGCCAGCTCCAGCCGAATACCGTGGCTCGCGCCGCCCTCGCGGTAGACGTGGAAGAACGTGAGGTACTGCATCCACAGGTCGTCGTGGATCCCCGGCCGCAGATAGCTCATGTTCATGCCCTGGCCGCCCGTAGCGATGAGGTCGGTGATGGGCGCCACGAGAAGCACGAGAAACGCTGGCCCCACAACCTTGATCACCCGCACGAGAGGCACGCGACCGAGCGCGGAGAGGATGAGGGAGAGCCCGCCGAGCAAGGACAGATAGAACAAGGTGTAGTGCAGGAAGCGCAGCAACGACAGTTGGACTAGAGCGTCCGAGTCCGAGAACATCTCCACGCCCGTGCGGACCATCACCGCCGAGAAGAACGTGAGCAGGCAAGCAGACAGAGGGACATCCTCGGATTCCAGGCTCGAAATAATGCTGGAGATGAGCTTCATGTGAAGAGCATTAGTAACATAGCGCCAGGACGATCGACTAGTCCGCCATCCCTGTTGCTTTTTTGGTCGAACCCGGCGCTGGTGATAGATTCGCGCTTAAGAACGATGACCCCGCCGTCCCGTCCCAAGCTCTCGTTGCGCGCCAGCTTGTTTGGCCGGTTTTCCCTGGCTGACACGGGGCACGACCTAAGGCCGTTGCCGCAGCAGCCCAAAGGGCCCATCTCCATGGTCATGCGGCTCGGCGCCATGGGCGTGCTGCTGGGACGCACGACCCGCCTGGTGTTTTCGGCCCGCACCGACAAGGGCGACACCTTGCGGCTGGCCCATAAGTTCGCGAACGGCTCGGCGGTGTTCATCGTGGTGGCCATGTCGTTCGTCGGCATGATCATGGTCTATCAGTCCACGGTGCAGCTCAATCGGGCAGTGGGCGACACTCAGCTCGTGGGCGCCGCTTTTCTCAAGCTCCTGGTGCGGGTGCTCGGCCCCACGGTCATAGGCATGCTGATCGCGTGTCGCATCGGCGCTGGCATTGCCGCCGAGATCGCGGCCATGGCAGTGACCGATCAGCTCGACGCGCTCCGGTTGTGCGCCGCGGATCCCATCGAGGTGTTGATGGTGCCCCGGCTTCGCGCTGGCATCATCGCCGCATTGTCGCTTGTCATCATCGGCTCGTGCGCTTCGGCTCTGGCTGGGATGACGACCGGAGTCGTGCTGTTCTCCATGAGCCCATCGACCTTCTGGAACTTCGAGCTCATCGACAATGCGGATCTGGTTCAGGGGATCGCCAAGGCGTTCGTCTACGGTGTCACTGTGCCCATCGTGGCCGGTGCTGTGGGGCTCTCGGCCCGAGGCGGCGCTGCGGGAGTCGGTCGAGCGACCACCGATGCGGTCGTGGGGTGCTCCTTTGCCATCGTTGTGCTCGATTCACTCATCTCCCTTATGAGTCACGTGGTGGCGGGCCTATGATCGAGTACGACCGAGTTTCCATTTCTTTGGGCGGCCAGCCAGTGCTGCGAGACATTTCCTTTTCCATCGAGGCAGGCGAGATCTTCTGCATCATCGGCAAGAGCGGAGTGGGCAAGAGCGTCATGATCAAGCAGCTCGTGGGGCTGCTTCGCCCAGACAGCGGCGCCATTCGGTTCGAGGGGCAGGACGTCTGCGGCATGGACGAGCGCGGGCTCATGGCCTTGCGGCGCGAGTGCGGCATGGTGTTTCAACAAGCTACGTTGTTCGATTCCATGACGTGCCTCGAGAATGTCGCCCTGCCGCTGCGAGTGCACTATGATCTCCCCGAGCATCGAGCGCAGGAGCGAGCCATGGGTTACCTCGCCCAGCTCGGCGTCTCCCACCTGGCCGAGCGAGAGCCCGCGGCCTTGGGACCGGGTCTTCGAAAGCTCGTGGCCATTGCCCGCACCATGACCCTGCAGCCCAAGGCCCTGCTCTTCGACGAGCCCACCACCGGCCTCGATCCCTTGGCTGCCCGCAAGTTCGACAAGCTCGTCAAAGGACCGCTCGCGCGCGCTGGCATCACCCAAGTCGTGGTGTCCCACGACGTGCGCAGCGTTTTCGATATCGCCGACCGCGTGGTCATGCTCCACGAAGGAGAGGTGCGCTTTCTCGGCACCAGCGGCGAGCTTTCCGAGTGTGAGGACCGGGTCGTGCGCGGCTTTATCGAAGGCAAGCCAGAGCTCTGAGATTTTTCTTTGATGAGTTTGAGAAGAACGGTACATTTCTATCATCTTTCAATTCGAGGCGAACAATGATGGGTCGTTGGTCAAAAAGCATCATCGCAGTGGTCTTCTGTGGGCTTTCGGCTGTGCCGTGCTCGGCGTTTGGCCAAAGCACTCCGATAGCGCTCCCGCCGGCGCCCACCACCTTGCCGATCGCGACCGATGGAGACGCTCCGGTCGTCGAGGAGTTGCCGGTCGTCGAAGAGCTGCCGGTCATCGAGCCTTTGCCCGATTCGAGCGCCTCGACGCAAGATCCCACGGCCCCAACCGTGATTGAGGCCGTGGGTTCGACCTCCGAAGGAAATGAGTTCTTGGATCTCGATTTGAGCGATCTCCTGAACGTGAACATCGAGAGCGTGTCCAAGCGGGTGGAAAAGATGATCGATGCCCCCTTGGCCGTGTCCGTGCTCACGCGAGCGGAGATCCGCCGAAGCGGTGTTCGTACCATCATGGAGGCCTTGAGGCTCGCGCCCGGGCTCATCGTTCGCGAGCAAACAGCGGGCAACTACAACATCCACATTCGCGGCTTGGACAATGTGCCACCGAACACGCAGCTCCATGACTTCACCAGCACAACGATGTTGGTGATGATCGATTATCGGGTCGTTTATAGCTATTTTCAGGGCGGGACCATGTGGGAAACCCTGCCCGTGGACGTGCAGGACGTGGACCGTATCGAGATCATTCGCGGCCCTGCGGCTGCCCTTTATGGGCCCAATGCAGTGACGGGCGTGATTCACATCATCACCCGGCGACCCCAGAAAAAAGGTTTCTACACGAGCAATCGAGTGTATTACGGCCCCATATGGGACGAGCGGATCGCCGGCATCGCGGCAGGGTACGATTTTGGAAAGGCGAGCGTGCTGGTCTCGGGGAATTATCACCACGCGGATCGCTACAACAAGACCTATTACTCCTACCGCGATGGCAAATGGTACGACAACCCGGCGGAAATGAGGGCGAGCGTCTCGGGCGTTCCGGTCACCTGGCCCTATGAGCGTTACCCCAGGCTCGATCTCGGCGTGGATCGCATGGCGGCAAATGCCTTTCTCACGGTAAAGCCCAAGGACGAGCTGCGCCTCGATCTGTCGGGCGGTTATCAGAACTCGTGGGCTCAGAAGGGGTATGTCGGTCTCTGGTACACGCCGCTGACGACCAGTATGTCCGAGTCGGTCTACGCAGATGCGCGGCTCCTCGCGGCCGGGCTCGTGGTGCATGGTTCGTATCAGTCCGGACGGCAATCTGTCCCCACGGGCTACATTAAAACCGCGACGGGCGGAAACATTTATGCGTACACTTTCAACATTCTCGATTTTGATGCTGAGTACGATTTTCATTTTTTTAAGGACAAGCTGAGCGTTCGGCCAGGCCTGGGGTTTCGCAGGGCCGAGTACGAAGGTCCGCTCATTGCCACGCATTCTTGGGGAGGCGATCTTGTCTCGCCTGATCCCGATGACCTCCACATCAGCGATCCGTCCAAAGCTCTGCAAAACCTTTCCGGATCGCTCCGCGCGGACTTGAAGGTTTTGGACAAGTGGCGTTTCGTCGCAGGTCTTCGCCTCGACTACTACTTCGACCGCACAGAAAAGAACTACTACCCGCGCACCGACGCCAACATGGATGTGATGAAACCGATGACGAGCAAGACGCTCAAAGGGCAGTCGGTGTATCCCTCTTTTCAGCTCGGGACGACCTATACCATTGTGGAGAACCAGCTCATCCGTTTGGCTTACGGCCGAGCGCATCGCTCTCCATTCTTGGTGTACACCTACCAGAGCGACGACTACAGCCCCCCCACGCTGATCTTCGGCAACCGCGCCCTCGAGCCCATGCAGAGCGATTCGGTCGAGATCGGGTATCGCGGGTCGCCTGCCGAGGGTTTCGAGGTCGATTTCGAGGTGTTCTACTCCTACAACCGGAATTTCGTCGAGGGCTATTCCCATGCCAGGAGCATCGGTTCAGGATCCCTCGAGGTCTGGGTGCAGTACGACAACCTCGACACCGTGGCACACCAGGCTGGCGCCACGCTGAGCTTTCTGCTCTCGGGAAAGATGTTCCAATCCCGCCTCTTCGGTACCGTGCAACAGACGTATCTACAGAACCATGCGCCAGATACTCTCCATTTGTTCGACTTTGAGTACGATCCCCAGGATCCAGCCAATCAGGTGGATCTCCAGCACCGAGGCACACCGGACCTTTATGGCGGCCTCACCCTCAACGTGCAGCCATTGCCCAAGCTCAATCTCAATGCCAATCTCTACACCTTCACGAAGCACACCTTGGTGCATACTGATATCGTCGTGGGCATGATGCAGAGTGCCCAATACCGGCCAGCCGAGTTCGAGGTCTCGGGGAAGGCGGTCCTCAACGCCAAGATCTCCTATGAGTTTGTCGCTGGCCTTTCGGGCTATTTGAGTGGCCATAATTTGCTCTTCGAAACCGATCGCGAGTTTTTCTACACGGACCAGTCCAAGACGGTGGCGATGGTCGGTGTGGAGTACGAGTACTGATCCCACACTCCGCGCCTTTCCCAAGGATGCCGGAAACACCCGATGTGATTCCGCGGAAAAATTGCCGGGCAGGCGCGCAACTTTTCTGCTATTTTGCTCAGAAAATGCCCCGCGGCTGCAACGCGGGATGCCTCGCTCCAAGCTTTCGCGAGGCAAACCCACTGCGCGCCGGGGTCATTTTCTTGGTTCATGGGTGGTCGCGACAGCGGCCATGGGCGTTTGCTCAGAAAATGCCCCGCGGCTGCAACGCGGGATGCCTCGCTCCAAGCTTTCGCGAGGCAAACCCAATGCGCGCCGGGGTCATTTTCTTGGTTCATGGGTGGTCGCGACAGCGGCCATGGGCGTTTGCTCTTCACTATTTTTTTCTTGGACCGATCTGATGGAGGCGAGACGATGAATGGATTAATGGGGATTATTCAGGGAATGTGTTTGTGTGTCCTGGGTGCTCTGCTCGTGAGCTGCGCCATGTACACCGATGTCCTCGAGGTGAGGACTCAGGGCATCGAGGTGACCTCCAGTCCGCAGGGAGCCCTCATCACCCTATCGGATGAAAACGGAGCTCGCTCCTTGGGAAAGACGCCCACTCGCGCGGAAGCTGAATATCAGGTCGTCCAGAGAACCTACGACAAGGGCAGTTGCGCTGCTGCAGGGGCTGGCGCTGTTGCGTCGGCAATATCCGATGATGATGATGATGATGACGACGATGACGATGACGATGATTCCGTACTGTCCGGCGTCATAGCGATCTTGGGAATTGCTGGGATGGTCGCCGGTGCAGCCGTCGGCGCCGCGGCTTGTGCCGAAGCCGATGGCGTCGCGGCGGTTCATCCTAAATCGATTGGACTGACCGCGACCCTCAAGGGATATAAGGCGCAGGAAATCTATCTTCTCGTTCCCAAGGAAGATCCGAGAGTGCATTTTGAATTAGTGCCGCTTCACCAAGCTTCCGAGCGAAATATCTCGACAAAAGCGCCTTTGAAAAAGGCCCTGACCGGTTCGGAAGAAAAAGGAGAACCGTTGCCTCGCGCGGTTGTTTTCGATGTTTCATCTTTTGTGAAGGGAATCGACGTCGAGCTCCTTGAAACGCTCTCTGCTCTTTCCTTTGAGGAAATGGCAGACTCTGATCAGTTCGAGATGATTGAACGCGAATTCGTGCAAAAACAAATTCTTCAAGAACAGGAAAAAGAAGACCGAAGTTGTTCTCGCATGGAATGCCAAAGGCGCATCGCAGGTTTTTTTCAAGCAGAGCTGTTCATTCGCACAGAAATCGTAGAGAGGAACGAGAACTGCTTGGTCGCCATGTCGCTCATCGAACGCCAAACGAGCGAGCCGAAGCTCATCGCCGCCACTCAAACCGCGTGCGACAAAGAGGGACTCACAAAGGCGCTGGAATTGGTTGCCGACACGTTGATGTCGCCCTTGCCGCAACTTAAAAAGAACTAGGCAGCCAGGTATCCTCTGACAGCCTGGTACATCGCTTTGTCGAAAAACATCACGACACGCCGATCGAACTCCATCACTCGGTAGACCTCCAGAAGGTTGTCCACGATTCCGCTCTCGCGTCCGAACTTCCAGATGTGCTTTCGCAAAAGAGTCAAAGAGCTGACGAGCGCAGGCAGCTCGATGCCTTGATCTTTGCGCTCCTTCCCAACGCAGCGGTAGAACTCGTGGATCTCGTCCACTGCTTCCTTTCCCACGAGCCAGCGGCTTAGCTGGCGAAGCGCGGTTGCGGCTGTTTTTTCGAGCGTCCCTGCCTCCACTTTGCGGTACGAGGTGGTGGAGGGGTTGGTGTGAACCTCCTCAGCCCAGAGCGCGGCGATGCTGTCGGCGTGTTCCTCGATAATCAGCACCAGCGCGTCCGAAAGCATGTCATGCCCAGAGCCAGACTGAAGCTCGCTAAACGAATCTCGTATGGCCCACTCTGCTCGGTGCAATGAAACGCACGCCGCGATCGCGGTCTGGTTCGGAGTAAAGGCCAGCGGCGGGAGCGCACCTGTGTCGAAATAGGCGATGTCCTCGGCGTCATCCCCGGCGCATTCTTGGCCGGCCACCTTTGCCACCTCGAAGGTCACCACGAGGAGATCACCGTACGGCTCGGTTGCAGTGGACTCTGCGCCGAGCAACCGCACGACGCGGCCAGTGATCGCGGTTTCCTCGGCGAGCTCGCGGATAGCCGCCTCGGCGATCGTCTCGTTCAGCTCTGCAAAGCCGATCGGTAGACACCACATGCCGCGGTGCGGCTCGTGCTTGCGCTTGATGAGAAGCACCCGGCGCTCGCTGTCGAGCACCACCGCGGCCGCGACCGGCAGGGGGTTTTTGTAAAACACCGTGCCGCACGAAACGCATACCTGTCTCGGGCGGCCTTCCACGCGGCGCGTGAACACGTCCTTGCCGCACTGGTGGCAGAATCGCTCGGTCAGAGGCATCGCGGGGTCCTCGCGTGAAAAACGGCGTCGTCCTTTTCGATGGAGAAGGGCTCGCCCTCAACGAGACGTCGCTCCAAGGCCTCGCGCAGGGGAGCCGAGAAGGACAGCCCACTTTCAGCCTCTGGCCGAATGAGCGGAAGCTTGAACAGAGCATAGGCGAGGAGATCCTCGAGCTGATCGCGTTCAAAAAGAAGCTGGTTGGGGTAGTCGATCCTCTCCGTGTCTGCGAAGCAGCGCGCGAGCCTATCTTGCCCGTTTTCTGCCGAGAATCGCCGAATCAGTGGGAAGATCGGAGCCTCTTGAAGAGGCGTACCAGCCGCCTCGCACAAGCGCGCAAACGATCGCTCGCTGTGCGTGATCGTGACGAACACACCTTGCCTTCGCAGGACTCGAGCGATCTCCGGGATGAGCTCGGGAAAGAAGTAGAGGGAGTAGCTCGCGACGACAAGATCGAAGCATTGGTCCGGCCATGGCAGCTCGCCGCTGACCAGCTGGCAGTGAAATTCTGCATCGCGGCCTTGTGAGCGCACTGCGGAAAGGAATTCCGGGCCGTTTTCGGAGCAGGCGTCTACGCCAATGATCTTCCCATGCGACGAGATCCGCGCCGCCACTGCCTTGGCCATGAACCCGAACCCGCATCCAAGCTCGAGCACGTCGCTCGCAAAGTTGAGCTCGAGCCCGTTGAGGGCGATGCTGCGGATGTCGGCCACATTGGTCGAGTGACGCCGGATGATCTCGGAGATCAATCGATGCCGTTTGGGATCGGCAAAAGGGGCGAGTGGAAAGCGCTCCATAATGAAAATGAGTTTGAGCGCCCTTGCGCTCAGAAGCAAATCGCTCGCAAGCGCTGCGCCACCTCTTTCATCGTGGAGATGCGCTGCGCGGGATCTTTGGCCAGCATATTCCCCATGAGCTCATCCAGCGCCAAAGGGAGCTCTGGGACGAGCTCCGAGAGTGGAGTGGGCGCCTGGGAGACATGCTGGATGAGGATGTTCGCAACTCCCCCGGTGAACGGTGTGCGACCGCTGAGCATTTGATAGAGGGTCACGCCAAATGAATAGATGTCGGAGGTCGGGCCCACGGCTTGGCATGTGGCCTGTTCCGGGCTCATGTAGGCTGGAGAACCCATGATAGCTCCGGTCTGGGTAAGGTCTGGAGCCTCGGTGGCTTTGGCCAGGCCGAAGTCGGTGATCTTGGGCACCATCTCTGTGGTGAGTAAGACGTTGTGAGGTTTGAAATCCCGGTGAAGCACGCCCTGTTCGTGCGCATAGGCCATCGCTTCTGCCAAAGGAACGCTCAGCTCGATAGTCCCTTGCAGCGTCATTGGCCCCACCTTTGCGACATGATCTGCCAGGCTGTGACCATGGACGAGCTCCATGGCGATAAAGAGCGCGTCTTCGGTCTCGATGAAATCGTAGATTTGAACGATGTGGGGATGGGTCAAACGGGCGAGCACTCGGGCTTCCTGACGAAACCGGCTCGCCGTCGCCTCCATGGAGACGAGCCCAGGAGATAGCGCTTTGAGCGCCACCAAGCGATCGAGCACCAAATCCCGCGCGCGGTAGACGACGCCCATTCCGCCGCGTCCGAGCTCTGCCTCGATGACATACCGGTCCTTGGTCGCATTAGGAGTCGAAAGCGAACCAGCGCCAGAGGGCGACGAGGAGGCGGTGGCGCTTATGGTCGCAGCGCTGTCGACACCGCCGGTGATGATCGTCGGGGCGAGTGCCTCAGACAGGGGCGCAGCTCCCGAGGGCGCCTCCTTCTCGGGCGCTGTGTCCCATTCGGTGCGACGTGCTGCAACACGCGGAAGCTCCAACCACGCCAGCGTCGTTGTGCTCCCAATGGTTCCTATCCAAAACAGAACAGTGAGCAGCGAAGCCAAAGCCTCGGCCTCTGATTGCCGCTTGTGGTTCATGCGAAAGAAAAGGCCGGTCTTCTTTGGCGGGAATACCGCGTCCCCAAGGGCGTCAAAGACCGGCGGCGCCGCAAAGACCCCGAAGAGACACAATCCGGCGAAGGTCCATTGGAGCCGCCTTGTCTGCCCTAGCCAAGAGCGCCGAAACGCTTGGTCTGCAAAGACGTTGGGCAGGTATCGCCCAGCGTCCAGGAGGCGTCGCCACAGTCCTTGCCGAAAATCGAGAAGTTGTTTCACAACAAGCTTACTCTAACAGTTATGACGCTCGAGGCCACCTCGTCCGGGCGCGTAAAAGGTCGCTAAGCCCAAAAATGATGTGGCTGAAGAGCGCGGAAATTTATATATACTGGGGTCAGTGGAAGAAGGAACGATGACTAACAGAGGTTAGTTCGTTCCCGTCCCGAAATGGGAGTTTTCCGGCGTGCTTCGGAAAGGCGAGGACTGTTTGAGTTGGATAATTCGATGTTGAGCAGCCTTGGAGAAGGATGCCGGAAAACAGGACTTTCGGGATGGGAACTAGTTCGCTTTGAAAAAAAATAGGAAAAGGAGTGGCCATGAAAGACGAAATGGGCTTTCCGACTCGAAGAGAGTTCTTAAAAGCCGCTGCAGCGGCCTCTGGGGCGGCCTTGATCCTTGGGATCGGCTGCACGAGTGAGGACGAGCAGGACAGTGACGTAGAGGGTGGTGACATCCAGCCCTTTTCCCCAGGAACCATTGGAACCTTGCAGCTCAAAAACAGGTTGGTGCGTTCGGCAACGGGCGAATGTTTAGCGTTGAACGGCGAGTTCACCGACAAATACCTCGAGACGATGACTGCATTGGCGACTGGAGGGGTGGGGATGATCATCTCCGGCATGACAGCCCCAGTGCAAACCGATGCAGTGCCACTCCAGCTTTACGCTTATGACGACCAGTACATCAATAGCCTGAAAAAAGTCAAAGAAGCCGTCTCTGGCGCAGCCTCGGATTGCAAGCTCGTCGCGCAGATTTCCCATAGCGGTAACTTGTATGTCGGAGAGACGCGAACCGGCCCGTCGAACATCAGTTGGCCCGGAGACGTCAAACCCATGCGAGCTCTGTCGGTCGAAGAGATCGGGGCGATTGTCGAGGACTTCGCTCAGGCGGTCAGGCGATTCAAGGAGGCGGGTTGGGACGGTGTAGAGTTGCACGCGGCCCACGGCTACTTACTGTCTTCCTTCTTGTCGAATTATACGAACGACCGCACTGATTTATACGGCGGGTCTGTACAGAATCGAGTGAGGATTCTAAGGGAAATCGTGGAGAGGGCAAGGGTGCTCGTCGGATCAGATTTCCCCATTTTAGTCAAGGTGAACTCAACGGACTCAGGGGACTATGTGGGCGAAGGCTTCGTCGGCGGTATCGGTCAAGAGGTTTTCTTGGAAACCGCCGCGGAGATTGCTCAGATGGACATCGACGCCTTGGATGTGAGTGGGAATAGTTGGATGGAAACCGCCTCGAGCGATCCTGAATCACAGTCCTTCTTCCTGAAGGCGGCCGAGGCGCTCGAGATCGACGTTCCTGTGATTCTGACCGGTGGCAACCGAACCGTCCCGCGAATCGAAGAGATCCTCACCAACAAAAAGGTGGATTTCATTGGCTTGGCCAGGCCGCTCATCCGAGAACCGGACTTGCCCAACAAATGGTCCGCCGGTGAGACGACCGGGGCGAAGTGCATTAGTTGTAACCAGTGTTTCTACAACATCTTCGCGGGATTGCGCTGCCATCAGGAACCCTAGCGAAGAAGCTAGGGCCCAGGGGCCCCACCTGAGCGACCTGCTCTCGGGCAAAATCGTGGGTTAGAAACGAAGAGCGGAAGCGCGCGGTACTCGAGGGCTCTCATAGCTCCATCGGCGATTCGATGTAGAGATCGAAGCCGCCGTAAACGAGGGAGCCGGTTGGCTGGAAATCGAGTGACTGAAGCAGATCGAGTTGCTCAGTACCGCTGCCCAATTCCAGTTCGTCTAGTTCTTCGTCCCAGGCGCCCATGGCGATCGATTCTAAATTTTCCATATGCGAAAACAGTTTATGCGGCCCATTTGTATTGTCCCAGGAGCCTGTCGTGAGGCCTTCCTGTCGAGGGACAGCCGAAACCGGTAGCATCAATTCTGGAATGGACAGATTGAGGGACAATACCGTTTTCCCAGACTGGTTTTCGACGACCTCCACAGCACGGTGTTGCAGGCCGTCCTCTCCCTCTTCGGAGGAGTCGCTGAATTGCGCCTTCAACTTGGCATACCCCCAGATCTGCTCTCCTGCCGCGATGCCGAGCTCGCTGTTCAGCCACAGTGCCGAGTTGACGATTTGCACCTTCTCCAGCAGCGTCGTGAAGTTCGCGGCCACGCTCCCAAAGTCGGTGATGTCGAAATCCGGTTCAAGCGGCGTTTCCGAAAGTGTTGCCATGTGGGTGATGGCGATCTCCGTGTAGGCGCCGAGATCGGAGTCCGGTGAATAGTCGAAGAACCAGACGAAACAAAGCCCTCGTCCTGACTGCTCAACCGGTGTGTAGGTACTAAGGCTTCGCTGCAGGCTCACCAGCGCGTCCAAATCAGCCGTGCCAATAATCATGATGCCGCCGCGCGCTCTGAAATACATGGGAAGCTGTATCTCGGTGCCGTCGTCCAACGTCACGGTCTCATGTTTTCCGTGGGAGTCATCGGTCTCAGTCTCTGTGGCCGAGTCTGTGGCGGGTTCTGTGGCGGAGTCTGTGGCCGAGTCTGTGGCAGAGTCTGTGGCCGAGTCTGATGATTTCTCCTGTCCGGTGCAACCGAGGGATGAAAACGCCGAAGACAGAAAACATGCAAACCAAACACAATACCCACTCGTTGCACGCATGGCCCAACCCTTTCGAAAAAAAACGATAAACATGTCAATGTAGAAAAGATTTCGCTCGATATTGAAACGATTTTTATGCTTTCTTGTCAACCAAATTCCAACCATGAGCGGAGCAAAAATGCTTCGAGAATTCCCCGCCC
>JALOQD010000132.1:13486-14875 GCA_025453525.1 Myxococcota bacterium
CCCCGCCCCCCCCCCCCCCCCAAGAACCGGACTCGGGGGAGGAAGCCCTTGGGAAAGATCGGGTCCCCATCGCTCTACAGCAGGATGTCGAAAAAGAAATTGCAGCCCGTCATTTCGATGAGTGGGAACCGGCAGTGATCACGGCTCGATTGTCATCGAGAAAGAATCGACTATAACTCTGTCTCCAGTTTTGAATCCTGCATCATCATAGAAACGAAGACCGACTTCAATATTGCCGGTAGCTATTGCTTTATAGGAATAGCTGAACACCTGCCATTGCTCATTTGCCAATGAGGAATAGCTACCATAGGAAGCTCCGACTACAAGACGTGCCCTTACCGATCTTGAAGAATTTTTGACAGCTACGGAAATGATGTATGTTTTGCCAGCGATAACACTAACAATCTGCCTCATGTCAGTATTTGCCTGGTCAGGGGTATTTACAGTTACTTCTGCTGCATATAATCCAGTGTTCGCATCAGTTGTTTCAGCAAGGGCTATTCCGTTGTCTATTGTTGTCCAACCGGTTGTCACTGGGCCTTTTTCAAACCCGCCATTTGCGATGAGGTTATTTGGGTCTGACTGATCATCGCCGCTGTCTGTATCATCACCGGTTGTGTCATCAGTATCTTCTTCTTCTGGATCTCCGTCTGTAAAAAACTCAGGAGGAAGAACAAATGACTGAAGTGCTTTTGACGCATAAGTTGCACAATCTGGGCTTCCAATGAAATCAGGGCAGTTATCTACTGTCGCAAAAGGAGCGTCGAGATAGGTCATATAGAGATCATGATAGCCTTTTTCATATGAGCCCTTTTGGCTGTATGGCCCTGGAGCATAAGGAAGACCGGTTCTTCCTTCGCCACCCCAACTGTTTTTTGTTCTGAAGAAAACGATTCTGGCGGAATTCTCAAGAGCTTTGTCTAGAAGGGCTTTATCTGAAGCTTTTTTTGGATCAAGAGTAACACCGGCTTTGAGAACTGTTTCTGTTCCATCTGCGTTTTTGATAATTGCTTGATAGTCTTCAAGGACTGTCATGTGTCCGCCAGTTCTGCCAAACGCTCCTTTTTCAACAAGAGTTTCCATGTTGAAAGAGCCGTAAAAAGCAGACCTTGAGTCATATTCAAGTGCGTTGAAGTCAACCATCCAGGACACAAATACCGGTTCATTGTCATGAAGAGCTTTTTTGACTCTCTTGAGTACATAGGCGGCGTTGTGCGATCCATAGTTGACAACTGCCCAGTTGTTTACAGCATCAAGAAGGGTTCGTTGTTTCTTGTTGTAGTAAACGGCAAATTTCTTGGGATGAATGATAGTGCTGTCTGCAACACGGGCTTCATCGGTGCTGCCGAATCTGCTGGTGAGGGTTTCACCGAAGATCCTCGTGAGTTC
>JALOQD010000424.1 GCA_025453525.1 Myxococcota bacterium
TCGGAGTAGGAACGGCCATTGCTGGCCACCCCCTCCACGGATCCCAGCGAGCGGGATTACCGCCCTCAAGCTCTTGCCTTAGGTAGTAACGCAAAGTCGGTCAAGTGCCATGAGTTCTGCAAAAACAATCTGGGCCATGGCCTGATACATAGGGTCACACCACAGCGAGCCTCAGTGCCTCCTTTGCCCAGTCGCGGAGCTTGGCGTACTTGGCTTGCCAGCGCCCGAGCCAAGAGGCGAGGTCCACTCTGTCGAAAACCGACCATCGCGGTCTTGAGGCACGCGAATGTCGAGCTTCCCTACCCGAGTGACCAACGTCCGCTCGTAGTATCCTGAGCGATATCCTCGCCGCTCTGCGCTGCGTTCGCTCTTCCCGACGCCAACCACTTCGGTCATCTCCGCCTCCAGAACCTGCTGCACCGCCTCTCTCACCAGCTCCCGCAACAGGTCCTTGTCCTCGCCCACAGCCTTGCGTGTCTTTTTCATCGCTTCTCGGGTCATTGGCTTCCTCCTCGTTTGGTCACTTGGATGAAGCCATGGCCCGAGAAGTTTTTGCAGAACTATAGGGACTCAACCCTGCATCCAGACTCGCGCACGGTTGCGAGCCAAGTCGATATTTTCGGAGCGATCGCCGCGTTTTCCGGAAGACTCGTTAGGTCATTGACCTGTCGAAAAAGTGCTTCTCGCTGTGGGTGTATGGTCACGAGCTGGCAGAGCAATGTGTAGCAGGCCGCGTTGTCCGGCTCTAGGCGCAATGCGTTGACGAGCTCCCTCACGCTTCGCCGCGGGTCATCGTGGATGTACGTAGCGGCGAGAGCATGAAGGAATTTGGCTAGCCCGGGGAAACGACGCATGCCTTCTCTTGCTGTGCGACGCGCTTCGGGCAGAAGACCGGCACGGAGCTCCGCTTGAGCAAGATTATTCAAATATCGGTCGTCTTCGGGCGCGAGCTCGACGGCTTTCTTCAGCAAGACCAACGCATCGTCCAGTCGCGCTTGTTCGACCCGAATGCGTCCCAAGCCACCGTATCCGTGGCTGGCTTGTGGATAGTCACGCAGGATTGCGAGGTAGAAAGACTCAGAGCTTTTCCAGTCGATGGTCGCGCGCATTGTCAGGACAAATAGAGTGAGCATCAACAACGCTACGCCGGCCTTCACGAACCGCTCGACAAAATGACTCAAGGGATGCCATTGCGCAAAATCATGGAGACCTTGGGTCAAGCCAAGGAACAGCATGGTAGCAGGCAGATAGGTATAGCGCCCGAAACCGTACCATCCCGCACCTGCGACGAGGCTCGCGGGAGCCAATGTGATTGCGAACCAGAAGAAGCCAAACGACAGAAACGGTTGTTGCTTCCTGCGCAAAAGGAATACTGCACCGAGGCAAAGGCAGGCGATCCATCCAAGAAGCAATACGAACCAGGAAAGAGCTCTGTACTCTTCATCGATGTACCGCACCGCGGTGTCGCTTGGCGCCAGTATTCGCATCAAGCCGTCGATGACATAGTATCCTGCGCGACTGAGAGCAAGGCCGACGTGTTCAGCACCAGCGGCTGCTTTCACACCGCCCAGCGCTGCCCATCTAAGACCCAAATAGCCGATTGCGGCCAGCCCAAACGGCGCGCAATCGCGGCAGGCCGTCCATAGCGGCACTTTCGGTGTATGACTCCAGAAACCAGCTCGCCACAGCGCGATCAGCGGCAAAGCCATGAGCGCGACTTCCTTGGAAAGCATTGCGCCGAGGAACAGAACGCCAGCGACGCTCGCACGCAAGGGGCCCACGGGATACGGCCATTCTCTATGGGATTGCGGGAGGCCGACGACCATGGCGGCCACCACAAGCAACGTGGCGAGTGAATCGGATCTGCCGTTAATCCAGACATGCGCTTCGACAAATAGCGGGTGAATGCCGAACAGCAGCGCGGGAAACCAAGCGATATCGCGGGCCGCGCCTTCGAGCCAACGTCGGCCGAATACCCATATCAGTGCAACCACACCGAGATGCAGCGCAAGCCCGGTGACGTGAAAAGGCAGCGGTCTCTTTTCGCCCCACGCGCCATCCAGCATGAAGGTGAGCATCGTGAGCGGGCGATAGGTGTCAAGCCGCGCGACAGATGCAAAGCGCCCCTGGTCCGCGCTGTACATCGTGTCGTGGGTGAACAAAGCAGGGGCATTGCGGAGATTGAAAATGAAGTCGCTTTCAACGAAAAGCGGCACATCGTCCCATACAAAACCATTGGAAAATCGGATACATGTCGACGCGGTGACCGCGACGAGCACGAGCAGAAGCTGCCACGAGGATGAGAGTTTAGTCATGATACCGTCTGCGAAGAGGTCATCGGCTGAAATTCTAGGCGCAAGCTGCATTGCACACCAATTAATTGTACTTGTGAATTGATTTTGCCGACTTTGCTTTCGAAAAAAACGCGTGCAAGAAGCCAGAAGAAGCCAGGGACTGAAGCCGGGTGAAGCCGGGGACGGTGAAGCCGGGGACGAAGCCGGGAAGCCGGGGACGAAGCCGGGGACGGTCCTACGATCTTTCACTTGCCAGGGACGATCTATGAGATATGCTTCGGTGGTCTGATTTTAACCACATGCCTCGAGCATACGCATGCCTCAAACCGCACGACTGAGCTACGCTGGGGGCGTTTTTCACCACATCTGTCGATTTCATGAGCAGAGGTACTTTGTCGAAGGGCCTGCGGACCGGGAAAATTTCCTGAGATGACTGGGACAGAGCCTGACAGGACTGGACTGCCAGCTTCTCGGCGACTGCCTGATGTCGAGCCATGTGCATCTCGGGGTTCTGGCTGGGCCCCATTCGCTTTCACGGCTGATTGCCAAGACCCACTCCTCGAAGGTCTCGCGCTGGATGAAGAGCGCCCTGAGCGTGCACGACGAGTTGGAGCCACTGGTCGATAAAGTGGAAAAGGCTTTGGCGCGACAGAGAGTGCAAAAAAGCAAGGATAGAGCGAAGGCCGGGTGCGATACAGCCTGGAAATAAGCGATGAGGCGAACTAAATCTCAGCACCGTCCCTGGCAAGTGAAAGATCGTAGGACCGTCCCAGGCTCCCGCCGCGGCCGACTGGCCCCGCCTGACCGGCGGTCCAACCGCGGACTTCGCCTATATCCGCTGGCTCGGCGACCGCAAGGCGATCGAGAAGCTCACGCAGACCTGGGGCGAGATCGTCGTCGACCAACGGGCGGTCACTGAGGCTTGGGCGCCCATTGTCAGTGAGCTGCGAGCTGCCCAGATCAAAGTGTTTGGCTACTTCAACAACCACTTTGCCGGGCATGCGCCAGCGGGCAGCATGTCCGCTTGCGGCGAGGCGACGATCGCGGGGTTCAACCAGGTCGTGCGCGACGTGGGCAAGGCGACAGAAGGCAGCGAGGTGAAGATCACGCTCGTCGTCTTCAGCGACAACGCCGAGTTCGCGTCGTTTTGCGAGCCGGTCGGCGCGCTGCGACCGCTGACCTGGGAGTCGTACGAGCCTGACGGGCAGACCGCCATGCTCGACGCGGTGATGACGGTGCTCCGACGTTTCGTCATCAAGGGGCAGGATGATCCGGAGACGCGCTACCTCATGACGATCGTGAGTGACGGCGAGGAGAACGCCTCGCGCGAGTTTTCGTACAAAACTATTTCGAAGATAATCGAGGCGCGCCAGAACCCCGGCAGATGGACGTTCGCGTACATGGGTGCCAACCAGGATCTCGCGGAGGTTTCCGAACGCACGAGCATCCTGAGAGGCAACACCTCAGCCTACGTTTCCTCGCCGCAGGACTCACGCGCGGCGTTCATGAGGCTCGCGTACTCGTCCGGGCGGACGTTCATTGGGATGTCTTCTCCCGGGTGATTCTTCGAAGATCCGGTTGCTGCGCCCGACGGAACCGGCGACTCGAGCAGCCACGATGCCAAGCCGAAGAGGCCTCGGCGCAGCAAGCTGCACTAGGAGGAGA
>JALOQD010000425.1 GCA_025453525.1 Myxococcota bacterium
CGATACGAGGAAACTGGGTATCCCGTGGAAGGCCGAGGACTGTCTGAGTCGTCCTTTTCATGCCCGAGTTTCGCAGGCCTGGAAGGGGATGCCCAGTTTCCGATCTCAGGTCTCTTAGCGGGTCGTTGTTTAAAATGCACCATGCCCAGGCTGTGCGCCTCTCGCGAAAGCTGGTATGTTGACGACGAGGAGGGCCAGATGGTCCAGCCGAATCTCGACAATAGCGGGCAACCCGTATCCGAGCCCGTGCCCCCGCCCGACTTCCGCCAGTCATTTGTCCAAACCTTGCTCGCCCTGTCCCTATTCATGGTTGGTACGACCTTGAGCTCCGTGCCCAGCACCAGCAGCTCTGCTGGATTGTGGTTCGCCCTTGCCGCGGCGCTCGCCGCCTTGGTCGCTTACAGCTGGCTCGTGACCTTTCGGCGCTGGCCTCACTGGGTTTGCCAACCCGAGGGATTGCGCTCCGCCTTGGCCCGCAAAGCGAGCCTCGATCCCGCAAGGTCCATCAGTCACGGCCTCATGGCCCTTCTTTCCATCGCCCTGTCTTCCTTCAGCCTGCTGGGCCTGTCCATCATCCCCGAGGGCGAGGAGACCGTCGCGGATTGGATTCTGTTCATCCTCAGCCTGACGGTTATCGCCCTTGCCTCGGCCGTTGTCGCTCGTGTGGTGCGCGACCTCGTGCGGCAATACCGGGCAAAAAATCGGCCCTAGACGGCCAAGCGGGACTTTATAAGGATGGAATGAGCGATGAATCGATCGGCAAGCGCATAAATCCAGGCCGTTGCGCATAGCGCCCAAGGGCCATTTCCGCCTCTCGGTTGAACAGCACCTCGTCGTTCATCACCCGCGCGTCTTGGACGCCACTGAGGCGCAGCCCAGCATCCACCATGACCGAAAACAAACCCTTCTCAACGAGGATGCGCCCTTCCTTGAGCCTGCGACGGATCAGGGGGTTGGCCACGAGCCCAAACATGATCTCCTTGGCCTGCAAGGAGTAGGACACCGCACCCAGCCAGTTGTGAAAGGCGCAGAGCTCTGTGACTGAACGCTCTTGGATGAGCGAGAAATGGGCCCGCGCGGCGAGCCTGGCCAACCCCGTTGTGCCATAGCCATCGATCTTGGTCAGAACAGCGGCTGTCTCGATGACCGGCACTCCGCTGGGGTCGATGAAAGGTTTTTCTCCATCGAAGGTGCGCACAAAAAACGCATATCTCAATTCAAGGCGACCCTTGCGTCCATTTTCCTCATCGTCGAAGACGCCATGAGGAGCGTCATCGAAAGGGTTGGCAGAAAACGTATACATGAAGACTTCTTTCCTAAAAGCCCAAGGAGCGGGCAAGCTCCTCGACTTATCTCATTAGTCGCGGAGGATTGCACCCCCTCTTTTGCAGGGGCGATACCGAAAAAGCGCTGCCATCGTTTACGAAATGACCACAGACTCGACTATTAAGCAGCCTCGCCACCTCGATCACTTGAGCCACCCGAAGGGCAGAGCGTCCGGTCAGCGGGAGTCTCTCGAGCTCGAAATCGTGTTCTTTCGCCAGGTCTTGCAAATGACCGCACTTTTTGCCCATGAGGTTGCAATAGGGCGCCTTGAGAAAGAGGCCGAGGGACTCCGCTCCCAGGGCAGCGCGCAGGAGCGCCAACGTGCTGGCGTTCCAACACACCAGCACATCGCTCGGTCGGCTGTAGCGCTGCCACAATCGCCGCAGCTCCTCGTGGTCCACGGCGTTGTTCCAGTGCTGTCTGCTCAGCCCCATGATTTGCAAGTGATCGTCCGCCAAGGTCGCCTCTGGCGGAGGCATGAGGAATTGTTCGAACGGCTCGCCATCCCCGAGGCGCACGGCGGTCAATGAGACGAGGGCGCGGCGTTTCTTGCGCCATGGCACAGACTCGCCGTAGGCCACAACCAGATCGCCCATACGCTCGAGAATCGGCGCCGGCACCGCTGCCACCAATCGTTGCCGGGGCTTCTTCGTGCGCTTGGTGCTCTCCTTGCCAACGTTGTCGTTTAGGCAGGAGAGCTGCAGCTCGATCATCGCGTTAAAGGCCGAAAGCAACGACGATAGGCCCTCGGTTTGGGGTTCGAGAATGGACAAGGCGAGCACAATGGCCTCCAGGGTGGACACCGATTTTTCGCTCGGCTCGCGGCGAAGACGGTAGATGCTGGGCGAGGCCGGATGGAGACAATAATGGGGCAGGTCACAGAGCCACGCGTTGTCTTGGTAGAGCTGCTTGGCGTCGTCCCATGTCCCGTCGAGGACCACGAGCTGCTCGGGTCGCGCGGTTTCGGGCACTGTCGCAAGGTCGATCGCTCCTTGGCCAGGATAGAGCAATCCAGCCCTTTGCAGCGCGCACGGTTCGACGGCAAATCGCCGCTGCGCGTTGGGAAACACCAGCCGCACCTGCGCCCGCTTCAGGCCGAGGCGCACGAACCTCGCGGTGCCAAACGGATGAGACCGTTCGCACTTGTGCTGCAGCACGAGCACGGAGGTGCGGTTGTCCACCTGCGAGATGAGGTGGCACAAACAATGGGCCTTGGGCCTGTGGCAGCGGTAGCATGTCTCGCGAAAGGGGTTCATGGCGAGCGCATCCTCGAACGATTTCCGCTCGAAGCGCAAGGGAGAAAACGCCGGTCATCCCCCCCCTTTGCGTAATGATGCGCATCAAAAATCGACATTGAAGCGAACTGAAGTAGACTAACGAACATGCAACTCGCGCGACAGGGAGGTGTGCATGACATCGCTGCCTAGGCACGTTCATCATTTGGGCTTCGCGTTCACCGCTTTACTCGTCCTACTCATCGGCTCGTCGGCCTTAGCAGGGGAACGCCCGCTGCTGCAGAAGGACGGCGGCGGTGAGTTGCGCCTGTTCCGCAGCGCCGTGGACACCAAGGGGCACTTCACGGTGGACGCCACGCCGATGCTGCCTCACCTGAACCTCTCGTTGAGCCTGGTCCTCGACTTCGGCTTCAATCAGTGGATCGCCGTGGAAGCAGATCGCAAGAGCCTGCAAGACGGCAAAGTCTACAAACAAACGATGGTCCAGAACTACATCAGCTCAGTGCTGGCGTTCAACTTCGGCCTGTTCAATCGCGTCATCGTCGGCGCATCGGTGCCGTTGCTGCTACCTTCGGGCACGGCCTACAATTACGACTTCCAGGGCGAGCGCAAATCCTCTGGTTGGTCCACCAAGGGGCTGATCGGCGATATTGGCATCCATACCAAGGTGTCCATTCTCCGAGCTGACCAACATCCCGTGGGAGTCGGCGCGGTCCTCGCCTACAAAATCCCCGTGGGGAAAAGAACATACCTCGCGGGTGAGAAGGGCGGCGGCGCTCTCTCTGGCAAGGTCATCTTCGATATGGAGCCCTCCAAATGGTACCGTTTTGCCATCAACGCGGGCGCGCATCTGCCCTTTGGCGCGAACGACAAAGCCTACCTCCACAATGACTATGCTAAAACGTGTACGCTCGTCACTCCGGAAAACCCCGATCCAGACAAGCCCTGCAGCACCGATCCGAACGCGAGAGCCAGGCAGGATCTCCTTCATCTGCCGTTCGGGGAGAACTCCGACCGCCTGCTGTTCAACTACGGACCACAACTCACCTTCGGCCTGGGCCAGAGCGTCACCCTGTGGCCGGACGTCATGGACCTCGTCATCGAGGTGTACGGCAATCAGATCATCCCGCAGTTCGGCGACCTGGCGTATATGGCTCTCGAGGCCAACGTCGGCCTCAAGGTGTTTGTCGAGCGCAACTCGTACTTGATGGCCGGTTATGCCCACGGCATCCCGCTGGGCGCCACGACGTCGGGCTACGGCCTGTTCAATATCCAGAACCGCATGTTCATCGGCTTTGCCTTTGAGCCCTCGCCCATGGATCGCGACGGCGACGGCATCCCGGACTACGGCGATGCCTGCCCAGACGAGCCAGAGGACAAGGACGGGTTCGAGGACCGAGGATATCGACGGCGTCGAAGACCAAGACGGGTGCCCGGACTTTGAGGGAGGTGAAAACGACAGGGACGGCGACGGCATCCCGGATAGCAAGGACGCCTGCCCGGATGATCCCGAGGACAAAGACGGCTTCCAAGACGAAGACGGCTGCCCAGATCCCGACAACGACGGCGATGGCATCCTCGATAAAGAAGATGTCTGTCCCAATGATCCAGAAGACAAAGATGGGTTCGAAGACGAAAACGGTTGTCCCGACAAGGACAACGATGCCGACAGAATCCCCGACGAACGGGATCGCTGCCCCAATGATCCCGAGACCTACAACGGCACGGACGACGAGGACGGCTGTCCAGACCAGGGCGATGTGGTGGTCACCAAGACCGACATCACGATTCTCAAGAAGATCTATTTCGAATACAACTCAGCCAACATCAAAGCGGAATCGAACGAGATTCTGAACGCGGTGGCCACGACCATCATCAACAACCCGCAGATCGGTCAAATCGACATCGAAGGCCACGCGGACGAACGCGGTTCCGATCAGTACAACCTCAGACTGACCAAGCTGCGCGCTGCGGCGGTCAAGTCGTATCTCATCAAGAAGAAGGTGCCCGGCAAGCAGCTCAAGTCCGCGGGTTACGGCGAGTACTGCCCCATCGATGCGTCCCAGACCGAAGAGGCCTTTGAAAAGAATCGCCGCGTGGAGTTCAAGATTGTCACCATCGACGGAAAGCCCACCGACACCGAGATCGGCTGCCCTGAGGCTAAAAAGCGCAACATCAAAGCCGAGTAGCCCTGCCTTTTCTCTCCCACATGTTCAACCTAAGGTAAGGGCTCACGCAAAAATAACTGCCCAGTTTGGGCAGCCGATGCATCTCGTCCAGCCTTGTTGCTCGTCGAGTGAATACCACCAGTATTCCCTCTCCTCGCGCCTTGCTGGACGAGCGCCTCAGCCACCCAATTCTGGGAACTTATTCCTGCGTGAACCCTAAAGAAGCGACGCCATACTTCCAATTTGAATCTCATTGGGTGATGATCGCGCCAGAGCATGAACGAGCCAGAAAGACACACCGTCGGAGACGACAAGCAGAACGATCGGCAAAAGCTGTTGCTCGACGTCCACCTGAGCGTACAGGGAATGACGGTTCGCTTTGGGGCGCCCATGGTCCTATGCCTGTCGGTTGTGGCCGCTGCCTTCGATAGATGCTGGCAGACCGGCCTGTTCCTCGGCGGAGCGACGTTTTCCTCGCTGACCTGGTTCTACTGCCTCCGACTGACAAAGCGCGGTTCACTGAGGGGCTCGGTGCTCGCCCTGAGCCTATCGACCATCGCCACCGCCTTCCTCTACCAGAACCTGTTCGCGGCCTTGAGCTTCACCGCGATCATCGCGACCCTGGCTGTCGTCATCTATGCATCGTTCTATTCGCACCGATTATTGTGGGTCACCGCCGGCTTCGCGACCGCCGGCCTCGTCTTGTCTGTCTTCGTCGAAGCTCTGCACCCCTGGGCGCGGTGCGAAATGCACCCTGTTGTCCATCTCGTGTTCGGAATCGCGTTCTCCGTGTTCTTGATGGGCATGGTGGTCCTCGTTCTTTCGAAGAATCAGAAGCTCGACTCCGCCCTCTCTCATCGAATGTTCCGGATGAACGAAGAGCAGAGTCAGATCATCGGCACGGCAGGAGCGGTCTCCACGGTGCTCGAGGAGTCCCTCCGCCAGATCAGGGACATCGCCGGCGCCTTCGCGGCCCAAGCTTACGAACAGGCCACCGCCATCGCGCAGATCCACGCGACCATGGAGCAGTTGCGACAGGTCTCGGAGCAGACCGCCACTTCATCGGGGGAGACCCGCAGGCTCACCGAAGAGGTGCGCAGCAAGAGCTTGTCCACGAGCGATCAACTGCGAGCGGTGGAAAAGGAATTCGATCGGGTCGTAGAGAGCAACACCCTCGCTCAATCCGAGTTCGACGAGTTGGCGGCCCAGGCCGATCGCATCGAGGACATCCTGCACAGCAACCGCGAAATCGTGGCGCAGATCAAGATTCTCGCAGTCAACGCCGGCATCCAGGCAGCCAAGGCAGGGAGCTTCGGCGCCGGCTTCCGCGTTGTGGCAGGAGAGCTCAAGGCCATGATCCAAAGAACAGAGGAGAGCCTGTCCTCCAGCCGCAGGCTCCTCGATGACATCCGCATGCGAGCCCGTCAAAGCGCGGACACGGTGCAGCACAACTCGACCATGCTCACACGCCATTTCGATCAACTCGGCGCCACCGGACAGGTCATCGAGGAGATCACCTC
>JALOQD010000426.1 GCA_025453525.1 Myxococcota bacterium
AGGAGAGGGAATACTGGTGGTATTCACTGGACGAGCAACGCAGCTGGACGAGATGCATCGGCTGCCCAAACTGGGAAGTTATTATTGCGTGAGCCCTAAGTTCGCCGCCAACATGATGCGTAAGACGGCTATCTGCGGGACTGGCGGACGCCAAGCCAGGCGTTTTGCATGAACCTGGAGGTTGAGATGAAAATGAACAGGCCTTCGCTCCATTTATTGTGCTTGCGCGTTGTCCTTGTCACGAGCTGCCTTTGGGTGGGGTGTAGCGACGACGACAACGTGCCCGTTGAGTCGACGAGCGATGACTCCCGCGGCGATACGGACACAGATGCTGTCGATTTCGATGCGATCACCGCTGCCACACCGGGCTTTGCATCGGCGGTCCTGACGGCAGCGAATCACTCGGCCGGTTGGGGGAAAGCGGACTGCCTCGCCTGCCACAAGAACGACCCCAAGAAAAACCACTTTGACAACCTGGCCGGCTACAAGGCCGCCGAGTGCGCAACCTGCCACGGCGGCAACGGCGCCCCTTCCCGCGCGGGCACGATTCAAAGTGGCAAAGCGACAGCGCCCCACCCGTTTGGCGATTGTGCCAATCCGGCCTGCCACGCAGTGCCTGCTGGCCATTCGCCTGACAGCGGCGATGTTCCCAACGACTGCCTGGCGTGCCACAAATACACGCCCGTCGCGGATGGCTCCTGCGTCTACACCGAGTCCCATGACGTTGTGGTCGTGGGCGGTGGTTCGGGCGGCCTGGCGAGCGCGGCGCTCCTGGCGCAAAACGGGCTGGGCGTGCTCGTGCTCGAGCGCCTGCATCGCACTGGTGGCTACATGGTCAACTACCGCCGCGGTGACTACCGCATCGAGGCCTCGCTCCATGCCATCGACGGCCTCGACATCGCGGACCGCGCGGGCGGCGGCGCCAAGGGCATCAACGTCGAGCTCTTCAAGCGCCTCGGCATTCTCAACGACGACCCGACAAAGAGCCGGGTCGAATTTCTGCGCGAAGAGAATATGTACCGAATTCTGACTGCGCAGGACGACGACGAAATCGTCGTGCCCGCGGATCTCGAAGCGTACAAAAACGACCTCAAGACGAGGTTTCCGAGTGACGCGGCCGGGCTCGACAAGCTGTTCGCGTTTTTACACAATTTGGACAAGCTGATCCGCCTCGTGGCCGCATATCAGAATGACGGCAAAGATATTTTTCAAAGCTCCGCTGACATGGGGGCGTTTGCGCTAGAAGCGACGAGTAGGGGGCTGATGGCTACGCTGACCAAGCTGCTTGGCTATGCCGACAAGACGCTTGCCGACTTCCTCGGGGAGTACATCAAAGATCCCAAGCTCGTATCCATCTTCGCCGAGCTGCACTGGTTCGGTGGTGCTGAGCCCAATGAGCTCGCGGCAGTGCTGTTCCTCTACATGTGGCCGTCGTACCACTTTGGCGGCTTCTCCTATCCGAAGGGCGGCTCCGAGGCCATCAGCACGGCCCTTGCCGAGCTCATCGAAGAGAATAACGGCGTCATCCGCACCAGCAGCGAAGTCGTGAAGATCGACATCGAGAATGGCCTCGCGACGCAGGTGCGCACCGCCGATGGCGCATGCTTCAAGGCGCGCTACGTTGTCTCCAACGCGAACGCCCCTGACACCTTCCTCAAGCTGATCGGCAAAGAACACCTTCCAAATGACAAGCCGACGTCGCCATTTCACCCCAACCGACTCGAGCAGGGCCATGCGAGCTCCCTCGAGGTCGGCCCGTCCTACTTCCAGGTCTGCGCCGGCGTTGCCCACGACTATTCGTCGCAATTCCAGGGCACAAACGAAATTTGGCTCGCCGACGTTTATGACCAGCATGTGGGCTGGGAAGCGGCCAAGTCCTGTGACGTGGCCCATGTGCCATTGACAGTCGTCAACTACACCATGCTCGATCCGCAGAATGCTCCTGCGGGCAAGAACGTGATCTGCGTGTACACCCAGCTCATGACCGACTGCCAGGATTTGTGGAAGACCCAAGACGGCCATGCCGCCTACCAGCAGTTCAAGTACGAGGTTGGCCTCGCGATCCTCGCCCGCGTCGAGGCCGTATTGCCGGGGCTCGGCCAGTCCATTGAGGTCTTGGAGGTCGGCTCGCCAATGACCATGCAGAAATTCAGCCTCAACCCAGACGGTTCGATTTTTGGTTGGCGCAACATCCCCTCCCAGTCAATGGACAAGCGCATGCCGCACCAGACGCCCTTTGAGAACATGGTCCTCGCCGGACACTGGACCTACCCCGGCACTGGGCAATCCGCGGTTGTCACTTCGGGCTATATGGCGGGGATGAAGATCCTGAAGAAGGAAGGCCTAAAGTAACGCTGTCATTGATAGAGCGGCCCTCCGAGTCAAGAGGGAAGTTGTGATTCATGCGATTTTTTGCTCATTTTTTCCTCAATGAACTTGGTGAAATGGCTGGGGCCTTGGCCTCAGCCATTTCACCAAGTACGCGCCGACGGCAAGGTCGCACCTTTGCTCGAGTGCAGTGCATCGAGGCGCGCCCGACATCGGGTTGTTTTACGTCGCGGTTACTCGCGGCGTTTCACGCATAGCAGAGCTTCGCTCGACGCGATTGGAAGATCGCCATCAGTCATTGATACGTGCTCTTCTTCGGACCAAACGTCCGGGCACATGAGGGTATCCGAAGCGGGAGCGCTATCAATCCATCGGCATCAAAGCAGCGAGCTGCCGGGTGCCATGACCCCTGGCGCGTCTTCCCGCATTGGATGACCTTCTCTCGCGTCATCTCGAGCTCCGTGTTTCGTCGTTCATCTCATCGGCACTTGCCTAGGTTCACCGGCCGTTCAATTCGCTACTGCCGCCGCGAGCCTCGGCTCGAACGGCCGATTGTGTTTGAGCATCGACCACAGCACCCCAGCGAGCTTGCGCGCGACCGCCACCACTGCTGTCTTGCGACCGACTCGCTCAGACAGACCCACGCCCCAATCTCGCAAGGCCGATGCCTTGGTCGTGCGCAGCACATGACTCGCCGCCACGGTCAGAGCCCATCGTCCCTGGCGATTGCCGTGCTTCGTGATCCCTCCTCGTCGATTCGTTTTGCCAGACTGATACAGTGACGGCACCAGTCCAAAATACGACGCCACTTGCCGGCTCGAATGGAATCGACCAGCCTGGCGAATCGCGAGCATAAAGCACATCGCAACCACAGGACCGACACCGGGGGCTGTCATCAGCAGCTTCACCTGCGGATCATTGCGCGACTGCTGCTTGAGCTTCTCGTCGCATGCCGCGATCTGTTTGCTCAGAAGCTCTATGCTTTCGAGCAGAGGTTCGATCCCCATGCGGATTCCCTCGGGGATCGTCTCGGCAACCTCTCGTGCCTTCTGTGCAAATACATCCGTGCCGCAGGAGCGCATCTCAATACCTTCCGAGTCCAGCATGCTGCGAACAGCATTAGTCAGCTTCACTCTGCTGCGAACCAACGCATCTCGTGCGACCACAGGCATGCGAGCATGTCGCTGCTCGGCGCTTGGTCTGTCTACTTCCGCCAGAACGTTTGCGGCGCAAAGCGTCGCGAGCACTCGCGCATCCAGCTTGTCGTTCTTGATGAGTGACGACCCGATCGCCTTAGTGCGACCAGGATCAACAACCACCACTGAATGGCCCAACTCCGATAGATTGTCCGCGACCCAAAAAGCCTTCGTACTCGCCTCGACCACAACCTTCATCGGCGGGCGTTCGCTGAATCCCTTCGTCAGTTCTGCCGACGACATCTTCACCCAGCCTTCTTCCACCACTTTGCGCGCTTCGTTCATCACACAATATCGACCTGTCTTCTTGCCTAGATCCAGTCCACAATAGAGTCTCATGGTCGGCTCCTTTCGTGCTCCAACACCTAACAGTGAGAATGGTCTCACTTGACCGAAGGCGCCGACCGCTCTA
>JALOQD010000427.1 GCA_025453525.1 Myxococcota bacterium
GGCCCTGGAGGTCGTCTTGCTGTCCTTGGCGCTCGCCGACCGCATCACCATCATGAAACGGGACAAGGAGATCGCCCAGCGGCAGGCCATCGAGAGCTTTAAAAAGGCCGACAAAATCAAAAACGATTTCTTGGCCAATACCTCCCACGAGCTGCGCACGCCTCTCAACGGAATCATCGGCATTGCCGAATCTCTCATCGATGGCGTGGCCGGAGCGCTGAATAAAACCGCCAAGGAGAACCTCAGCATCATCGTGAGCGCGGGGCAGCGGCTCTCCAGCCTGGTGAACGACATTCTCGATTTTTCCAAGCTGCGCAATCGCAACTTGGAATTGCAGCTCAAACCCATCGCTCTGAAGCAACTCGTGGAGGTGGAAATCGCCCTGCTTTCACCACTCGTGGGGACGAGGGACATCGCGCTGAAAAACGAAGTTCCCGAAGACCTCTCTGCGGTGAGCGCGGACGAAAATCGCCTCATTCAGATTCTGCAGAACGTCATCGGCAATGCCATCAAGTTCACCGAAAGGGGCAGCGTCACGGTTCGCGCTCAAAAGTGCCGCGAAATGGTGGAGCTCCTCGTCATCGACACCGGCATCGGCATTCCGGCCGACAAAATGGAGGACATTTTCATCGCCTTCGAACAGGGAGACGGAGGCACGGCCCGTCAGTACGGGGGAACCGGTATCGGATTGTCGATCACCAAGCAGCTGGTGGAGCTGCACAAGGGCACCATCGCGGTTCAATCCGAGGTGGGCAAGGGTTCGACCTTTACCATTGCGCTGCCAGCGACGAGCGCGCCAGCGCAGGAGGCCCAGGCCTCGGCCAAGCTCGATTACATGGCCCGCCCCATCGACGTTGACGAAGAGACCGCCGACGGAGAAGAGGCACAGGAGCTCGTCCAAGACAAGGCCTCACAGGGGTTGCACATTTTGGCCGTGGACGACGAACCCCTCAACCTCAAGGTGCTCACCAATCAGCTCGCGCTGCACGGACACAAAGTCAGCGTGGGTCACGACGGTTTGGAAGCGCTCCGATTCGTGGAAGAACAAGGCAAGCCCGACCTCGTGTTGCTCGATGTGATGATGCCCAAGATGACCGGGCTGGAGGTCTGTCAAAAGCTGCGCGAAAAGTACTCGCCCACGCAGCTGCCCATTATCCTGCTCACGGCCAAGAACCAGCTCAA
The DNA here is from genome assembly GCA_025453525.1 of Myxococcota bacterium. GTDB lineage: Bacteria > Myxococcota_A > Polyangia > JAAYKL01 > JAAYKL01 > JALOQD01. The sequence continues at coordinate 1,183 of JALOQD010000427.1, forward strand.
GGACCTTCTCAGCGGGTTCACCGTCGGGGCAAACGACTACCTCACCAAGCCCTTTTCCAGCGCAGAGATGATCGCCCGCATCCAGATGCACGCCCAAATCTCTCAATACGGCGTGGCGCTCGCCCATGCCAACGAGGAGTTGCGCGTGCAGATCACCAAACGCTCCGAACAGCTCTTTTACACCTTGGCCATGATCGGGCGAGGAACGACCGAGCTGCAATTCCTTGCGCCCGGAGCGATCGTCGGAGAGCGCTACAAGGTCTCCCGCTTTATCGGCGAAGGGGGGATGGGCATCGTCTACGAGGTCATTGTTCTCTCGAACGGTCAAAAGGCCGCGCTGAAGGTCGCAAAATCGGGCGATGCCTTTGCCTTGGCGCGCCTGGCCCAAGAAGCGCGCATGGCCATCGAGGTGCAGCACGAGAACATCGTCCGCATCCTGGACGTGGACATCGCTGACCAGGGGTTCCTCTACGTGGTGATGGAGTATCTGGAAGGCGAAAGCATCGAGCACGAGAAAGACCGTTGGGGCGACATCGGCTGGGCCCTGGAAGTGCTTTGCCAGGTGACCCTGGGTCTACACGAGCTGCACCAGCACAACTTGGTGCACCGGGATCTCAAGCCAGACAACCTCATTCTCATCCATGGGCAGCATGGGGGAGAGCTCAACATCAAGATCACGGATTTCGGTATCTCCAACTGGACAGTGATGGAAACTCGGGAGCAACAAGCGACCTGCGCCCTCGGCGAAGCAGGTGCTCAGTCTCCATCTCGCGTTCCGCCCGAGCCGGCGCACCGTGAGCCCGATGCAGCCCAAGCGGAAAGCGCCCTCGACGCTGAGCTGCCCGTCGAGCTGCCTCTTCCGGCGCTGTTCAACGATGGAGAAGACACGAGCCCGCCAGCAAGGACGACCATCGCCGGGAGCAGGACCTTGCTCTCGACGCTCATGACGAACGAAGGGGCAGGGACACCCCGGTTCATGGCTCCCGAGCAGCTGCGATTCGGCGCGCCAGCAGGGCCGAGCACGGACATGTGGGCCGTGGGGGTGATTGCCCACAGGATTTTGGCGCGGCGTTGGCCGTTTTCCGACGAAGCGCTCTCCGATCTCCTCGCAGGGTTGAGCACACCCAAGATCGACTCGATACACAAGCACCTTCCCCTTCTTGATCGCGCTGTCGCGCAGGCCATCGACCGGTGTTTGGACGTCGAGCCCGAGAAGCGGCCGACCGCTTTGCAATTTCATGACATCCTCGAGCAGAAAAAGACCAGCGGGTGGCGCCCCGATCCGGCGCAAGCACGCGCGCCGACTGCGCAGAAAAGCGAAATGTGACGAGGAGCTTATTGGTTCTAAACTCCGTGAGGTTTGCAGGTCTATCCCGAGTGCCTAAAATAGTACGGTGACACAGAAAAATCCCAGGACTGCTCTGGCTTGTTTCACCGAGCTTTATTTTTCAACGATCCGCTTAGTCGCCAGAATCTGGCATTCCCTTTCGAACCTCTCGGAACTCAGACATGGAACGAAACGACTCAAGCAGTCCTCGGTCCTCAAGGGAACACCATATTCAGGCGTTTTGGCGGGTCGTTGCTTTTATCCCCTCCCTGCGAATTTGTGCAGCTTCGATGCTCTTTGGCCGGTCAGAATATCCAAACGGCTACCGATATCCGCCGGTTACGCGACTCACCAATCAAGTCTGGATCGCTGACCCCGATCGTCTGACCCCGAACGACCCCGATCGCGCGGCCTCACCTTCGCGCGCCCAGGTATCGTGAGGAACTCCTCAGACAGCGCACTGCCGGTTTGCAATGGAACCAGCGGGGGCTGTACCGACCAGATCTGGTTTCAGCGTGACTTTGGCGAGGTTTTTGTCCAAGATCGAGCCTCGGCAGATGTTCAAGAGGAGGAACAAACGTGAATACTCGTCTCAAGGCAGAGGCAAAACTCGAAAGAATTGGAACTGTCCTTCGCTCCATAGTGGCACTCTATCGCCTCTCGCCCGAGCAGGTGGACGCGTTCCTGGGCGCCTACGCCCTTTTTGACGGCGACTGGTCAAATGACAACGGCAAGGAGGAGGCCCAACTCAAAGACTACTACAGCGTGCTGAATCACCTCTGCACCATCGGACACGTGGAAAAGATGTACATTCCGCCCGCGATTGATATCTCCGCGGGGGTCTTTGGAAATCAACGCCTGTTCGAGCGCAAGATGACCGATGATCTGGGGATCAAGAACGGACACCGGGTTCTCGACATAGGGTGCGGCCGTGGCCGGGTTGCCCACCACGTCGCCTCTATGACCAACGCAAAAGTGACCGGAATCAACCTCGATCCAGTCCAAGTCCGCGACGCACGGCAGTACTCGCGCGCCCGCGGCAGAGCGGATCAGTGCACGTTCATCCAGGCGAGTCTCAACGACCAGCTTCCGTTTGAGAACGGCTCTTTTGACGCCTGCTATCAGATCCAAGCGTTCAGCTACGCCAAAGACACAAAGAAGGTTCTCGCCGAGGTTTTCCGCGTTCTGGAACCCGGCGCCAAGTTCTCTTACCTAGACTGGGTCTTCTTGGACGGCTACAACCCGAACGACTCTTACCACGTCGATCTGCTCAACAGAGTGAAGCCGCTCATCGGTGCGGTGGACACCCCCACCCCAGACAAGATTTGCGGTTTTATGCAGGAAGTCGGCTTTGACATTTTGTTCAGTGAGGATGTGCGGGGAGACCAGCACTCGAAGCTCATCGAACGCGAGGC
>JALOQD010000428.1 GCA_025453525.1 Myxococcota bacterium
GCCAGCTACGGCACGCCCACGGGTTCGTGCCCGAGTTTCGCCACCAGCGCTTGTCACGCGTCGAGCTCCAAGAGCAATGTGGAGTCGCGGTGTCTGAACCAGCAGTCTTGCAGCGTCGGCGCGAATAACGGCGTGTTCGGCGATCCCTGCAGCGGCCAGCCAAAAAAACTCGCCGTCGTCTACACCTGTAGCGGTGGCACCTCTAGTGGCGCGATCACGCACGTCGGCACGACGCAGGTCTGGGACCGTGATGGAACCGACCTGTCCATTGCTCGCCCCTCTGGCAGCACAGCCGGTGATCTGTTGGTCCTATTCCTCCATCGCACCGACAACTATTTGCCTGTACGCGTCAATGGCTGGACTCGGGTAGCCGAGTGTTACAAGCGAGACAACGCGTATGACTGCTCTACGGTAGCGGATTGCACGAATTGGAACGCCAACCCCGACTACTGCGAAAGATTCGGAGATTCTGGAAGACGTGGTCAGGACCTGGCCCAAGCGGCATTTTACAGGGTCGTGGGCTCCGGCGAGGCAAGCTCGTATCAATTTACTTTTATAAACAAAATTGAGGATGGAAAGGAATTAAAAGACCCAGCTTGGGCCATCCTCACGGCTTTGCGAGGCGCGGCCACGAGCAATCCCGTTCGAGACTGGGACAATGAGGGGAACGACCACAACTCTGACAGTCTGTTCCCATCCGTGTACGGCGAAAAAGGCGATATGCTCCTCCTCTCGCAATCGTATGACGACGTTGTCGCGAAGGAGAAATTCGGAGCTCCGGACGGCACAAGCACGTTCGGATATGTCAGCCAAAGCGATGAAGCTGGTTTTCTCTTTGGCGGAATACTCACTTCGGCAGGCGAGACTGGAGCAAAGAAAACGCACGGAGACGGCGGCTATTCTGACAAAGACGCGCTCGTTTCGCTCACGATTAAACCTCATTGATTTCTTTCCTGTCAGAGCTCTCACCTTTCCTCGGTAGGCTGCATCACAGGGACCTTCGCAAGGCAGCGTGAGCTTTGAAGACCCCTTTCGCAGCGATGCGAGGCGCGCTCGCTCGGTATTCCAATAAATCCACAATCAACTTTGCGCGAAAAGCAGGTTTGTGGTAAGGTAGCCCGCACAGACAAAGAGGCGGTCATTTTTTTCAAAGGGAAACAAATGAAAACGACAAAGATTACCTCGACCCTCGTTTTACTGCTTGGGCTCTTGGGTTGTGCCACGGGCGACCTCGTCGACGGCAAAGACACTGGCGGTGAGGGCGAAGGTGAGGGCGAAGGCGAGGGTGAAGGCGAAGGCGAGGGTGAAGGCGAGGGTGAAGGCGAAGGCGAGGGTGAAGGCGAGGGTGAGGGCGAAGGTGAGGGCGAAGGCGAGGGCGAGGGCGAAGGTGAAGGCGAAGGCGAAGGCGAAGGTGAGGGCGAAGGCGAGGGCGAAGGTGAGGGCGAAGGTGAGGGCGAAGGCGAGGGCGAAGGTGAGGCGCCAGGGACAGTGCAGTCCAGCTTGGCGACCCTGCCAGACGGTGAGCCCACCTGCTGCGAGCACGAGTGGACGATCCGCATGCTGCACTACCATCCTGGCGCGGTGGTTCCTCGCCGGATGTACTTCAGCGCGTGCAACACTCAAAGTTCTACGCCGAAGATGTTCGTCTCGTTGTCCCTGGGCGAAAACGCGCAGCACCCCACTGAAGACCCTTCGTCAGGAGCGATCATCGAAACATTGCTCAACCCGTCCAGCGGCGCGCTCGAGCCCACCTCGGTCGCGCGGCGTTTTCCCGAATGCATCTGGATGGAAGGCCTGGCGACGAGCGACGACTGTTCGACCATCGGCGTCCTTTGTCGTCGCAAGTTCGGGGACGCTGACTACGACTTCGACTCTCTTTCGACCCACCCGGACAAGGATTGGATGACCCAGCCCGCTTGCGCCGATCACGAGATGTGGCTGTACGAGTGGACCAATGGAGACATCACCTCCGACCCTCAAAAATACGTTGTGCACCGAGCTGTGGGTACGGGTTGGGAGTATGCCAACAACTACCTGCGCCTGGGCGACGACGGCACCTACGGCATCGGCGTTAAGGCCCGGGTGTTCGGCGGCGGCGTCTGCCACGAGGCCGACGCGTTTCTCGTCCTTGATCGAACCAACTTCAACATGACCACCCGCGGCTGGTCCTGGGCCTGTGGCACTGGTCACACTCTGTTCAATCACCCGATCTACAATCCGGCCACGCAGAAGTACGCGGTGCTGTGCGGCACAGACGCGAGCACCCACGGCTCTCCCCTCGGCGGGCTGTGGATGCGTCTGGAGGACGGGAAAGCCCACGAGTTTCACACGGTCAGCTATTCTGGGATTCGCATCAAGGGAGGAGTTGGGGCGCTACACCCCTTGGAAGACGGCGGATACCTGGGGGTCATCGTCGGCATAGACGGCGCTGTGGCGGCAGTGGATGAAATCCCTCTCGAGCCACCGACCTCCATCGGTGTGGCGCGCTTCGATGCCACGGGCAACTTGGTGGATGACATCGTTTGGGTGGTGGAGGAACCGCGTCAGTACGTGTCCTATCCGCAGCTCGCTCCCCTGGGCAACGGCCGGTTTCTCCTAGGTTACGGCGAGATGTACGACCTCGATCGCCAGGGCGAGATGAACGACGACGCGTATCGCATCCCGCTCGCGTACACCGTGCTCGAAATCGACGAACACGGCAAGGCGCTCACCGAACCAAAGTTGCTAGACGGCGTGGGCTGGGGAGAACAGGACCAAATGGTGCCGCTCGGCCCCGGACGCGTGGGCTGGGCCTACATTCCGAACCCAGCGCTGAGCAACATCAAAGCTCCTGCGAGCTGCAACTCGAGCGAGCTCCAAATCAACACATATCTCGCAGAGCACTGAAGGGGTCAATCCAACCCAATTGACATATAGCAGGAGCGAGAGCGTCGCCGCGGGCCGAGCTCGACTTCGACCGGTGACAACAGCGGTCTTTTTCGAAGGCTCCGTAGATTTCCTTGTAGAGCCGCATTGTCGTTTCCTCCGTTCGCCCGGAAGGCGCCCCGCCGGAGCCCCTCTCGAAGGCCGACTGCTTTGTGCGAGAGGAGCGAGCCGAACACGGCGGCACGCCAGCGTCGTGAAAGGTCAGCACTTATGGATTTGTCATCCGCCCGTGTTTAGTGGCGCTTGTGCTCGTAGTGCGCAAGGCCTGCGACGCGTGGGGGGTGAGAGTAAGCTCGTTTACTGAGCGCCCGAGCCGCGACTGAGCGTCCAAGCTGGGGGGTGCTACTGCTGGGGGCCCATCCCGCGACGGAAGGCCGCCTTGGGAATGATGGTCAGCTCCTTCGCGCCGGGGACCTTCCACCTCAGCTCGAGCGCAATCTCGACGCGCGGGCCCTGGTAGTAGTCGATCCGAATGCGGTGGTCGCCCTTGCTGAGCGTGGCCTCCCCCGTAACCTTCGTAGGCGGGTGGATGCCGTCGTTGGCGACGATGAGGTGGTCATCAATGTAAATCCGGGCCCCATCATCGCTGTTGACCTCAAACTGGTACGCGCCAGCTTGATCGACCACGAGCACGCCCTCGAAACGGATGCCGAACCACTCGACCAGTTGTGCTCCCTTCACGTTGACACCGGGAAAACCTGTGTCGAAGGCGCGAGGGGCAACGGCGATGTTCGGTACCACGATGGAACCAATAGGAGTCATCGTGCCAAAGTCAGGAAGCGCCTGTGTGTTCTCCGGCAGCTTGTAGATATTGCCGACCAGGCCGCGGCCCGCGGGTGCGTCGATGAGCAGACCGTCATCTTTCTTCGCAATGGCAAGATCCACGGCGCATATTTCGCGGCCTTGGTTCAGTACCTGCAGCCTTCCCGTTTTGGCGCCCTTTGGGACTGTAACCGATAGCCGATGCTGCTGAGCGCG
>JALOQD010000429.1 GCA_025453525.1 Myxococcota bacterium
TCATCCCGTACACGAACCTCAACGTCAGTAAGTTCGAGCTGACCTACGAAAACCTCGCGCTCGATTTCACCGCTTCACCCAAGCTCTACATCATCCTCCTGTGCGGTGCGCTCATCGCCTCCACCTACAACTTGAGATACGGCTGGGATTACAACGGCATCATGATGCCCGCCCTGCTCGCCATCGCCTGTTTCATGCCCGCCAAGGTCTTGTCCACATGTGGTGAGTCGGTGGTCGTCGCCGGGATCTTCACCGTTTTGATCAAGCTGCCGCTCATCCGGGACATCAACTTCGGTGGCGGGCGAAAGGTCGTGGCTGTGTTCACCGTGGGGTACCTCACCAAGTGGATCATCGCGCTGGTGCTCCCCGAGTCTTTCGGAATGAGCGTCACGGATCTCTTCGGCTTTGGCTATGTCCTGCCGTCCATGCTGGCCGTGAAGATCCTGCAGAAGCGGAAGGTGTTCCTGGTCCTCCTGCCGACCCTCAATGCCGCCTTCTACTCCGTCGCGATCGGCAGCCTCATTGCCGCCGCATTCCAGGTGGCGGACAACCTCTACCTCGGTCGTTCAGGGCGAAAGAGCGAACCCTCGGCCCTGGTGAGCAAGGAGGAGGCCAGCTCGCTGCTCGGAGATCTCCTCATGGCCAAGGCCTATGTGCTACGGGGCGGTCATGCCGAGGAGGCAGAGCCGAGATATGGACAGAGCGAGTGGGTGTCGCGGCATGTGGAATCCATCATTCGCGCTGCAGACCCAATCAACGCCTGTCATTCCATGGCCGACGAAGCTCCCCCAGAGGGCACTCGTGAGATGGAGTGCCTCGCGCGGCAAGACGCGGAGCTCGGGCCTTATGTCCTGGTGCGCGAGCGCGTAGGGAGCGCTCGGGAGCGCCGAGGTCAAGGCGTCTACTTGGTGCGACCCAGGGCAAAGGGCCCGATTCTCGGGGTGCCTCATCCGGTCAGCGAGCCCTTTGCCTTGGAGGCCGTCTTCGTTGCGATGCTGGCGGCGGACGCAAAGGCGTTGTTCCTCGCCGGCGTGGATGAACCGCTCTCGGAAGAGGAATGGACCGATGCCTTGAAAAGCCGGGGAACGCCCTTCCAGCGCCTCTACGAACGCCTCGCTGGACAGGAGGTTGTGCTCGTGCGCTCGAACAGCCAGGCCCAAGGGACCGTGTACGTCCGTTCGAGCATGCCTGCGCTCCTCTCGATCAGCGAGCTGCGCAAGAGGTTCGGCAGCCTCGAGCTGTCGTGGGAGCCGCCCTCGCCTTCACCTGTTCAGTGGAGCAGCTCACCGGCCGCGTCTCTGAGCATTCTGTCCCTGTCAGCTCAATCGGTGTACAAGGCTTTCCCCAAGCAGCGAAGCGGGGAGTCGCCCCGCCTCGAGGAGAAGTCCAGCATCACGGGGCTCATCGAGCGTTGGGTGGTGGAGCAAAAGGATTTCGTCCTTCCTCCGAGCAGCGGCCTCTATATAGTGCCGCGTTGGTTCGAGCTGGAGCTGCTCGAGGCAGAGGTTGTCCGCCGCGCGATGCTGCTCGCGCAGGAGACGAGCGAGGACGAGTTCGTCCTTCAGCTATCTGCCCTTCGAATGGTGGCGAGACTCCTCGGCTACGAGGTCATATGGTTCACGGATACCGGTTCGCAGGCCAGCTATCTCATCCTCAAGGAGGCGTTGGAGTCGCAGGGGGCTAGGGGCTGGGGGACGTACGTGTTCAGCCTGTCTCCTCTTTCGAGCCCGTGGGTCTGGATAGTGCCACGACCCTTGTCCGAAAGCGGTGTGCTCGGTCTGGGCGCGCGCTGGTTCGAGCGCTTTAGAGGCAGGGTTCTACTTGTACCTGGAGCGGACTGGCGCGCCGATCCTTGGGGCAAGGCGGATGTGCTCAGCGCAGCAGCGCCCCGCACCGCGATTCACGCGGCCCTCAGTGAGGTGGTGCGCGTGATGGGAAGAGAGCCGGAATTCCTCTCTCTGGTGGTCCGGGGGACGACCAACGATGCCTTGGTCGAGCCCGTTCTCGTGTCCAGCGGTGACGAAATCGTCGATGAAACCCAGCTCGTTGACCCAGCCAGAGATCTGGTCGGTCGGCTGAGGCAGGACTCTCAAGCCGTGGGAGTGTTCCGAAGCACCGTCGAGCAGGTGGGCCTGCAGGGGCTCGGCAATCCCCTCTCCGGTCTCGTGCGAGTGCGCCGGCCTGGGCACTACCTCACGCTATGGATTTCCGAGACCGAACGTCGTGCCGTTTTCGAGGGCGCTAAGCTCGATGCCGCTCTTGCCTTGATGAGGGGCTTTAACGTGCCTGTCGAGATGGGCGAGACGCGGGCGTTCGAGGAGAGGCTGAGCGCTTCCCCCAGCGCGATGGGCAAGGCCAATCTGCGCGATGAGGAGCTCGCTGAGCTCGTGCTCGATTTCGCGACGACCTCAAACACCGCGGCCCTCTCGGCGCTGGCCAAGGCTCGGGGGGTCACGACGGTGGCCTTTGCAGACCTGCGCGCCACCTTGATCCACTTCATGGTTCAAAGCTCGACGATTCGTTGTGTCGGAACCCTGGGAAAGGGTGGCTACGTTTTCCCCCCTGGGCAGAGGGATCGAGGCGGGGCTGCGCCTGCTCACTGTGTGACGCCCACGAGGCTCGGCACAGGAGAGAGCAAATGATGCGCGCCGTCCTACGGGAACGCGGCGCTGCATTGTTCTGGTGGGGCGTCACGATGTTGGTCGGAGTTTTGGTCGTGGGGCTCGTGGGTCTATCGTGGATCTTCGTGCCGCGGGCTGAGCTGTCTGCCTTCGAACGCAAGGTTCAGTCTGCCGATACGTTGCTGCTCTACGAGCTTGCGCCCGGAGAGAAGGTCCGGTTTCCCAGTCGTGCTGGTCAGCAGATCTTTTATGTCATCTCTCACCTTTTGTTGTCCTCGCATCAACGGTATGACCCCGAAGAGGACTTCGATTACTCCGTCGTCGCGGCGTTTTCCGACAAGATCGGGAGGCCGGTCGCGCAGCATGTGTTTGCCGAGCGCTCGCGTCAGAGCAAGGCATCCCCGATGGGCCACGATTGGCTCCTGGAGAATGCCTTTGTCGCGCCGGGCAAAGGCCAACTCACAGACGATCGGGTCACCATGCTCGGCGTGGGCGCACTGCTTCCCGAGGGCGGCTATGTCACGCTGTCCTCGAAAGACACCATCGAACCAGTGCTCCTGCGCATTTACCGAATCGATGAGCGCCCGGACATCGAAAGGCTCAAACGTTACAAGCTTCTGCCAGAGCACCGCAAGGAGAGCATGGCGCGCTACATGGGATACGAATCCCTCGAACAGCTTTCCCTTTCAGACCTCCTCGTCTTGTTTCAACGGAAGTGGGAGCGCATCGAAGCACAGACGACGACCGGCGATTCTCCGCGAACGCGGCGTATCTACTACCATGGGTTCCGCCTGGCGCGTCCGGCCTTGGACGATGCGGTCATCCATCTTGAGCCAGGCCGTCGCGGGGCTTTTAATGTCGAAGGCCCTTGCTCCTTCAAGGTCGTCTCAGCGCAACCCGATTCCCTGCCTGCGCTCTGGCTCGGCGGGGTTTCGACGACAGGTCAGGCCTTGGAACAAAAAGCGATGATTTGGGAAGAAGGGCGCTCCCAGCTCCTCACCGTGCCACCGGGTCCGTGGTCGCTCGCGCTCGACAACCGCAGTAAGAAGAAAGTCGACGTGCGGGTCGCGTTCGAAACCGCTCCAGCCCGCAGTATCGGCCAGGCCAGGCTCTCACCGGACACGACCGGGAAGTTCGCGGCCTATGTTATTCCAGAGCGTGTCGAAATGGTGGGTGCAATCACCGCCGCTGGCGAAGACGTGCGGTTCAGCTCCTTGGCGTTTGTCCCGAGCCAGCTCCTCGTGCTCGAGTTGCGCTCCCTCCTCGACGGGCCACAAG
>JALOQD010000003.1 GCA_025453525.1 Myxococcota bacterium
TTGAAAATAATCTCTCCCAGCTGGCTCTTTCAACGGTCTGCCCATCGGAAGATCAGTTAAAAGCTTGCTCGATCATACGAAAAGTTGTTAGGCAGGTGCCAGTGGCATTCGGAGGAGGCGCTTCATGAGCAATGTCATCGCCTTGCGCAAGGAAGACAAAAACCCGTGGGAGCGGCGCGTGGCGCTCGTTCCGTCGGACGTCGAAAGGCTCCGGGAAAGCGGCGTGGAGATCGTGGTCGAGGCCTTTCAAAGACGCATTTTTGCCGATGCCGACTATGCCGCTTGCGGCGCACCACTGCTCGAGTGCGTGGGCGACGCGGATGTCGTGCTGGGCATCAAGGAAATGCCGATTTCGTTTTTTCGGCCAGGCGGCGCCTACCTGTTCTTTTCCCACACCATCAAGGGCCAGGCTTACAACATGGCCATGCTCCGCGCCCTCGTGGAGCGACGTTGTACGCTCATCGATTACGAGAAGGTGTGCGATGACCAGGGCAGACGCCTGATTTTCTTCGGGCGCCACGCAGGGCTCGCTGGGATGATCGACACCCTTTGGGCCGTGGGCAAGAGGCTCGAGGCGTTTGGAATCGACAACCCCTTTTCCGAGCTTCGCCAGACGATGTGTTATGCGGATCTCGATGAGGCCCGCGTCGCCGTGTCGCAGGTTGGGGAGAAGATATCGCGCCTTGGGCTGCCGTTGAGGCTCGCGCCGTTTGTCGTGGGTTTTGCCGGCTACGGCAACGTCTCCAGGGGCGCTCAGGAGATCTTCGACCTTCTGCCAAGCGTGGAGGTTGAGCCGCAAGACCTTTGTGAGTTCGCGGCCAAGACCCCGTGTATGACCAAGTGGCTGGGCAAGGTGGTCTTCGAGGAGCGACACATGGTGCAGCCCTCGGAAGATGGCCGGGCGTTCACGCTCGGGGAGTACTTTGCCCATCCGCAGCGGTATCGTGGCGCGTTTGCGCAGTATCTGCCGCATCTGTCGATTCTAGTGAACGCCATCTACTGGACCCCGGACTACCCGCGTCTCGCAACCCGTGAAGATTTTGCGGCGCTGTCGGTCGGGCAGAGCCAGCCCAAGCTCGTCGCAGTGGGCGACATTAGCTGCGACATCGACGGTGCTCTGGCCTGCACGGTGAAAGACTGCGAACCCGGTGATCCGGTTTTCGTGTACGATCCGGCCACTGGCCAGGGGACGTCGGGCTTTGACGGCCCGGGGATTGCCGTGATGGCCGTGGGAAACCTGCCCACGGAATTGCCCAAGGAGGCCTCCGAGAGCTTCAGCGCAGCGCTCTTGCCGTTTATCCCCGCTCTCCACAAAGTCGATCTGCGGTCCCCGTTCGAACTGGCGGTCTTGCCTGACGAGATCCGTCGGGCAACCGTGTTGTGGAATGGGGATTTTACACCTGATTTCAAATATATGAGCGAGTATCTTCGCTAGAGATTTTGCTGGCCGCTTTTCCACGCTGCCGAACGAAAGGAGTCAAAGCCGATGCAGAAGGTTCTCGTCCTGGGTGCTGGCCTCGTTTCGCGCCCGGGTGTTCACTATCTCGCGCAGTTGCCGAACGTCGAGCTCACGGTTGCCTCTTTGTACCTCGACGATGCCAAGGCCGTGACTCAAGGCCTTTCACGGGCTGGGGCTGTCGCCCTGGATGTCCGACAGGAGGCTGATAAGCTCTCTCGGTTGGTCGCGCAGCACGACGTCTCTGTGAGCCTGCTCCCTGCCACCGAACACCCGCGGGTCGCCCAGTTGTGCCTCGCGCATGGTCGACATATGACGACCGCTTCCTACATCAGCCCTCGCATGAGGGAGCTCGCGCCCGCGGTGCTGGACGCGGGAATCATCATCCTCAACGAGTGCGGTGTGGATCCAGGGCTAGATCACATGTCCGCGATGAGAGTGTTCGATCACGTCCGGGCGCACGGTGGGCGGGTGACGGCGTTCCGCTCCTATTGCGGTGGATTGCCCGCTCCAGAGGCCAACACCAATCCCGTGGGCTACAAGTTTTCATGGGCACCCAGGGGGGCGCTCGTGGCTGCCACCCATCCAGCCAAGTACCTCGACCAAGGCACGACCGTCGAAGTCCCCGGCGACGAGCTGTTTGGGAGTCCCGAGAGGGTCGAAGTGCCAGGTGCCGGAGTCTTCGAGGGGTATCCCAACCGGGATTCGTTGCCCTATATCGACCTGTACGGCCTCTCCGAGATCCGCACTTTCTTCCGAGGCACGCTGCGCAACCAGGGTCACTGCGAGGTGTTCTACCCGTGGGTCAAGGCAGGCCTGATGGACCAGACTCTCCTTACGGACCTGCATGGGCAGACCTATCGCGGCTTCATGGCCCGCCTTGCTGGCAGCGAGCCTCTCCCGGCGTCCATCCGGGCTGGCCTGGCCAGGCGCATGGGAGTGCCCCAGGGCCACCGCTCTATCGCCGTGCTCGAGTGGCTCGGATTCTTCGAGGACGATCCGATTGGCCTCGAAGAGGGCGGTCATGTGGACATCCTGGCTCGGCGCATGGCTTCTCGTTGCGCCTTCTTGCCAGGAGAGCGGGACATGCTCGTCATGCAGCACGAGCTCATCATCGAGTACCCAGACAAACGGGAGAGGCGCCTCTCGTCGTTGGTGGATTTCGGGATACCCGGAGGAGACACCTCCATGGCCCGCACCGTGAGCCTTCCCCTCGCCATTGCGACTCGGATGGTCCTCGAAGGAAAGATCGCGCGCCGCGGTGTCTTCGGTCCCACGGACAAAGACGTCTACGAGCCCATTCTCACCGAGTGCGAGAGACTGGGGATCGCCTTTCAAGAGACCGTCGAGTCGTAGGTTCTCAAAAAGCCGTGGCATATACCTTCCGCTCCTGCGGAAACTCGAACATGGTCATTCGATCTTCCGTGGTATGACGACTCGAACAGTCCTCGTCGCTGCGGCACACGCCTGTGCCGAGCTCGGCCATGAGCCTTGGGTCCAGGGGTTGATGCGGTGCGTTGAAATCACCGTAAAACAGGGCTGCGGGAAAGCCTTTGATGCGCACGGGTAAGAGCAGGAACATGGGCGCGTCGATGAGCTTCTTGTACCACGGTGGCACATAGGGAGATTGCTTGGGATCTCGGGTGTCGGCGACGCTGATGTCCGCTCCGGTGGCGAGCGACTTGTTGAACAGGTCCATCCGTCCGTCGATTTTGAAGGCGAAATCCGCCAGCAGCTTTTCGATGTCAGGGCCAAAGCCAGAGCGAGCCCGCATGGTCTTGCTGCGCACGTCGTGGAACATGAACGACACCCTGTGCAATCCCAGGCCCCGGTACATGGCCTCGAGCACGGCAAGCATGAGCTCGTTGAGCTCGAACTTGCCCCGTTTGACCTGCTCGGCGACGTCTAGGGCGCCTGCTGACAGAATCTGCTGGCGGTCGGTGATGTCCTCCTCTGAGGCGCTTGTCATGGGGGATGGGGGAGCGTCGAGGGCCTCCTGGATGGCTGCGATTGCGCTCCTGGGTTTGTTTTTTTCGCCAGCAGCTCGCTCGCGTCCGCTCCCGGTGAGCAGGTTGCGAAGATAGAGGCTGCCGCGAACAGGCAAGTCGAGGAGTTTGGAATAGTCCTCGAGGACGTCCAATCCCTCGTCGAGAAAGGCTTCGATGTCTTTGTCCGTGAGTTGAATGACGCCCTTGAATCTCTCTTGAATCTCGCCGAGGGCTCGCTGCCGCTGCGGGCCTGCTAGAGCCGCGGCTTCGGAGAGCTCCCGGCCGAGGGTCGAGTAGACCTGCGCTCTGTCGGTGGCATTCCTGATTTTGGGGAGCGGACCAGGGGGCAGGTTGACCATGGCGGTTCGGAGCTTTTCGGGAAATCCCCATTGGCTCGCGACTTCAACCCCGAGCTCATCGAAGCTGACGCCCATTTGGGCCTGAAACACCGTCGCCTCTGGGCGTTGGAGCTCTTCGGCTTGCTTTTTGATTTCCTTCATTTCCTTGGAGAAGTAGAACAGGGCGATTTGGCGCCCCATATCCTTGAGCAGTCCGGCGATGAACACGTCCTCATTGTTGACGTTGGAATCTCGACTCGCGACGATTTTTCCGAGGATTCCCGTGGCAAGAGACTGGAGCGCGCCGTCCTGGAGATCGCTGGCCATCTCGGGGTTTGATGTCCGGAGGTGATCGAACAGCGTCAGGCCCAGCACGGATTGCCGCACGGTGTCGAAGCCGATGAGCACCACGGCGCGGGATACAGCATTGACCCGACCGCGAACCTGACCGTAGTAGGGAGAGTTGACGAGTCGCAGCAGCTTTGTGGTGAGCGACAGATCCTTGAGGATGACGTTTGCCAGATCCGCGGCCGAGGTGCTCGACATCCCGGCCTTGGTGTTGAGCTCTGTCAAATGCTGAGAGATGACGGGAAAATCCGGGCGCTTCTTCATGCGCTCGACCAGCACGCGCAGGGTCGTCTCCTTGCGACTCTCGCCTGCTTGAGGCTCATAGGCCGCGGTGGGCATGGGAGGCAGCTTGGCCTTTTGCAGAGCTGGTTCTGAATCTGGCACTTGGGACGGAGTGTCCTCTTCAGGCTCGTCGACCTCACCCTCGAGGCCTAGCTCGAGGCTCAAGCCGGTTACCCGTGGCTCTTCAGGCGCTGCCTCGACTGGGAAAGCAGGCCCGGCCACAGGTGCGGGTTCGGGAAGAACAGGCATCCGAGTGTTGGGGCCAGAGGGCGCAGGCACAGCCTGGGGCGCAGAGGCGCTCTGCTTTGGCAAAGGAGATGGCGTGGGAGGGGGCGCGTTTCTGCTGTACACGACTCGCCCCAGAGACTTGAGTTGCGCAGCCACCTCCAGCATGTTTTTGGGGCGGTCGTTCGGATTCTTTGCAAGCATGGACGCGACGAGCTCGCTGAGGCCGTCGGGCAGCTCGATCCCGTGTGCGGCCGCGCTCAGCAGGGGGATGGGCTCGCCTAGGTGTTTGGCGAGGATCGCCACAGGGGAATCGCCCGTGTAGGGCAGGGTGCCTGTGAGCATGCGGAACAGCATCACTCCCAGCGCGTAGATATCGGTGCGGTTGTCCACCGGGTTCGCCGAGATCTGCTCTGGGGCCATGTACTCGGGCGTGCCGAAAACCTCGTTTGGCGCGGTGAGATGGGAGGTGCGCTCGCTGGCATTGGGGTCGAGGATCTTGGCAATGCCAAAATCCAGGACCTTAACGACGTCGCCCCGTGTGCCGATGCGAGTGAGCATGACGTTATCGGGCTTGAGATCCCGATGCACGATGGTGCTCAGATGGGCATCGTGGAGCGAGTCACAGACCTGGAGCGCGATGTGCCGTGTGCGCTCGAAGTCCATCACACCCACGCGATTGAGCTCCTCATCCAGGCTTTTGCCGGCGATGAGCTCCATGGCGAGGTACAGGGCGCCGACGTCGGTCACGCCGAAGTCGTAGATGATGACGGTGTTGGGATGGTTGAGCCGGCTCGAGAGCATCGCCTCGTTGCGGAACCTGTCCGAGAGACGGGGATCAGTGCCCGTGCGCGGGGTTAAAAGCTTGAGAGCCACGAGTCGGCCGACAGACACTTGTTCAGCTCGGTATACGATCCCCATGCCGCCAGCACCGAGCCGTTCATGGACGCGGAATCGCCCATCGATCAGAGTGCCGATCAGGGGATCGTCTGGCTTGGGCGGGAGAACCTCGCAGGCGAGTCGCGTGCCGCAGCCGTTGCAGAATCGCGCAGCTCCCGGGTTGGGAGTCCCGCACTCGGGGCAGGAATAATTTAGGTTGGTATCCACCATCGTTGCGACTGTTTTCTACTAAAAGAATACAGCGAACCGCGGTTTTGTCAGGTGCGGGGGCATTTTTTTTGTTGGGCCTAAATAGATCAATAAAAAGAACAGTTAAAGGATTATTATTTAAGGTTTTTTCTCATGAAAATATTAGGGACAAACGCTGCGAGGCGAGACACGAGAGATTTTGCCATGGATGCAGGCTGAAAGAGCCCTTGCTCCTTCTTTTGAATATATTGCGCAGGGGCAGTCGAGCTGAATGCAAATAAATGAATAAAAACAAATACATAAATTTAAAACAATAAAGTCTTTTGTGATGCTTTGCAGGGTTTCTTGAGCCTGAACCGCAGGTGTGCTTGCAGCGTGTTAGGTGTACCCTTGGCTGGGCCATGCGCTTCTGTTAGTGTTGGCCATGCTGAGCGACCGTCCGAGCATGATCGACCCCTCCTGGCTTCGGATCGAGTTTCCAGTGCCCAAGGAGTATGCGGGATGGCGGGTCGACCTGTTCGTCGCCCATCGCATGCGGCGACTGTCTCGCACGCGTGTTCAAAAAATTCTATCAACCGCTGGCTTCGATGGCACGGGCAAGCCTCTGCGACCCAACCGAGCTCTTGCCGAGGGCGATCTCGTGGTGATTTATCGCCCTCCCCCGGAGGAACCGGAGACCCCGCGCACTTTTGGGATCGCGTACGAAGACGAGTGGATTTTAGCGGTCGACAAGCCGTCAGGGCTGCCCATGCACCCCACGGCCCGCTATCACCGCAACACCCTGACCTCGCTGCTCAAGGAAGCCTATGGCGAAAGCCGGCCGAATATCGCGCATCGATTGGACGCCGAGACCTCAGGCCTGGTGCTGTGCGCCAAAACCCGTGAGGCAGAACGTGGTCTGAAGATGATGTTCGCCGAGCGAAAGATCCGCAAGGCCTACCTCGCCGTCACTTTTGGGATTCCAGATCCGCCCGAGGGACGCGTGGAGATTCCCATGCGACTCGATACGCGTGGCCCCATTCGAATCAAGATGTGTTGCGCTGCTGACGGGCTTCCCTCTCTCACCGAGTATGCGGTGCTTTCGGCGGCAGGCCCTAGGGCCCTGGTCGAGTGTCGCCCCCGAACCGGGAGACAGCATCAGATTCGGGTCCATCTCGCCACCCTGGGTCATCCCATTGTTGGGGACAAGCTATACGGTCCGGATTCCGACGTTTTTCTCGATTACATCGCCCAAGGTCCGACAGACGAAATCGTTCGACGGGCCGGGGCTCGTCGGCAGCTGCTTCATGCTGCCAATGTGACCCTGGTGCATCCCATCACCCATGAGACCTTGATGATCGACTGCCCGCTGCCGCCGGACATGGTTCGAGCGATGGAGGAGACCCCTTGAAGAAATCTTCGGTTTTATTGGTTCTGGTGCTGCTCGCAGGGCAGGGCTGTGCCTCCCATTCTGACAGAAGAGCGGGGGATTCGAAGAGAGAGCGCTTCGATGCCGTCGTGATCGGTGCGGGCATGGGCGGGCTCTCTGCCGCAACCCATTTGGCGGCAGCAGGCAAGCGAGTTCTCGTCGTCGAGCAAGGCGCCAAGGTGGGCGGTTGCACGAGCTCCTTTACCCGTGGGCCCTTTCGATTCGATTCGGCGGTCCACGCGATATCCGGAGGTGGCAAAGACGCCACGGGATTCGTCAAGCTCTTGAACAAGGCTGGTCTGTCGAACAAGGTGCGGCTCATTCGTATCCCAGAGATCGGGCGGGCCGTGTATCCAGATTTCGATATCCACCTGCCCAACGGGGTTCCTGCCACGGTCGAGGCGCTCTCTGACCGTTTTCCGAGGGAGAAGGAGGGGATCTCTACTTATTACAAAAAGATGGCCCAGTTGGTCGACGACTTGACCCAGTTGGGAGCCGCCTATCGCCGAGGTCCTGTGGCGAGGACCGGTCTTTTGTTGCTCGTGCCCTTGCGCCAGCCGACGCTGTTTCGCTTGCGCAACTCGACGCACGCTCAAGTGCTCGCAGAGAACTTCCAAGATCCGCGGCTCAAGGCCTTGGCGTCCCAGCTGTGGGTGTATTTGGGGCCACCGCCTTCGCGGCTCTGGGCTCCCATTAGCCTCGTGGCCCATTACAGCTATATCGAGTTCGGTGCGTGGCAAGTGGAGGGCTCCTCGGAAGCGCTCGCCAATGCCTATGCCGGTCGCATCGAGGAGCTCGGGGGCACGATTCTGCTCGGCACCAAGGCGCAGTCCATAGATATTCGCAAAGGCGCTGTCCAAGGGGTGCAGACCGACGCTGGCTATTTTTCAGCCAAGGCCGTGGTCTCGAACGCCGACCCCTTCCAGACCTTTGGCAAGCTCGTGGGGCCGCAGCACACCCCTGCCGAGGTTCAAAAGAAACTCGACACATGGAAGGAAAGCAATTCCCTGGTGGAGCTCTATTTGGGCCTGGACGTTCCGGCCTCGGACCTGGGCCTTCCAGACTACGAGACTTTTTATACCAGTACGACAGATCTCGATGCGGCCTATGACGCCATGGTGAACGGAACCTACACGGACATCGCAGCGACCATTACCGCGTATTCCAATTTGGGAGATCCGTGGTACGCGCCTCCGGGCAAAGCCGTTGTGACCGTGGTCGCCTATTCGAGCATCGACAACTGGTCCACTGATCCCAAGGTCTATGCTGAGCAACGTCAACGGGTGATCGGTGTGCTGCTCGATGCGTGCGAGCGCCTCGCTCCCAAGATAAGAGAGCACATCGAAGTGGTGGATCTCGCCACCCCGCGAACCATAGAGCGATACACGATGCAATACCGAGGGGTACCTTATGGTTGGAACATGATCGTTGGCCAGGAAGAGCGCTTGCCCAATACAACGGACATCGACGGGCTCTACCTGGCTGGCTCGTGGACCGTCCCGTCCCATGGCGTGACCGGAGCTGCGGTCTCTGGGTACCATGCGGCCGAGCTCATTCTCCAAAATGATTGAGCCTGCTCTTGGCACACCGCCATTGCGCCACTGATCCTCGCCGACCTCTCCGTCTTACCGCTTTTCCAAGGTCAAGATCACCACGCTGGGTCGTGGGAATCGGGGTTAGTCCGACCCATGTCCTCAGTCCGCAGGGAGGGCATGGCAACCGACACTCGGTTTATCTGGGATTTTCCTGTGGATAACTTTGGCGCCTCCCACGTTTGCGCTGGCATGGAGCTTGAAGTGGGGAGCCGACCTGTGGTGCCTTTCGGCGCTTGCCAAGAGGAGGAAATCGCGATGCGTCCAACTGTCGAGCTTAGGCCGATCAAACGCCAAGCTCCTGTTTTACCAAAAACGGGAGAATCTGAAGGCAGGAGCACAGGGAGCGCCCTTCCGAATGCCGTTGGGAGGCCGCAGGACGCCTGGCTCGCCTGTTCGGGTCCGGAGGTGGATGGTTTCAGCGTCGCCTATGCGGACTGGGTCTGCGAGGCTTTTGACCAGCGAAGGTCATCCTTCCCAAAGGACAGGGGATGGAACCTCCCAATGGCATGCAGCACCGACGCACTTCCTCGTTCGCAGGACCCATTGCCTAGAGCACCGGAGTTTAATCAGCAAATGAGGGATACCGTGAGCCTTCATCCGATCACCAGAATCCCCAGGTTTTAGTCCCACGGGCATGGAGCGAGGAGGGTGGGTCCTAGTCTGGTTGGTGGACTGGCCTCATTAAAATGTCATGGATTTCAACGTGCTCAGGTGCGGACAAGATGTGGAGCGCGGCTTCTGCCACGTCCTGGCTTCGCATCGGTTGATAGGCGGGCTGATGCGCACGCGCGGCTTCCGAGGAGCCGTACATGGCCTTGAGAAACTCCGACTCGGTGTCGCCTGGACTGATGGCGCTCACCCTCACCTTGCTTCCCTCGGCGCGGAGCTCGCGGCGCAGGCCCTCGGTCAAGGCGCGCACCGCGTGCTTGGTCGCGGCGTAAAAGCCGCTGCCGGTTTGAACGCGATAGCCCGAAAGGGAGGACACATGCAGAATGTGGCCACGGTTGCTCGGGCGCATGATCTTGAGCGCCTCTCGGGTCGAGACGCAGAGGCCATGGACGTTTACTGCCCACATCTCGGCCAAGGCCTCGCTATCCGGGGCCACGAGCGGCGCCACTCTGCCTATGCCCGCAGCGTTCACCAAGATGTCCAACCGGCCGTGGCGGCTTGCGACGGCGTCGAAAGCCCGCGTGATTTGACCCTCGTCTCGCACATCGACGGCGATAGCGCTAGCGCAGTGGCCTTGCTCTTCCAGTTCGCGAACAAGGGCGCTGAGCCTGTCCATTCGGCGGGCAAGGGCGATGACCTTGACACCTCGCGAGCCGAGCTCGAGGCAGAGGGCGCGGCCGATTCCGGCCGAGGCGCCCGTGACGATCGCTACGGTTTCAGATGAAAATGCGTCCATGGCTTCCTCGTCTTTCATGCCCTTCTCGTTTCTACAGTTCACCGTCACTCTGGAGCGAGGGTTCTCAAAAGTTACCTTTGGAGTATCCTATAATCGTTTAAAAAAAATGATTCTTTGGTCTTTTTTTTGGCGTTGACTTGAAACGACTTATCTTAAGAAACGAAACAGAAATTTCGCAATGAGGGTAGGTGGGTTACGCCCTGCCCAGAAGCTGACGGTGCCCATGGCAGAGATCGATCCGGCGAGTATCGCCCGCGTCATGATACCGGAGTTTCTTCGAGAGCTCATGCACAGCGAGCGAGAGCGTCTCGGCGACGGGCTCGCCTCGGTGCTGTATCGAGCCGGCATGACGCAGGAAGAATGGCTGACTCTCGAGCGCGGCGCCGCGGTTTTGTCGCAAGACCGCTGGTTTGCCATCGCCGCGGCCTTGCGCATGAGCCCTGCCGAGGTCGCTTTGCGACTCCACGAGGCGGTCTCCAGCCGACCCGCGCTCTGGATGGAGCGGCTCGGTGACGACGACTGGCAGATCCTTAGGCGCTCCATGACGAGCCCGCGGGCCCTTCGATCGGGAAGAACCATGAGCGCGGACTTGAATGGCAACCGGCCAGCCCTTTTCTATGAGCTGTCCACGTATTACCCGTCTCCAGATGAGATTCTTTCCATCGCCGCTCAGGGAGATTATTTCAAGCGTCGTGCTGTCAGCCGTCCGCCGTCTATTATTGACGAGGGCAATGTGGGCGACCTGCGATCTTCGCTGCACAGCGCCCTCGACGAATTGCCCGAGGACTGCTTGCCGCTGCTCGAGCGGGTCATGGACAAATTTACGCGCTTTTCGCTCAAGGATCTGGCCCAGGCCTACAAGCACTTTTCTCTTTCAGTGAGTAAAAAGTGACGAGCGCAGGCCCCATCGCCAAGGCATTCAGGTATGTCTTGGACATTATGTCCTGGCGGATGGCCCTTGTTTGGGCCGCCGTGATGGTTGTGGCATCTATTGTGGCGTGCCGTGCGCCTTTGACGCAGAGCCTCGGCTATGAATACGCGCTCGTCGTTTCGCTCATCGCCACACTGGGCGCAGGGCATCTCGCCTCTCAGTATCCCGGTCGCCTGCGAGGCAAGCCTCTGCGCTTCGAGGACAAGCCGCTCGGTGCATTCATCATGTGGTTTCACATTTTGGAATACACCGCGCCCATGGTTGTTCTTCCCTTGCTCGTCGGCCTCGTCAACGGGATGCGCGCACCCATGTGCAACACGGGCGAGGGCTTGTCTTTCTACGTTTTGCTCGTCGTGCCTGGCGTGCTCTTCGCCACGGCCCTCGGACTGATTGCGGGCCTATCGTTCGAGAGTCGCAAGGCGGCTGGGACGACCTGGTTCGCACTCTATGGTGCGTTGCTCGTCGCTGGCATCTGCCGGTTCCATGGTTCTCCGGCAGTGTGCCTCTTTGGTCCGTTGTTCGGATACTTTCCGGGCGTGCTTTACGACGAGCTCGTGACTGTCGAGACTCGGCTCTTGACGTACCGAATCGCGACCTTGTCCCAGGTCGTTGCGCTTTTGTCGTTTACCCAGTGCTTTCTCGAAGCCTCTTCTCGACGACTGGCGTTTGTCCGGCGTCGGTGGCTGTCCCTCTCCTGTGTTGGCGTTGCGTTGGCCTTTGGCGTGGCCATTGCGTTCTATGCCGCAGGACCAGCGCTCGGCCATCGCACGACCCGGGGAGCCCTGGAAGAGGAGCTCTCGCTCAAGAGGCAGGCCGCCAATCTCGAGCTTCACTTCTCGCCAACGGCAGACCCTCAAGTCATCGAGCAGCTCCTCGAGGACGCCACTTTCAGCCTCCATCAGGTCGAGGAGTATTTGGGCGTGAGAGTGAAGGACACGATTACGATCTTTCTGTTTCCCGACGAGAACGCAAAAGGCGCGGCCATGGGCGCCCTGGGTACGAACGTCGCCAAGCCATGGCGCAAAGAGGTGTACGTCACGGTGGAGGATCCGCCCCATTGGGTCATGCGGCACGAGATCGCCCATGCGGTAGCGGCCGAGTTCGGAAAGGGGCCCTTCGCAGTTTCGGGCAAGGCAGGAGGGCTTCTTCCTTGCCCTGGGCTCATCGAGGGCCTGGCGGTTGCAGCCACCGGACCCCGAGACGAGATGACCGTGCATCAGTGGGCCGCGGCGATGAAGCACCTCAAGCTGCTGCCGTCTCTCGAAGACGTGCTGGGCATTGGATTCTTCAATGTCGCGACGTCCGTGGCCTATGTCGCCTCTGGCTCGTTCGCGCACTGGATACGCACTGCCTATAGTCCACAGACCCTGCGTCTGGCCTATCGGCGAGGCGACTACGCGGCCGCGACAGGGCAGAGCCTAGAGGCATTGGAGAGACGCTGGATCGAGTTCCTTGCCAAAATCGAGCTCGCCCAACCGGAAATCGACGCCGCTCGCCATCGGTTCGACCGGCCGGCGGTGGTGCATGGAGTGTGCATTCACGAGGTGGCGCGACTTCGCCAGCAAGCCGACGCTTTGGCCGCGACGAACCAGTGGGATGCTACCCTCGCTGTTCTCAAGGAGGCCAATGAGAGGTCCGGCAATTCCACCGCAACGCGCCTGGACCTATTTAACGGCAAGATCGAAGCTGGGCGCATGGGAGAGGTGCTGTCCGAGTCCGCTCTGCTCCTCGACGACCCCCAGATCAACAGTGTGGCGAAAGACGGCATTCGCGAGGTGCTCGCCGATCTAGAGTTCGCCACGGGCAATCGCCTGTCGGCTCATCGCTCGTTCCTCGAGCTTGCGTCCCGCGCTCCCAGCGAGCTTCGCCGCCGCGCTCTCGAGATCAAGGCGCACCTCGCCGAGATGCCACCCGCCGCAGTGTCGAAGCTCCCGCTCATCCTGGCTCGGCGGCCTGGACAAAGCCAAGTACCCGAGGCCCTCGCGCTCCTGGTCATCAGCGATACAGCACACCAGAGCCCGGAAGACCCGGTTCTATGGTACCTGCTCGGCCGGCAATACTTCCGCTACTACGACTGGGATACGGCCATCCAGCGGTTCGATCGAGCCACCGCTCTCGGGATCGAAAGCGTCGCTCCCAGCCTGTGGCTCGAGATCCGCATGCTCAAGGCCCAATCCCTGTTCCGGCAGCGTCGCTACGACGAAGCGCGCATTTTGTTCGAGCAAATTGGTCGAGATCCCAGACTCCAACTCGGAATGGCGGCCCTGGCGCAGGACTGGTTGCAGCGTTGCCGTTTTCGCTCGGCTCGTCCGAGCGAAAGCTCGCGGCTCTAAGAGCTCGTCGTCCGTTCCGTCTGTCGACACCTAGCCCGGCGGATGCGTTTGGAATAGAATGAAGGGCCCATATTAGAAACTATGGGCGAGCCAAGGAGAACTCATGAGGCTGAACCTTTGGGGCGTGTGTGTGGTGGCCGTGGCGATGAATGTCGCTGTTGCGGCTTGCTCGCCTTCTGCGGACAAGTCACAGGCCTTGTCGGCTCAGCCGACCGGGGGCCCGAAGATCGCTACAGAAGCAAAATACGATTTTGGCAAAGTGCTTCAAGGCGAGCAAGTGGAACATGTGTTCAAGATTCGCAACGAAGGAGGAGCAGAGCTGCGGATCGAGAACGCTCACGGATCGTGAGGGTGCACGGCCACCGTCATTACGACGGCGGCGATTCCCCCGGGTGGGGAAGGAGAAATCAAGGCAACCCTCAAGACAGAAGGACGCAAGGGCCTGCTCAAGAAGACCGTGACCGTGACCTCCAATGCGGTCAATGCGCCGTCTCTCGCCCTCGAGCTCTCTCTAGAGATCGTGGTCGATGTGGAGGTATCACCGCCGCGCCTCAGTTTTGCAGAGCTGCGCAAGGGCGAAAAAGCAACCCTGTCGTTCATCGTAAAGATCAGCGACCCGGCAAAGTACAAGCTCGGAGGCTTGCATCTGGACGACGCGCGTTTTGCGCTGGTGGACAAGGGCGAGCTCAATTACGAGCTACAGTTCAAGGGCTCGAGCGTTTTGGAGAACCTCTCTTCCAAGCTCCTCATCGAGGTGCAAGGCGAGCGCAACCGTACCTTGGAAGTGCCGATCTCGGTGCGCGTGGTGGGCGACATCATTTATACGCGGAACCTGTACTTCCTCAAAAGGAACGATGTTCTACAGGCCAAGGAGATCGCGCTCTCCTCGCGCTCTGGCCGTGCCATCAAAGTGCTCGGAGCGAGCGATCCTGAGGGCCGCGTTAAGGTGACGATACCCAAGCAGCCTGCCAAAGAGCTCGTGCTCAAGGTCGAGGTGGAGAGGCCAGGGGACAACTTCAAGAAGCCGCAAAGAGGCACGATCACAGTGCGCACGAGCGACAAGGACATGGCCGAGATCCCGGTCAGCTACACCATCAGCGAGGCGCGAGCTCCAGTTGTCTCCATGGGCTCAAAGGCCAAGCCGCCTCCTGTGCGAGTGGTCCCCTCCATGGCGCCCGAGGCCACACCTTCGGCGCCGCAAAAGGATGAAAGAAAATGAATATGAGATTCGTCTTTGTGTGCGTCGTATTGCAGTTCGCGGCGATGTTCGGCAGTGCCTGCAGCAAGCCCACGACGTTGAAGATCGAGCCGGAAAAGGTCGTGCTCGACGGCGCCAATGACAGTGAGACCTTGGCCGCCAAGGTGTTCGATCAGAACGGCAAGCCGCTCACCAATGGGATACGCATCGTGTGGTTCAGCGACGATACCAAAATCATCAAGCTCTCTGCCGACGGCGTGGTGAGCGCTGTGGCCTCGGGCGAGGCCGAGGTAGAGGCCGAGGTCGTGGGCGCCGAGCTCAAGGCAAAGGTGCCCATAAGGGTGAAGATCCCTGCCTCCATCGTCGCGTCCCACGAGCGGATGAGTCTATGGATCGGCCAGGTCAAGGAGGATGTCTGGGCAGAGGTTCGTTCCGAGAAGGAGGCCTTTATCGAAGGCTATCTGCCTCAGTGGGAGAGCGAAGATCCCTCGGTCGTCAAGGCAGAGGCCATCGTCGATCCCCGTCGCCGCCAAAGCTGGGTGAAGCTCACGGCGCTCAAGGAGGGCATCACGTATTTGCATGCCCGGTTCAACGGGCTCGACTCGTCCATTCGCGTTTCGGTCTATGACGAGAATCGCCAGTACGCGCCAGATGGCACGCCTCTCGACGCCAATGGGAAGCCCATCGTTGTGCAAAACCCTAGCAAGGATGAAGAGTGACGTTATGACCCACTCCCTTTGGGCGCCTTGGCGCATGGATTTCATCCTCGGTCCTAAGCCCGAGGGGTGCGTGCTGTGCGAAGCTGCGACCAAAGCGAAAGCCGAGCGCCTCGAGACTCTAGTGCTCGCCGAAACCGAGCTTTCGTTCGTCATCATCAATCGATACCCCTATACCCATGGGCATATCATGGTTGTGCCGCGACGACATGTGGGCAGGCTCGAGGACCTCGACATCCGCGAGCGACACGACCTCATGGATTTGGTGATAGGCGCCAAGGTCGCGCTCGATCAGTCGGTCAAACCCCATGGGATCAACGTGGGAATGAACCTGGGCAAGGTCGCCGGCGCGGGCATCGAAGCTCATATCCATGTGCATCTCGTGCCGCGTTGGGAGGGTGACACCAACTTCATGCCAGTGCTCGCAGACACCCGAGTCATGCCCGAGCACTTGCTCTCGACCTACCAATCCATGGTGCCGGCCTTCGAGGCGCTGGACACCCATCCGACATGAGTCGCCTGTCGCAGTCGCGCCCCGCACAGGTCGCCCTCGCCGTTTGCGGTGCTTTGCTCGGCGCAGCGGCTCTATTGTTTGGACTGGCCAACAACCGTTGGGTCGTCTTGAGCCTCCCCACGCCACTGTTCGAGGCCTCGGCCGGAAGACCGGTATTCGAAGCGCGACTGTGGGCGGTCATGCTCGTCTCTTTCCTCCTCGGTCTTGCTTCTGCGCTCGGTATTGGCCTCTATTACCATCGCCGCACGCGCATGCTCGTCCGTCGCGCGGCAGCCCTGGAGGAGGAGCTCGGGCAGGCGCGTCGCCTATTGGCGTCGCTGCATGGCAAGGGTTAGAATCGGTGCGCGGAGCAGCAACGACTGAAGAGCCACTGTCCACAGCGCTCTCGTTTTGGAGGAAGCCCATGACAAACCACGACTCCGATGACTCGAACCGAAGAACCATGCCGTCGACTCAGTCAGAGGACGGTCAGTCCTTGTTCGAGAAGGTCGTGCCCGATGGCGTGCGTCGAGGAGTGGAGTCGCTGCTTCGTGAAGGACGGCTCAGACAACTGGTGGGCGAGCTGAAGCTACCCAAAGAGATCGTCGCCTATATGCTCGCGCAGATCGACGAGACCAAGCAAGCGGCGGTGTCGGCGGTCGGCCGAGAGCTTCGGCTGTTTTTGGAGCGAACGAGCCTCGCAGATGAGCTGACCAGGCTGCTCACCCAGGTGTCGTTTCAAATCAAGACCGAAGTGCGATTCGTGCCGACCGAAGAAGCCAAGGAAAAGGCCAAGGAAAAAGGCAAGGCGCGGCGGCGAAAGGAACGCCCTCTGCTCTGGCCTCTGCGACCCGTCGTGACGAGCCAGGTCGAACCAGCGCCCCCAACCGCGGCACAAAAAGAGACCGACGAGTCAAACAATCCACTGCCCAAGTGAGAGCCGACCGAACCGCCGCACCCCGAGGAGAGGTGAGGCCTTGTCCTATGGGTTGCTCTGAAGAAGAGCCCCGAAAAATGGCCCTCGGCTGCAACGCGGGTTGCCTTACTCCAGGCTTTCGCAAGGCATACCCGCTGCGCGCCGGGGCCATTTTTAACTTCATAGGTGGTCGCGCTAGCGGCCATGAGCGTTTGGGGAATGTTAGATGAGGAAACGGTTCAGGATGCCATCGAGCTCATCGTAGCTCGTGTAGGCGATTTCGATGCGGCCTTTTCCCTTGCGATCGACGATGTTGACCTTGGCGCCAAACGTGCGCTGCAGCTTCTCCACGAGAGCTTTGACTTCTGGAGCGTGATCCTTGGCTGCGGCGGGGGCTTTGGCTGGACTGGCTGCGGCTCTGGCTGCGCGTTCGGTCTCCCGCACCGACCATTTCTTGGCCACAGCCTCGCGGGCGAGGAAGACCATTTTCGCTGGAGCGGGAGCTTGAAGGAGGGCTCGGGCATGACCCTCGCTGAGCTGTCCCTCGATCACCATGTGCCTCACCTCTGGCGGTAGGCCGAGGAGGCGAAGGGCATTGGCGATGGTGGAACGGTCACGCCCGATGCGCGTGGCGAGCTCGGACTGGGAGTACCCATGGTTGTCGATAAGGTGCTGCAGCGCTTCGGCTTCTTCAATGGGGTTGAGGTCTTGGCGCTGAACGTTCTCGACCAACGCGAGCTCGTAGGCTTCGGCCGAGTCCACCTCGCGAATGACGATCGGAATCTCCTTGAGGCCCGCGAGTTGGGCCGCACGCCATCGACGCTCACCCGCCACGATCTCATAGCCGTCGCCGTTATCGCGGCGGCGCACCAAAGGCGGCTGGATGATGCCCCGCTCCTTGATGGACTCGGCGAGCCCCTGGAGTGCCTCTTCATCGATGCGCTGTCGCGGCTGATCGGCCCGCGGATGGATGCGTTCGATGGGGCAACTCATGTATTCGCGGTTCGTAGTAGCTCCCGGGCGGGACGGAGGTGCGCTGGGGATGAGGGCGTTGAGCCCTCGGCCGAGTGCCTTGCGTGCTTTCTTGCTATCGTTCACTGCCTAATCTCCATGTACTCGCGGGCGAAATCTAGGTAGCCCTGTGCGCCGGCGGAGCGCACGTCGTAGAGAATACCCGGTTTACCGAAAGACGGCGACTCGGACAGGCGTACATTGCGGGGAATGATGGCCTCGAACACGCGACCCTCGAAGTTCTCGCGGACTTCCTTGGCCACTTGTTCGGACAGGGATGTGCGGCGGTCGTACATCGTGAGCAGGATGCCGTCGACGACGAGCGCGGGGTTCATCTCGTGGCGGATCATGCCGATGGTCTCGAGGAGTCGGCCCAGGCCTTCGAGGGCGAAGTATTCACACTGAAGCGGCACGATGACGGCGTCCGCGGCGCACAAGGCGTTGAGCGTGAGAAAGCCCAAGGAAGGCGGGCAATCGATGACGATAAAGTCGTACTTGTCGCGCAGCGTGCCCAGGGCTTTGCGCATTCGATAAGCGTTGTTGTCCGCGCCCACGAGCTCGACCTCGGCGCCTGCCAAGTCCTTGCAGGACGGCAGCACATCGAGGAAGTCGAGCTCGGAAGAGACCACAGCTTCGTCGGCGCGGCATGCTTCGAGGATGACGTCATAGGTGGAGTAGCGGAGCGAGTTTGGATCGATCCCTAAGTTGGAAGTGGCGTTGGCTTGTGGATCGATGTCCACTACGAGAACGGTGCGCTCTGCCGCGGCGATGGACGCGCCGAGGTTCACCGCCGTTGTCGTTTTGCCCACTCCCCCTTTTTGATTCGCTATCGTGATGATTCGACCCATGCTTGTCTCGCCTCGAGTTCTTTCACGGCTGCCAGCCCCGGGCCCCCAATTGGGCAACCCTCTGGAGTTCGAGCAGAATGCAGCTCATGTGGCTCACCTTATGTAGAGGATACTAGGGCCCCTGTCGATTCTTTTTTCACATCGATCTTGGCCTGTTTCGCAAGTTGTGGCATTTCCAGGCAATGACGGTGAACCCATATTTTTCCTCCAGTTCAAACAGGCTCCCAGATGGCTGTGGCAGGCGCTCGAGTGACTGCGGTGACTCTGTCGCGTTTAGCGTGTTTTTGGACGGTGATGTCGTCACTGTCGAGCTCGATGTCATTGGGTGTCAGTACACAGTCATCTGCGCCCGGGCGGTCTGTTTGCTCGCAGGTGGCAAGACCCTCGCCCAGGCGAGGCGAGACACCACCTTTGAGGCGATCATCGCGGCCATCGAGAATTTGCCCGAGCACAACCATCACTGCGCGACCATGGCCAGTCAGGCCTTTGCCGACGCGCTCACCGAAGCGGCCATGAGCCGCAGGGACCCGTGGCGCAAGCTCTACAGACCGCACGCCTAAAAAAACGCGTCTTCCAAATCTAAAATGTTGACTTCTCTTACTGCCGCAGGTAAAAACTCGTCGCTCTCAAGGCGGGGCGGGTAGCTCAGTGGGAGAGCATCGGCCTTACAAGCCGAGGGTCGCAGGTTCGATACCTGTCCCGCCCACAGCACAGCAGAGATTCCCGAGAGGGAGCTGTTCTTTTAAAACTGGGGTGGTAGTTAAGTTGGTTATAACGCCGGCCTGTCACGCCGGAGGCCGCGGGTTCGAGTCCCGTCCACCCCGCTAAAGTAAGCCCTGGAATTTCCAGGGCTTTTTTAGTTTCTGGCCCCTGATTTTACCTCCATGTTCTGTCCTTGTTCTGTAACCCACGCAGGAACCGGCTCATCAAGCACCGCAATCGCGTCTGCTTTTTTCTCCTGCATGAGGTGCGCGTAGCGCAAAGTCGACCCGATATCCTTATGTCCCATCAACTCCTTGATCTCGAGCAACGACCGCCCCCGCATCGCCAAATGACTGCCAAACGTGTGGCGGAGCACATGCCACCCCAGCGGCCGAAGACCTGCAAGCTTGCTGATGGTCTTGATCGCCACGTCAGCTCGCCTGTGGATGTGCCGACCACCGTCCTCCTTGCAAAACACAAGGTCGCCCTTGAGGTGCCGCTTGCTCTTCAAGAACGCCACGGTGTCCGGCGACAACGGCAGCGTATACGCCGTGCGGTTTTTGCGGTCAGTCACGTTGCCGCGAGCATAACTGCGCCGCACGCGCATTCGCGAGGTCACCAGGTCCACGTCTCCCCAGCGCAGCTCCGACAACTCCCCAAAGCGCAAACCCGTCTTCAACGCGAAAAAGATCATTCCCCTCCACTCCTCTCTGGACTTCGCCGCTTCGAGCAAGCGCTCCGCCTCATCGAAGGTGAGGAAGTCGAACTCCGTTTCCGGCACCGGCAGATGCCGAATGCGCGGTACTCGTTCGATCAGCTCGAGCTCCTCCGCATAGCCCAGCATGCGGCTCAACGTCGCGAGCGCGTTGTTGACGGTCTTCGGGTCCAGCCCGCGCGTCATCATGAAATTCTTCACGCGGTCGACGTCTCGGACCTTCACCTCGTCCAACCTGAGGTGCCCCAGCACTGGCAGCAAGTAGCGGCGCAGGTTGCCCTCCTTGCTCGCCACCTCCGTGGGCTTGTTGTGCACCTTGGCGTAGTTGTCGATAAACTCCGCACTGAACTCCGCGAGCGTCGGGGGCTTCTCCTCCACGACCTCCTTTCTGTCGTACGTGCCGTCGACAATGGCTTGCCGTATCTCGCGCTCCTCACGCTCCGCTTCTCGGCGCGTTTGGATGCGAGCTTTTTTTCTCACCGGCTTCGCCACGTCATCGAGCCGACGACGGTCGATGTTAATTTCCCAGCAGCTGTTCATCGCGCCCGTTTTCGAGTCGCGCCAGCGTCGCTGTCTCACACTCATTTGGACCTCCCAGATGGCTGTGAGCCGCGACCTTGCACCTCGAAGCACTGTAACACAGCATCGCGACGAAAGCGGATGGTCCGCCCGATACGCACCATGCCCGGTATCTCGCCGCGCGCCG
Source organism: Myxococcota bacterium (assembly GCA_025453525.1). GTDB lineage: Bacteria > Myxococcota_A > Polyangia > JAAYKL01 > JAAYKL01 > JALOQD01. The sequence continues at coordinate 20,704 of JALOQD010000003.1, forward strand.
CAGCCTCGTAGACCAGGTTGCGGTGCACCCTGAACAGCGCCGCGACTTCAGCGACGGTCAGGAATTCGGGCAGTTTCACTTTCCCTTGTGGTGCCTCGTGGTCAGCGAGGGGCGGCACAATGGCAGTGCGCGTGCTCGGTTTTCGACCAGTGACGACAGCGCTCAGTTTTTTGTCGTCCTCCCCGTGTCGGGCATCCTGTGCGTCGGCGAGCCAAGCCCCACGCACCTCGCCCTCGAGTCTACCGGCGTTGTCAGCGGCATTTCTGTTCCCGACTCTGCCGCCGTCATCGCGGTTGCTGCTCCTATTCCTCATTATCGTCGTCCTCGTCATCTGGCTCGTCGTCGGATGCAAGCGGCGCCGGCGTTGCTTGGGCCGCTGGGGTTACCGGCGCTGCTGGGGTTGGAGGCTCCGGTAGCGGCGGAAGGGCCTCATAAATTGGGATGACTGGAAAGGCGGCCGAAGCAGTCGGGGCCACGAGCACAAGGTGATTCTTGGTCCTCGTCACGGCGACGTACATCAGCCTATACTCGTCGTCGGCCTTGTCCCGAGACTTCAGGGCTTTTGCGCTTTCGTTGTCGATCTCGGTGATAAAAACGACGGTGTCCTTTTGCCTTCCCTTGCTGCCGTGGATCGTGGTCAGGACTATTTTGGGCTCTGGGATGTCCCAGCCGTAGCGAGCGAGCAATTTCGTGAAGTACGCATGCTTTGCAGCGGAGTCGTCCGCGACAAGTACGGCGGCCCAAAAGATGCCCTCGGGGCCAAGCGCTTTGGATTCTTTGTCGGCGCACCGTTACGTGCAACTTGGGGAATGATGCCATGAGTCGCTTCATGTTCTGCCAGCGTTTGTCCCGCTGTGGAGACCTCGTCGGCGAGACCGGGGCGCTACCTTGGCTAACCTGCACACGCGTCGGGATAAATCGGGAATTCCCCTTTTGATATTCTCTCCATCATTTCTTAGCCAAGCCGTAGCGTGGTTCGGTGTGGTTCGGCGTGGCATGGCCTGTCTGACGAGATAGAGCTTGTCAGCGGGAAAGGGCGCGTTTCTCATGAGACGCACCTTTTTGTTTGCGGGAATGCTGCGACATTATCTGTCTTCCACCTGCGCTATCCTCTCCATCAGCGGCACCTCCAGAGCCCAGAAGAGCCCGCAGCCGCAGGAGAGCCAAACCCATGAACCACCTCATCCACGATCTCGACCGCGACGGCTGGGGCTCGGCGGCGCTGCTCGTCTGCGAGCTCGGCCCGGAACAGTGTCGCCTTTACCCCACCCAGAGCAAGGACGGCTGCTCGCTTGTCTCGACGACAGATGCCCAGCCCGGCGATCACGTGTGGCTGCTCGACATCCCCACTCCCGCGAGCTGGTCGGACATGCCGAATTTGCCGAACTTCGCGCTCACCTGGGTCGACCATCATCCGGTGCGGGCCACGGATGCGCCGCCTCCGTTTGTGCGGCTCGTGTTGCCCGAGGACAGCGAGCCCACGACGACTATGCACTTGCTGGTTCAGCGCGGTTTCGTGCCGAGTGTGCACAAGCCCATGGTCTTTGTGCGGTCCCTGTGCGTACCGGGTTTCGCGACCGAGTGGACGCTCATCTTCGACGGGCTGTCCGAAGCGTGGGACCAGATCTCGTTCATGCTGCGCGAGCTGCCCAAGGTGATCGCCGCGGCGCCGCGGGGCGAGGCGCCAGACCAGTCCATGGTCATCATCGGCAAGACCGTGCAAGGCCAGGCCGCCCAGGTGGACCGGGTGCTCGAGACCGCGCGGACCGAGCTCCACGAGCATGTGGTGGTTGTGCACATCCCCGACGCGTTCCACGTGCCGCTGAAGCACTACGGCCTGCGCGCCCAACAGCAGCATAAAAAACCCGTGTCTGTCATCGTGCACCGCGGCCGACGACTCTACTGCGGTCGCAACACCCGCAGCGCGATCAAGCTCGACTTCCTCGCGCACTTCGCCGCGCGGGGGTTCACCGCCACCGGCCACCCGTATGTAGCGTTCGTCGATGTGCCCAAGGCGCGGCAAGCCGAGGAATTGCGGGCGCTGATCGAGGCGGTTGAGGCGTCGCTCTAAAGGCAATCTGCGAAACACAGCCGGGCTTCTTCGAGCGGCAGCACGGCCTGGTCGAACAGGCCATATCCCAGGAGGCACGGGGTTGCGAGGTACACCGGTGCGTGGGGGCTCGGCGGCAGCGTTTCAAGCGCTCGACGCAACTTAACGCTCGCCGGATCGTGATTGACAAGTACGAGCAGTAGCATGGGCGGCTCGTCGCTGAAGCCCTCGAGGTCGAGGCCACAGTCCACGAGCCCCAATGCCCGCTTCTGGTTGAACACGCGCACCATCTCTTGCTTCAGCGCCACGAGGTTGGAGGCATCGTTGAGGAACGTGTTGATGTCGACGATGTGGGAGTGGACCCCGGCCGTGCCATCGATAGCGCCTTCGCCGTACTTGACTTCGACGAGCACCAGCCGCCGACCAATGCATTGCCTACGGGACATGCTCTCCGACGGCCAATGAACAGCCACGAGGTCAAAGCGGCCATGCCTATTCGCGTACTCGAGATCGCAGATGTAGTAGTCCGTAGCGCGGCTCATGGAGCCAAAGTTGTTCTCGCGCACCATGAGTTGCTGCGCCTCGCGTTCCTCCTTGGGGTGACGGCCGAAGTGCAGATCCATGGCCAACTTGAGCGAAGGGAACGCCGAGAGCCAGGCCGCGACGTCACTGGAGTTGCGTAGATTGGACGATGGCAGAGTCACGCTCACGAGATCCTCGCAGCCACGCAGGTATTTCAGGTCGAAGGTGGCTGTGTAGCCCTGGCCAGCAGGGTCAATCCGCAGCAGGCTGCCGCCGCGGTAATAGATGTTCACGTAGTTATTCCGCAGTTCGAGGCACAAGGTGCGGTCCAGACGAACCCGTTCGAGGAACGCCGATAGCAGGCCGTCTTTGAGATCGGCGAAGAAGGAATCATTGAGGCCGCAGGGCATCGTAGGGCTCCTTGTTGTTTAGAAAGTACGGTCGTCAAGAGCCCAGATTAGCGCAATGCGGCTGGTCCTGGGAGCGGAGATAGATGGGCACCTCAATGGAGGTTCCCGCTGGGGTCCAGCGAAAAGCATTGCCTTGACGTACCTCCGCGCCACACCTAGCCTGCTGCTATGGAATCTCACCTGATATGGCTGACTGAACTGAGCAACTTCGCTGCGCGGTGTCTGTTCGTGGTGTTTTACTGCACGCTCATCGTGCTGGCATTGCGACCAGGGACGCGCAGGCATCGCGGGGTCGCGACGTGGTTCATCTCGGCGGCGCTTGTGGGTCTGGCGAACGAGATCTGGCCGATCATTGTGATTTGGCTGCGTGGTTCGCCCTCGCATGGGATCGATCTTCTCGAGACCTTAGCGAGTGTTGTGCCGTCCTTGCTCCTCATCGTTGGGTTCGTGGCTTTTTCACGGGCCCTCGTTGCAGAACGCGGGAAGTCAGGAGGGGAGCGATGATGGGAGCAACCATTGGGCTACAGGCCGTTGCATTCTGGCTTCCACTGCCGCTGCAGTTGGGACTGCTGCTTGCAACTGCTGCGGTGGCTCGTGGACCCGTTCGCCGGGCAGATCTCAAGGCAAGCCGTCTCTTGTTGTTATCAGTCCTTGTAGAATTGCTGCCGTTTACAGTGATGTGGGCAACTAAGATTGGGGCGGCTTTGCTGTCTTTTGAAGTTACCTATTCTGCGCACTTTGCCCTCATATTGGCAGGGGCACCGTTCGGTATCGCGAGCGTGGTGCTCACTCTGCTCGCTTTACGATGCCTGGTGACAACGGCAGGCTCTGCGTCCTCCAAATCGCTCTGAAAGTGCCTACGTCCGTGTCGCAGTCCTTGGCTATCAAGAACCCCACGGCCATTTGATGAACAAAACCACGGCTGGTGATATGTTTGGCAGCAGTTTGTGAATCATGCGTTTTGCGGTCGCTCTCCGCGCGGCCGATTGAAGAGTTGGTTTCATGGCTCTCAAGAAGTCCGAACGCTATTCCTCCCTGTGGCAGAGCTGCGACGAGCAGCTCGGCGGCTGACGGGTGGAGGTCCAGATGAAGAAATATTACCGCGTGATGCTCGGTCGCAAGAGCGCTTTCGCCGAGTCGTGTTTTACCGAGGGCTATATCGGTGTCGATTTCGGCATCGACGAAGACCTCGCCCTCGCGCTGCCCGACGAGTGGCGAGCCTTCAACGAGCGGTACATTCCCGTCTACCTCGCAGGCCATCCAGGGAAGACGAAGATCGGCGCGGGTTTGGCCTGTGGCGCGCTGTGGACAGTGTCGAAGGGCATCAAGGTTGGCGACATCGTGATCTGCCCAGACGGCAAGGGGAGCTACCGAGTCGGTGAGGTCGTCGGCGAATACCAACACGTCTCCGGCACGAGACTGCCGCACCGGCGCCCTGTGCGTTGGATGCCAACTCCTGTCGAGCGTGCGGCGATGAGCGAGGCTCTGCGCAACTCCACGGGCTCGGTGGGCACGGTCAGCGATGTGACTCGCCACGCCGAGGAGGTCGAGCGGCTCATGGGTGGCATGAAGGCTCCGGTGCTTGTCTCCTCCGACCCAACCGTGGAAGACCCGGCGGCCTTTGCCATGGAGAAGCATCTCGAGGACTTCCTGGTGCGAAACTGGGCGCAGATGGAGCTCGGCCGGGACTACGACGTGTTCGAGGAAGACGGCGAGGCCGTCGGACAGCAATACCAGACCGACACCGGCCCTATCGATGTGCTCGCGATTCGCAAGGACAAGAAGGAGCTACTCGTTCTGGAGTTGAAAAAGGGGCGAGCGAGCGATGTCGTGGTCGGGCAAGTTCTGCGCTACATGGGCTACGTGCAGGAGGAGCTCGCCGAGCCGGGCCAGACCGTCCGAGGCATCATCATCGCCCTCGAAGACGACCAGCGCCTGCGCCGTGCCTTGGCCGTCGCGCCCAACGTGGAGTTCTACCGCTACCAGGTCAGCTTCAGGTTGGTGAAGGGCTGACCGAGCAGGAGTTGCTTCTGACGCCCAGGCCATGGCCGCGGCCTCTATCCTCTGAACACCCGCTCCCGATGCCACTCGAGATAAGGCCGGTGCTCCGCGGCGATCCGCTCGAGGCGCATCTGCGGCTGTAGGCCGAGGACCTCCTTGTCTTCGCGACACAGTTCGTTGGCGATGACCATGACGCCGTCCGCGCCAAAGGTGATGAACCCGTGGTCAAAGGCCGCGTCGAGGTGGGGTGCGAGCAGCAGACCGTTGAACACATCGAGGCGCTCATCATCCCTCTCGCAGTCGGCCCAGGGTTTGATGTGGCTGGCGCGCAGGAGCTCTGGGACACCGAGGCCGGTCACGGCGCAGCGATTGTCCCAGTAGTCGAGGAGGCCATTGCGGAAGATGTCCTGCCCTACTCGCTGCACCACGAGCCGCTCGACCTCGGTAGACTTGGGCAGGTGGGCCGTGCGGGTTTGGTAGGCATCGAGGAGCGCGGTGGGTAGGGTCCGCGACAGCTGGACAGATGGTGCAGCGCTGGGATGCTCGGCACGCTGCGCAGGCCCACTGCGCCTTTGGGCATCGGGCTCACCATGGGCGAGCCGAGATCGTCGAGGGCGAGGCTGACGTTCTTTTGGGAGAACGCGGCGAGGTAGAGGTTGTCGCCCAGCGCCATGAGCCAGACATTGAGCGGCACCTGCGTGCTCGAGAAGTGGAGCCAGTCGCCCTCGTGGGGACCAGGCAGGTCAAAGCCGTTGTCCGCGGCGACCTTCTCCAGGCGGGTGAGGGTGGCGGGGGTTGTCATGGTCTCCTTTACCTCTGCTGTGCGCAGTGCCCGGTCGATTTAACAGCGGGCGCTCACTTGCCGCCTTTCTTTCGTCGCGGCGTGGCAGGAGCAACGGCGGTCTGGTCTCCCGCTCCCAGCGGTTCGAGGAGTCGTCGCCCCTTCGTGATTTCGCATTGCAGCTCCTCAACGCTCGGCAGATAAGTCACGTACTTCGAGGCAAAGAGCTGCTTGTTTTCGTGAAGCACTGAGTAGCGCGCTACGGCTTCGTTTTTCTCGGCGCAAAGGATGAGGCCGATGGTTGGGCCATCTCCCGCGGTCCTGCATTGCTCATTGAACAGCCGTACGTAGCTGTCCATTTGGCCAACGTCTTGGTGGGTGAGCTTTCCGAGCTTAAGGTCGATGAGCAGATAGCACTTGAGGATGACGTTGTAGAAAACGAGGTCGATGTAAAAGTGCTCGTCCTCAAAGGAGATGCGCTTCTGCCTGGCGACAAAGGCAAAGCCCTTACCGAGCTCGAGCAGGAAGTGCTGTAACTTCTCGAGGATGGCCGACTCAAGATCGCTCTCCCTCAGTCGATGGCTCTCTGGAAGCTCGAGGAAGTCGAGCACGTAGGGCTGCTTGAGCGCATCGACCGGGCGCTCGAGAACCTGCCCTCGTGTCGCAAGGTCCATGACACCTGCCTTGTCGCGGCTCTTGAGCAGGCGGGCGAAGAGGCATGTGTGGATCTGCCGCTCGAGCTGCGGCACGCTCCAGCCTTGGCACTCGGCTTCGATTTCGTAGAAGGCACGCTCCGCAGAGTGATCGACCTTGGTCAGCGTCCGATAGTGAGACCAGCTCAGCCTGTCGGAAAAGCCTTTCAACCCCTCGTCCACAGAAGCCGCCAGGGCACGCTCCGCGGAAACATCACATCCCTTGTGATGCTTTCCCGAGTGCCCGGGCAATTCATCACAAGCCTTGTGGCGAATCTGCGGCGAGCGATTCGAGTAGACCTGATAGAAGAGCCGGAAGTAGCGCAGGTTTGTGACGGAATATCCCCGGCCAAAGCGCGCGGTGAGCTGCGCAGACAGGCCCGAGAGAAGCTCGTCTCCATAAGTCGCCCGCTCGGCACCCTGCTGTAGCTGCTCCACGATCTCTCGGCCGATGTGCCAGTACGCCAGGATCATCTCGCTGTTGACTGCCCGAACCACACGGCCGCGGGCTTCCTCGAGAATCGTGGCGATGCGCTCGAAGAGGGCTGCCGAGGTGTCAGGTGTAGACCCTGTGCTTGACCGCAGAGCTGTATCAGCGGTCGCTCGGCGTATCCGGGTGGGTTTGCCCGCTGGTCGACGCACGGCAGATACAGTCTTTGGGACAGGTGCTTTCGTCTGTCGCTGCTTGGTCATTTCATTTCCTGATCGAAGGGCGCGAGTCGCCCATTGCAAAGCGCCCCCAGCCGTCCCATCTTGGCGGCAAACGTAGACATGCCATACCGCGTGGAGAGGCCTCGTGTCGCATCCTCGGCGATGGCCGCGACGCATGGTGAACGCAGGAAGTCGAGGGCTGCTCGGATGTCCGCCACCTCGTGCTCTTCTTCGAGCAAGAAGAACAGCGAGTGCTCGTCGAGCCTGGCCTTGCAGCTCGCCTGCTTTTCGAGGAGCACGCCAAAGATCAAGGACGGGAGAGTCTGGGCTTCCTCGATATCGTCGGCGGTGAGCATCAAGTCGTCCACCACGGACGTGCCATCGACTAGACCGCCGCCGATAAACAGCGAACGCAGGTCAATCAATGAGAACGGTGTGGCCTCGTGGCGGATGAGGATCTGGCTGAGCGTGTCCACGTCGATGAGTCGTACGTTTTGCTCTTTAGACCACTTGGGCAGGTTGTCTCCTGAGAACGCCACGGCCACGACCGCCACATAGTCGGCCTTGGATTTCTTCTTGTGGTCGAGTAGCGCGTTGAGGTTGACATGGCTCTGGGAAATCGAGCCTCGACCCGTGGTCTTCGCGTCCACGACGACCGTGTATGAGTTGGGGCCGAGGGCTGCGTGGACAACGACATCGGGCTCCCCAGAGCCGCCGACCTTGCGAGCGGCGAATCCCAAGAACCCAAAGGCCTCGGTGAGCACATCCTCGAACTCCGTGGGCCGTGTTGAAGCCACAGCCAGCTCACAGAGCCTCGCCGCAAGCTGTTCGCCACGGGAGAGGACAGGGGTGACCACCGGAGGGGTCGCAATCACAGGTGCCACAGGCACAGGCGGTGCGACCACATGACAGGCGCTTTGTCCAAGGCTAGTCAGAACGAACTTGCCACCGTCCTTGGTGACTAGGCCAAGGCTGCGCAGCCAGTTCACGCGGTAAGACGGTTGGGCTTGGTGTGTCCAGCCGTCGTTGACGCGCTGTTGCAGCATGAGATGAATATCCTTGAGCCCCATGGGCTTCTGCTCCGCCAGGGCCTCAACGATCTCGGTAAACCCTGTGTGCGTCGCTGCCAGGCGCTCGTAGACCGCCAAGGGCTCAAGGTTCGCCAGTAGTGCGCGGCCGTCTGCGGTCAGGGAGAGCTTGCCTTGGTCCATCTCCATGTAGCCGAGGTGCACAGGTATGAGGAGCTGGGTGCGAATGACGTGCTCGTCATCGGTGCCCGGGAAGAGTTGACGGTAGTTTTCGACCATCTGCTCGCGCGTGGGGGTGGTGGCGCCCACATGCTCGAGGAGGCGGCGCAGGGCGATGAGGTAGTTCTCGGCTCCTCCGGGGAGGGGCCAGATGGCGTTGTATTGTTTCATGGGTTTGGCTCCTGATCCCGGGCGAATGAAAACCAATCGCAGCGGCTCTCGTCCACCTCGTGGCTGATTGAGGTGACGAGGACGATCTTGGCGGCCTCTCCTCGCACAACGGCGGGGTTGAATATCACAAAAATGATCGTGCCTCCTCAGCTCCGTCCGCCTATCCACCCCCGCGTCGCCTCCACATCCAACAAATACGCCCCAACCATCTCCGCCGAGGCCTTCTCAGGCAGGACCTTTTGGAACTTCGACAGTCGATACTCGGGCAGCCTCTTGCGCAGCTCTAGTTCCGTCTGCGAGTCTTCCCAGAAACCGGGCTCTCGCAGCTTTCGCAGCACTTCTCCCACAGTGGCGTGGCTGACGCCGTTGCCCTCGATGCGCAGCTCGTAGTTGTCGGCCACGGCCTTCCAACCTCCCAGCCACTCGAAGGCGTACTTGAGGGTGTAGTTGATGCGCCCTCCGGCAAAGGTCCACAGGTGGGCGCCGCCGTCATCGATTTGGATCGCGTCGCCGGTGCGGCGTAGTAGCTCGCCGAGGTCCTCGCGCTGCTCCTTGAGGGCGCCGCGGCCGAGATCGTCGAGGTAGGGGTAGTCGTCGGTGCTGGTGAGCACGGCCTTCACTTTTTGGCACAGCTCGTAGCTGAGGATCTGCGGGATGAACCCACCCCACTTGGGCATCTTGCCCTTGGGGGCTTCGTGGACGCGCACGATGCGTTCGGGGTGGCTGATCTGGTCCACGGTCCAGGCTCGACCGCCGAGCAAGAACGAGCTCATGCTCTCTACTAGCTGATCCACGAAGCCCTGCTCGAGGGAGCCGATCTCCCGGTCGCTCGTGGACTTGACGCGGTAGAGCTGTGGGCTCGAGAACACGGCGTAGAGCTCCATGAAGTTCTTCTTGCCAAACTGACGCTCCCCTTTTTCGCCCAGGGAGTACTGCCCATCCGCGAGGAACAGGTAGTCCTCGGCGGTCATATGGGCGAGCAGCGCGTCAAACTCGTTACGGCGGATGCCCCGGAAGTCCGGGACTCGGGAGAGCTGCTCCCAGGCCATCTCCGCGGTCACGCCGCCGAACTGCAAGGCCATGGCAAACAGCTGGTGCACGAGCACGGGCCAGCAGCGCGTCAGCGGTCGCACGGGCTCGATCCACTGGTCGCGGGCCAGCTCCACGAGGGCGATGGCCTGGAGCATCGAGCCGGCTGAGTCGCACAGGAAAGTGGTGTTGGCCACTTGCCCAGCCCTTCGGCCTGTGCGGCCCATGCGCTGCAGGAACGACGAGACCGTGCTCGGCGCATTGGACTGCAACACGAGGTCCAGGTCGCCCACGTCGATGCCGAGCTCCAGGGTCGAGGTGCAGACAATGCAGGCATCCTTGCCGTGGTGAAACCGGTCCTCTGCGGCCTGCCGTTCCTCGAGGGACACAGAGCTGTGGTGCACAAATACGTCGGTCCCTTGGCCGCGCAGCCGCTGGGCCACGCCCTCGGTGACCGCTCGGCTCTGGCAAAACAGCAGGCTCTTTTTACCGCGTGCGACGACGCCTGCCTCCTGTGCGATGGACGTCACGTCTTCGCGCAGCAGCACTCCCACGGCTCGCTTGGAGGGCACCTTGGGCGGATCGACGACGAGCCCGTCTCGCTTCGAGCTGCCGCACAGCCACTCGAGGATCTCCGCGGGGTTTCCCACCGTGGCGCTGAGCCCGATGCGCTGCACATCGTTGGTCGTAAATCGAGCCAGGCGCTCGAGCACGGACATGAGGTGGGCGCCGCGGTCGGTCCCGGCCATGGCGTGGATCTCGTCGATGATGACCACTCGCAGATCGGCAAACAGCCGAGCCACCGGCACCCACGACGAGAGCAGCATGACCTCCAGGGACTCTGGGGTGGTCATGAGCAGCTCGGCCGGTTCCTCGGCGAACTTCCGTCGCTCGGTGGGGCTCGCGTCGCCGTGCCAAACAAAGCGGCGCAGGCCCACCATCTCGGTGTACGTGCCGAGGCGCCCTTCCTGATTGTTGAGCAGTGCCTTGATGGGCGCGATATACAGCGCCCCCACGGACGCCACTGGCCGCTCCATGAGCTGGACCAGCACCGGAAAGATCGCGGCCTCGGTCTTGCCTCCAGCCGTGGGAGCGAGCACCACCGCGTTGTGCCCAGCGAGGATCGCTTCGCCGGCGAGCTCCTGCACAGGTCGTAGGCTCGTCCACCCCAAGCGAGAGACAATCGCCTCCTGCAGGCGCGGCGGGAAACTGGCAAAGGTGCTCGTCACCTAAAACTCCATGACCGCGGGCTCGTAGCCCTTGTCGTCCTCGGGCTCGAGGTCGAAGAGCGGCTTGCCCTCGACGAGCCGCTTCTCGTCCTCGGTGGCGGCCTTGAGGGTGAACCCACTCTCGGCGCTCGGGTTAAAATCGTCGTGGTCGTTTACAAGGTCTAGCACATCGACGAGCTGGCGCAGGAACTGCCGGGGCACTACTCCCACGTCGCCGCGGAAGCCTTCTGTCACTTGGTCCACGAGATGTGACAGGTAGCCTTGCGACACCTTGGCCTCGAGCTGGCTGCGGTCCTTGGCTGGATAGATCTCCCGTAGCTTGAGCGCCACCTCGAGGAGCCGCTCTTTGTCGAACGGTCGCAGCTCCAATTGAGGTTGACGCAGGCTGGCCCGACCACCTTCGTGAGAGAGGAACCGCACGCGGTCATGGAGCGGCTGCAAGCCAGCCACGCCCCGCTTGGTGTCGAAGAACTCGGGCGTGCCAGTGAACAGCCACAACAGACCTTGAAAGCGCGATGCCTCGTCGCAGATTTGGCGAATGCCATTGAGGGACTTGCCGCGGGAGTCGCGACGCATCCGTAGAATAGTTTCAGCCTCGTCGATAACGATGACGAGCCCGGCGTAGCCCGCGGCCTTCACGATTTCGAGCACGCCTTGCAAGTACTTCATGGCGTCGGCGCCGGCGATATCGCCCTTGATGCCCGCCTGCTTTTTAGCCGAAGCCGCGACATTGCCGCTGCCTGACAGCCAGGAGATGAGCGCCCCAGCCTCTGCCACGTCGCCCCTTTGCTTGAGGGCAAAGACGGTCCGCAACACCCGAGCCATGTCATCGGGCGCCTTGCCCCCGGTCATGGCGGCGATCTCCTCGCCGATGCGGCGCTGCACCTTGTCGTCGAAGTCCTCGGCGTTCTCGTTGGCCCCGGCGGCGATGAGGCTATCCTCCACCTTGCCGATCCAGCGGTCGATGACGTCGTTGAGCGCGCCCGTGGGGCACGATGAGGTAGAGAGCCCTTGGACGACCTTGCGGTACAGCTCCTCGAACTTGTGGAAGTGCAGGTCGTTGTCCGAGACCACTACGAAGCTCGTGGCAAAGCCCTTGGCCTGGGCGTCGAGGGTGGCGAGCCGGGCCATGAACGTCTTGCCGCACCCATAGCCACCGCGCAGGAACTTGAAGACGCCTTCGCTGTCGCGGGCCAAATCCAGGAGGCGTGCGATCTCGCTTTGCTGGGGTGAGGTGCCCACGGCAAACGCATCGAGCCCGCGCTCGGGCACCACACCAGAGCGGAGCCGCTCAAAGACATGCTCCGTGTCGCGGCGATCAATTCCCATCGGTCTTTCCTTTCCGCACGTAGCGCTTCACACCCGCCACGTTTTCGATTTGCACTTTGAGCGGGGTCCGCGCCACGAGCTCCTCAAACCGCAGGGAGAACCGACGCAGTTGCCTGGCGCCACCCAGCATCCGCGCCGCTTCTTCCTCGGAGATGGAGCCGTGTTGGTGCAGGTGGACGAACAGTTGGCGCGTACCATCGTCCGGCAGGGTATCGATCCACTGGTCCGGTGCCGGCGGCGGAACGGTGGGACAACGCTTCTTGCCCTCCACATCGAACCAGCCTTCCACCACGCACGCGGTGATCTGCTCGATGCCGTCGGGATGAAAGACCTCGACGCGAGCGCGCTCGTCCTCTGGGCCTTCGAGGTTGAAGAACACCTCGACCCACTCCGCATCCACCGGGAGCTGCAGTCGGCCGCCTTTGAGCGAGCCCGGCGCGGTCACGTCTTTAACAAGAATACGAACATCGTCGCCCCGCCCGGGCACCTGCAGCGCAAGCCCCACTGGGGCAGAACGGACAAACGGCAGCGCGCTGCTTTTCTCACGGTCGAGCACCAGGCGGACACGGATGCGATGGCAGCCGAGCACCGTGGCTTCACGCTCGGCGAGCACGCGGTACATCGAGAGATCCACATTGGGGCGGTACTTGCTCGTAACGGTCAGCACCGGAACGATGCGCTCGGCTGGGCTGTTGCCGCCGTGGACAAAACCCTCGGTGCGCGGACCCGTGTCGAACACCGTCGTGTCCTCGGGGAAGAGCAGGTAAGCCTCACGGCCCTCGTAACCCAGTTCGGCCAGCGACACCGTGACCAAGCCGGCCTCGGCGCGGCGTTCTTGTGCCAGCACGTAACGCGGGTGTGGGTCGGTCTTCTTGCCAAACGGCCTGTCCTTGGTGGTCTCGTCCGTGAGCAGAAAGCCGTGGTCGGCCGTAATGACAAGCTGCTTGACCCCCGCGGCGTTGAGGTGATGCCACGCCGCCTTGAGGCGACCGAGCGTCTGCTCGAAGATGGCGAGCCCCACGCCCGCCTCGCCCGCGTCATCGAGCTCCCGGTCGTGCACGACGATGAGCTTCTTCTGCGCGACCTTCCGCTTGAGCGTATCGGAGTCCAGCTCGCAGACCTCGGTGAGCGTCAGCGCCAGCGCCTGCGCCCCCGAGCTGCGTTGCCCCATAGCCTTGGCGCGGCTTTCTGGCGTCCTGACGGCAAACTCGCCCGCGCTGAAGCCTTCGAAGCCGCTGCTCCCGGCCAGTGTCAGCCGTCCATCTCGTGCCACTGGCGCGAGCGCGTTCATGCCCACGGCTGTGATGGTCGGCAGCTCGGCATAGCGCGCGCTGAGCGTCACGGCCGTCCCCTTGGTCGCGAGCTCCTCGACGAGCTCGGTTGCCATCTCGTAGCGCAGCGCATCCACCAGAAACACCGCGGTCTTCTCTGTGCCCTTGGTCAGCGGCAACACGACCTGCTCGTACACCTGACGCTGCTGCAGCTCGGGCTCGGGCAACATGCCCTTGGCGCGGCAGAGCCCCGTGAAGTCGGCAGACAGCTTGTCGGCCCACTCGCGATAGCGGCGGCGCAGCTCACCGACCGCGGCCTTGAGCTGGGCAAAGTGCGGTAGCTGGGGCCCGAGCAGGTTGAGTCGCCGCGCCTCAAAGCGCCGCTGCGCCTGGTCGACCTTGTACGCGTGGTCCTTGTACTCGGTGAGAGCGCTCGCGAAGCTCGCGATACCAGCGAACGGCTGCTGATGCTCCTCGATTAAGCAGCCGAGCAAGGCGCCGTCGGCCACGAGGGTCCAGGCACGCATGCGCTCGCGGTCGCGGCTGAGCCAGAACGAAAGCACTGATGTGCGCTCCTCGGCCCACTCCCGCGCCTTTTGCCACTGGCCTTGCTGCAAGGCTGTGACCGCGGCCTCCAGAATGCGGGCCTCTTCGCTGCGGAAGGTGTCGAGTCGGCCGAGGTCTTCGGGCCTGACTTGGGGCAGCTCGGTTACGAGGTAATCCTGTACGCGGTCGGCGATGGTCTCGTACTCTTTGGGGTAGTGCTCACGTAGCGTTTGGGCCTGCGCGCGGCAGACGGCAATGAGCGACTTGTGCAGCGCGCGTAATGGCCTGAGCGCTTCGAGGTGTGGTTCGCGGCGCAAATCGTCGGCGTACTCCACGCACAGCACCCAGCTTGCCAGCGCATCTACGAGCACGCTATAGGGCCTGGCCTGGGCGTCGCCGCCCTGCACGAACTCCATCCAGGCGCGGGTCATGCCGAGCTGCCGCTCCAAGAAGGCGCGCAGCACTTCGAGATCTTCGAGCCTGTTCTTATCGAAGCGACCGCCAAGGGCGGTGTTCTTGATGAGGAAGTCTTGAACGACGAACTCGATACCCAAGGTGTCGAGCAGCTCGGACAGGTCCGTGCGCCCGGTGATGACGCGCCGCGCGAGCCAGGTGTCGGCCTTGGCGAGGGTGTAGTCCTTGGCCGTGAGGAATGCGTCGATCTCGGCTGGCGGCACCTGTCCTGTCGCGGCCTCGCGGATCGCCGTGTCCAACGCGCGGCGGTGGCGGTAGCCAGCTTTGTATAGCTCGAGCAGCGGCGTGCCGCGCATCGTGTCCTCGGTGAAGCCCGGCATGTGGATCAACAGTGGCGTGGGGTCGAGGTCGTTCTCGTGACCCTCGAGGGTGAGCATGGTCTCGAGAAAGCTGCCGCGGAACGGCACCACCGGGTACGGAAAGTCACCTGCCGTGTGACGCTGAACGAGCTCGTCGACATACGCGCTGTAATGCGCGTCTTTATCGAGCCAAAAGACGATGCCGCGGCGGCGCAGCTCAGTGGTCAGCTCCTGCTCGATGCACGAGGTGACAGGGCGAGGCTCACTCATATCGCGTCTCCCGGTCCAAGGGCCAATGGCCAGTCCGCGGACCCTGCCCAGGCTCGTTTGTCGCTCATCTGTGCGCAGCTCGTGAATTTGTCGCTCATGAAACCGGGTTTGGTGAGCGACAAATCGGTTTGTTGCTCATGGGTGAGCATCAAACGGCTCCCTCGCTACTGGCAAGATTCAGCAGCCGCGGACAGACGTAGGCAGCCGCCCGGCTCCCCTTACTTCTACTAAGCTCTTGTAATATAAGCTCTTTTTTGAATATCGACAGAATGCGACGCGCTGTCGGGGCCGGAACGTGCGCTCCTTCGATGAAGGCCGTGCTCCGAAATATCGGATTTGAGAATATCCAATCCAGAGCAGGGATAGCGTAGGCGGAGTGGGTGAGCTCCACGACGCGAAGTTTCAGCTCGTTGTATAGGGCGATGATCGCTGTTGCCCTGGACTGGTTCTCTTCAGCCTGGACCCGGACAGCCTCGAGGAAGAAGCGACACCAGTCGGTCCAGTTCCCATCTCGGGAGACACCGAGCAGGTGTTCGTAGTAGGCGTCGCGGTTCGCCTCGAAATAGGCGCTGATATAGAACATGGGGCGCTGGAGAAGACCGCTCTGCCATAAGAAGAGCGGGATCATGATGCGGCCCAATCGCCCGTTGCCGTCCAGGAACGGATGAAGCGCCTCGAATTCAGCGTGGATGATCGCGAGCTGCACGAGACGATCTGGTTCGCTGGAATGGAGGTAGCGCTCCCAGTCCGACATGGCCGAAGGCAAGCGGTCCGCGGCAATGGGTACGTAGCGCGCCTGTTCCATGGTGCAGCCCGCCGGGCCAATCCAATTGGGGAGGCGGCGAAACTCGCCCCGATCTTTATTTTGTCCCCGGACGCCATCGAGCAAGGCCTCATGGACAGTGCGAATCACGCGGAGCGACAGCGGCAGCGAAGCGAGTTGCTCCTCGGCGACGCGCATGGCGATGCGGTAGTTGAGCACCTCATGGATATCGTCGCGCCTCGTGTTCGAGAGCTCGCCGCGCGAGGCATCGGCCTCGTATTCGAGCACTTCGCCCATGGTGGCCTGGGTGCCCTCGATGCGAGATGACAGCACGGCCTCGCGGGTGACAAGCGGGCTGAGCAGCACGTCGGCATTGGGGATGACGCAGAGGGTGCCGTCGTAGCGAGCGATGGCCTGGGTGGCTGGGCCAATGAGCGGGATCAGCGCTTCCCAGTTCAGGGTCGCCGGAGGGAATTTTTCAAGGTGATAGTGGACTGGCATGGTCACGTTGTCCTTCTCTATTCGTCTGTTTCCTCGCTCTGCTCGCCGTCCTGGTCGAACGGCAGGCTGAGGTTGTCGTCGTCTTCGGCGCCGGCCTTAGCGGCCTTGCGCTCCCGGCGCTTCATTTCCTTGGCCAGGATCTCCTGCACAAGCTCCGGATGGTCTTCCACGAACATAGCCCGGTACTCGTCCGAGCCGACCTCGTCGATGGTGAAGTCCGGGCGGATCTCGTCTTTGAGGCGCAGCTCCCATTGGTAGGTCTTGGCCGGGTGGTATTTCCAAAAACAGCCGTGGGCCACGCCGAGGGACGGGTCTTGCTTGCACTTGGCGTCCACGCGGGAGGGGAAGTAGCGCATGGCGAGGTGCGCCCAGTCGTAGTCTTTTTTGCCCTGCGCGGTGGCGAGCTCCTTCCACCAGCCCTTGGGCTTTTTCCACTGCGGCTCGAGCAGCGGCCAGAGTGCGGCGCTGTTGACCATTACGCCGTCGTCGAGGTCCATCTCGAAGCGCGCATCGACTTCCCGCGGCGGGCACTTGGCGTCGGTGGGCGGCGGGCCGTGCTCGGCGAGCTCTGTAACCGCGGCGATGAACGCCTCGAGCTCGTCCATCACCTTTTTGACCTGGTCGAAGCGCTTCTCGGTCTTGCCCGTGACCCTGTTTTCGGCGCGCGCCTTGCGCAGGTCCTCGAGCTCGCCCTCGAGCCTTCGGCGCTCGGGGTAGAGGTGCTCGGCGAGCAGCGTCTGCAAGGTGTCGCTCTGCCAGCAGTGGATCGAGGCGTAGGCGACAAAGGTCTTCTTCTCCGAGCTGAGCGGGAAGGTGATCGGGCGGTTCTCGTAAACATCCTTGTGACAATCGAAGTAGCCCTTGCGCAGGTAGGAGCGCAGGTCGTCCTTGGGGCTAATGGTGGCGCCGTGCTCGGCCCACATGGCTTTGAGCATCTCGCACGCTGGGTGGTCGAGGCTGTCTCGCTCGGTGGCATCGGAGAGGAAGAGGATGCCGGTGGGGAGGGAGCAAATCCCCCTGGTTCCGGACGAAACCTCACCCCCCCCGGCCCCCCTCTCCGTAAACGGCGAGGGGGGAGAAGAGCCGGGCCCCTTGCCCGATCCCCCCTCGCCATTCATGGAGAGGGGGCTAGGGGGTGAGGTTTCCAATATCCCCTCGCCCTCCGCCCCAAACCGGCCCAGAGCCACGCCCAAGGCAAACGACAAGAAGCTCTCGGGCTTTGGGGGATCGTACTCGGGCGCATAAGCAGGCAAAGGAGCCCCAGCCAAACGATCCACCGCCCGCTGAGCCCAGTCCTGCGCATACCGCCAAGCAGAACGCCCAGGGCGTTTGAACTCCACGGAGCTCTCGCGGGCGGCTTCGTGCTCGGTGAAGGCGGCTTCGATGGTGGTGTAGATCTCGTCGGCGGATTCGATAGGGAAGAGAGGAAGGCGGTTAACGTCGCCGACTTCGAATCCGATACCAGGGTTGAGAGACTGCAGAATCATCCGCGAGCGCGAGCTGTTCATCGAACACAGCGTTTGCGGGATGTCCGCGGGAAACACCGACGAGCCCTTATTACCGAACACGCTTGGGAAGCGGTAGGCACGAGCAGCGAAGTTGGCACCGATCATTGAGAAGGCGATGCCGAGGCGGAAGAAGTGATTCTCGCTGGCCAAGCTGCAAGTCTCAACTCCCGTTTTGTGGCACTTCGATGACTTTATCGGCAGACCGTTTGCACCCCAATTTACAACCTCACGAAATGGCTCTAACCACTGAAGCCCTTCACTTCCGTTCACGAAAGCACCCCAGCGTTCTCTGGTCACTCTCGTCTCTACGGATGAGCGCAGGTTCGAGTAACCAATCTCCCAGCAACAACGAACGAAGCGCACATTGTCGCCCGTTGACTGTGCAGCACGCCCTGGCGTCACATCCCCAATCACCGGAGCGCTGCCATACTCCTTTAGTAACTCCTCCCCCCACCAATAAACAATCGGCTCACCCTCGATCACCTCGAACCCCCGCGGGTCGAACTCGTAGCGGCCGACTTGGGCGAGCACGGCGGCTCGTTTGCGGTTGGTGCGCTGGCGGTCGTAGGACTTGTCATCGGGCGGCGAGGGCTGTGTCGCGACGCTGGCTGCTCGAGTGGGTGGGGTTTTCCGGAACGTCGAAATGGCTACGGACAGCACGTCATTAGGCACTTCGTCAAAGGCTCCAACCGCGAAGTCGCCGATGTTGCGCAGATCAAAATCGGACAACAGCCACTCGCGGAGCCCTCGGTACTGGTTGATGAACATCCACCCGCGCATCGTGAGCAGCGCCGACATTCCTCCACTTCGCGCCAGCTCCAACCCCCGCTCCAAGAACGCCGCGTACAGATCCGCCTTGCCCCGCGGGTAGTGCTTGGCCACGTACTTCGCGTCGGCCATCTTGCTCGTGCCCTGGTACGGCGGGTTCCCCACGACGATGTCGTAGGTGTCCTCCTTGACGATCCGCACGAACCGCACCCCCGCGGCGAGTTGCTCCCCGTCGAGGCGCAGACCGAGATCCTCCTCGCCTTCGTGGTGCGCGAGGAACTGCTCGAGCTTGGCTAGGAGGGTAGCCTTGGTGGAGACCTCACCCCCCCCGGCCCCCCTCTCCATAAATGGCGAGGGGGGAGACGAACTAGCACTTGATTCCCCCTCGCCATTTATGGAGAGGGGGCCAGGGGGTGAGGTCTCAATGGCCGCCAGAACACGTTCTGCGAGAACTCGCTCACTGACCTCTTCGTTGCCTACGCGCACCTCTGTGAGCCCTAGCGATTGGAAGAGCAGTGTACGCGCGGTGTCATATTCGCGCTGATGCACATGAACCGGGCCATCCAACTCAATGACGAGATGGTGCTCTGCGCAGTAGAAGTCTGCGATGAACCCCTGGATAACTTGTTGGCGGCGGAACTTCAAACCCAAGAGGCGGCGGTCGCGCAATAGCTCCCATGCTCGCTTTTCGGCCTGCGTGGGATCTTTGCGAAAGACGCGGGCGAGCTCTGCCTTTTCGGGCAACACTCGCGCCCCGCCAGTCACCGGCAGCTTCTCACCATTTCTATCTCCCCCTCGCCATTCATGGAGAGGGGGCTGGGGGGTGAGGTTGATATCCAACTGCGAGCCCTTGCCGTACTTCGACTCGTACTCCCTGATCGCCTCATCCACCGCCGCATCCACTTTGAGCAGCGTGCCCAGGTGATCCACACCCGAGAGCGCCTTGACCAGCTTGCGGGTCAGCTCCTCGGGGATGCCCGTCTCCTCGCGCATCTCGCGCACGAGGCGCACGAGGGCCGGGTCGTCGTCCGGCAGAGTCGCGAGGTTGAGTGCTGGGGCCACGAGGTTGAGCTGCTTGATGCGTGCGCCACGGGAGAGCCGCTTGGACTTGAGGTACAGCCCGGCCGCGGCGATCTGGATGGCCCGCGGGTCGATGTCTACGCCGTAAAGATTGCGCTCGAGGATCGACTCGGCGATCTCCTGGTCGCTCCACGTCTCGCCGCGGTGCCGCGCCTCTTCGCGGTGCAGCTCGGCCAGCAGATCGAAGGCGATGATCAAGAAGTGCCCAGAGCCGCACGCCGGGTCGAGGAGCTTGAGGTCGCGGATCGACTCGGGAGCAGAGGCCACCGCGTCGTCCGGGATCGGCTGCGGCACATAGTACTTCCAGCGATCCTCGAGGCCTTCGCTCACCGGCATCAGCGCATCGAGCGCCACCTCGCCCCGCTCGCGCTTCTCCCGCCACATGGCCCGTCGCCGGTCCAACGCCTCCAGGACACTCTCCGCCTCGGACTCCCCCTCGCCATTCATGGAGAGGGGGCCGGGGGGTGAGGTTGCGTCTGCCGTCCAGCCGTGCTTCTTGCACATACACAGCCAGGTCAGCCCGAGGCTGTTGTGGAGCAACCACTCCACCATGTAGCGCTCGGTGAACATCTGCGTCTTGGAGGCGATCTCGTGCGGCTCGACCTTGCCGCCGCCGTTGATCTTGGCGTCCAGCGCCTCGCGCTCGGGGTCGTTCCAGTACTGGTAGACCCAGCCCAAGGTCGTGTCGTCGGTCCAGGCGCTCTCGAGCTCCTTGTCGTCGAGCTGCTCCACGACCTCACGTAAGGTGGACGCCGGCACGCGGAACAGGTGGCTGAGGCCCACGTCACCAAACAAGCCCGGCAGGTCGAGGGCCAACTCGTCGCACACAACTTTTAGCAAGTAGGCGTAACCCTCAGTCTCGTCGCCGAGCAGGGCCGGAGCAAACTCGCGAAACTCACGATACCCCTTGCTGTTCCAACCGCCCGTAACCACCGGCGGCGCGACCATGCCCACGGCCTCCATGTGGCGCAGCAGGACGAGCCGGTTGAGCAGCGTGGCCGCGGCGTCCTTGACCGCCTGGCTGAGGAAGCGCTCGCGCGCCTCGGTACGGGCGTTGTCGTTCTTCGGCGAGGCAGAGCGCGCACGTTCATCGAGCCAGTCTTCGAGCCGCTTGCGACGGATGCGCGCGGCCTCAGAGAGCCCGGCGTCTTGGGCGCGCACCGAGAGTCGATAATCCTGTTCGGCCGTGGCGCGTAGATCCCGCAACAGCCGTTCCCGCAAACCGCGGATGGTGTTCGATAGCTGGGACTTGGC
>JALOQD010000133.1 GCA_025453525.1 Myxococcota bacterium
GCCGAAGAACACCACGTGGGGCTTGAGCAAGCCCTCGCACTCGTCGCAGCGCGGCACGCCCTCGGCAAAGGTTTTTGCCTTGGCTTGTTCGAATTCGTAGTGCCGGTTGCAATCGACACATGAGGTGTCCCATACACCGCCGTGGATCTCCAGCACCTTGCGAGAACCGGCCCGCTGGTGCAGGGAGTCGATGTTCTGAGTGATGATCGCTTCGAGTTTGCCCTGATCCTCGAGCGCGGCGAAAAACCGATGAGCGCAGGTGGGCTGAACTGTTTCCAACAGCCGCAGAAACGCGCAATGGAAAGAATAGAACACCTCTGGGCTGCGGTGAAAAGTGTCGATGTCGAAAATGAGCTCCGGGTCGTCGATCCCAGCCTTGCGGTAGAGACCTTGGGGGCCGCGGAAATCGGCGATACCAGCGGACGTGGACATTCCGGCGCCGCTGAGTAGGACGATGCGCCCCGCTCCCTCGATCAGCCGAGCGCAGGTTTGGGCTTGGTCTGCCAGGCTAGTAGTCATCGCGAATCTCCTTGGCGCGCTAGGGACAAACCTCGATTCCCTCGAAAGTCCCCGACAGATCGCCGAACGTGGTGTCAGAGGGGTGGTATAGGTGAATCTCGTAGGGCAACTCGAAAGAGAAGCTGCCGCCTTCCACCTTCGTGGTGTTCTTGGATTCCGTGACCCGCACCGAACCGCCGTACGCCACGCCTACCACACATTGGCTCTGGGTCTTGGCATCCACGTTGATGAGCGATGCCACGACATCCTGCCCAACGAGATAATCCCCGGGCTCGAGGTCGTCTGTTAAAAAAATCATCTGCACCATGGGGCTCTTGGGGGTGATTCCCTGATTGGTCATCTGCAGCACGAGGATGGCCGGCTCTCCACTCATGTCGACGCGCCACCCATAGGTGAGGTTCACGCCCGCGGGTGGAAACGGCTTGTGGAGGTGCTCGCCACGGAAAACGGCCTTGGGCAGGACCTGCGTTTGATGCTGGAGGATGTACATCTGATCCTCCATGCGAGCGCCGTTGAGAATGTACCCGATCTTCACCGCCGCTCCTGGGTCGATCCAGCCACCCGGCTCGGTAAAGGCGTCGCCGTACCAGCACCCCGACAGATCCCACTCGCCCTCATCGCCGCAGATGGCCGTACCCGAGGGATAGCCTGGGTCTACGGCAACGCACTGCGCCTGCTGGCCGGTCTCGCACTCAGGGGGCACTGTCTCGACGGGAGGATCGCTCTCGACCTCGCTGTCCGAGCTCTTGTCCGTGGATCCCTGGTCGGTCGTTTCGGAATCCTGCCTCTCCTCTTCCTGCGACTCCGTGTGCGAAGCGGTGTCCCCAGTGTCCGAGGAAATGCCGACATCATCCTGGGTCGTGCCATCCCCGCCCGAGGTCGAGCTGCCACCACAGCCGGCGACGAGCGCCAGCAGGGGCCAAACGAAAAGAGCATTCAAAGTGTAGCGGCCCATGAATAACACCTCCGATGGCGCCATCTCGCTGCGCTATCTTCTCACATCTCTAGGCCTCAGGTCGAGCCGGTGTTGCGCCGGAACGAAGGTCGGGATATCGTGCTCAACAATGAACGAACAGCTTTCCATGCCCTGCCGAAAATGCGGTGCGCCGAATCCGCCGAGCAACCAGTATTGCCGCAAGTGCGGAGTCGTGCTCTCGCTGTCGACGGCCATGATGCAGCGTCAGGGCAAGCCCATTCTGCCGCCTGTCCGCGAGGTATCCTGGCACATGGTCTTGCTGGCTTGCGCCCTGTGCTTGGGGTTCTCGGTCCTGACGCAGGGCACCCTCGCCGCGATTTCGGTCGGTCTGGGCCTGAAGCTCGGGCCAGACCTCGGCTCGGCCATGCGCAGTCTCGTGGGCGTGCTCGCCATATCCGGGGGTCTGTTCCTCTTGTCCTGCGCCCTCACTGGCGCGGCTATCACATGGCTCGCGCGGCGGACGTTGGTCAAGGAGCCGGCCATCGGCGTCGTGCTCATGTCCGCTGTCGTGGGCGGGTGTCTGGCTGTGCTGTCCACGGATGCCCTGGTCGTCGCGGCCATCGCCTCGGTGCCAGGCGCGGCTGCGGCAGCTCTCGGCGGCTTGCTCGGTCCTGGAGCGCGCACATGAGGCCGGGGCTCTTCGCAGTGGTTTGTGGTTTCCTCCTTTTGCCTTCCATGTCGGTCCATGCAGAGGACAGCCCGGTGGGGCCACCGCAGGAGCCATCGGCCACCGCCATCTGGTCGCCTTTGCCAGACGAGAAAGAGAACCCAGAGCCCCAAAGCCCGCGCTACGCGCTGGAGCGCATCGAGGTGCACGGCAATGCCAAGATGCTCGACCAGACCGTGCGGCGCTACATCAGCCTGGAGCTCGGCGAGGTGTTCGCCGCCGACGATCCGCGCCTGGAAGCCACTCGCTACCGGCTTTTGGCCACAGGCCTGTTTCGCGATGCACAACTCTCCTTGGTGCGGGGCTCGGAGCGCGGCTGGGTCGTCCTCGTCGTGCGGGTCAAAGAGCGCAATACCCTGGTGATTCAGGATCTGGCATTCGGCCTGTCCGAGATCACACCCTACGGCTTTCTGGATCTCGGTGAGCGTTCGTTCATCGGCTCGACCATTCAAGTACAGGCCGCTGCCATCGCAGCCAAGGACCAATACGGCTACCGCATCGGTTTTTCCGACGACCACTTCCTCGGCTCCGAGTTCGGCTTTCACGTCCAGGGCCTGTTCACCCACGCCAGGGACTACTTTGGCAACAAGGACATCTGTGTCCACTCGTGTATCGGCAAAGACGGAGCGCCCCAATACAGCGACTATGCGGAGATGCGGTACGACAGGGCTGGGCTGCGACTCGGAACGGGCTACGTGTACCGCGGGCGTTTCTATACAACCCTCGACTATCGGCTCGAGGAGTATCAGGCCAGATTCCCGGCAGCGGCCTCTCACAGGACCTTTGGCGAACGCCATCCTGTCGTGTTCGGCCACATGCTTCCAGGCGCCTCGCTTTTGTCGAGCGTCTTGTTCCAGGTCGTACGCGACACCCGCGACAACCCCTGGCTACCGGGGACAGGCCGGAAAACCGCTCTCGACGTCCAACTCGCCACTCGGATCATCGGCTCGGACTACGAGTACGCCAAGTTCACTCTGGCCCACGACGAGTACTTCGGCCTGCCCCGGAGGCAATCGATTCGCCTCGGCCTGTTCGGCGGGCTGATCCTCGGCAACTCTCCGTTCATCGATCAGTTTTTTGTCGGCGACTTCTCGTCCTTTGTGCCGTCGCGCATCCTGCAGATGAGCTTTACCCACCTCAAGCCCAACGTGCTCGAAACAGCCATTCAGGAGATGCATTACGAGGATATGGCCGCAAGCCTCAACCTCGAATACTCCCTTCCCCTGTACCGCGGCCAAGGGCTGGTCTACGGCATCGACGCATTTCTCGGCGCCGGCCTTTTCCTTCTCATCTCAGGGGACCATCTACGCATCGACTCGCCAGAGTATGACGGCATCCGCTCCGTGCCCATGGACTTCACCGCCGATATCGGAGTTCGCATCGACACTGGAGTCGGCTTGTTCGTCGTCTCGCTCGCCAACTTGTTCCGCTTCGTACCTCTCGTAGGGGACCAGGCGGCGGAAGAATGAAGCACGGCACACGCCACGGGCTTGCAGCGAGGCTCGCCATCGCCATGATGTTGGGCCTTTGGACACCCCGTCAGGCCGTGGCCGCCGAGCCCCAGCCAACGCGCACCCTGAACGCGTGGGTCCAACAGGGCAGCTTGCAGGTGACCTGCGACTACCGGGACGTGTTTGCGCGAAAGGTTCAGGCCAAGCTGAGCTCTGGACTTCCTACCCGCGTGGTGCTGGCGCTCGAGCTGCGCAGCAGCAGCGGCAAAACCGTGGCCGGCTGGGCTCGCTCAATGGAAATCGTCTATGACCTTTGGGAGGAGCGATATCAAATCACTATTGAGGACGATCGCGGACGGCGCCGCGCCACGGTCGCACGCGTCGAAGAGGCCATGGCCGTGACAGGACAGCTCCTGCGGGATCGAGTCATCGCCGTGAGCCCTCTGCCTGCAGGACAGTACAAACTGCACGTCGCCGTCGAGATCAACCCCGTCTCTCGGCGCATGGTGGAGAATATTCGACGGTGGCTCGCTCGACCTCCGGCTGGCAAGTCCGCTGACAGCGGTCAAACCAACCTCTTCGGCTCCTTCGTAGGCACGTTCGTCGATCGGCGCATTGGGCAAGCAGACCACTCGGTGGAGTTCGATTCCCAGTGGTTCCAACTGGGTCACCCATGATTCGAAGGCTGGACGTCAAGATCCTCACGGCTGTCCTGTTCACCGTGCTCTTGCCCTTGGGGTTTTCCGTCCTGCTCGTCAAAAAATTGGTCGATACCTCATTGCAGCTCGGCCTCAACGAAGAGATCGCCGGGCAATTGCAACGAGGTCTCGATCTGCACCGCGCCCGCATCCAAGAAATCAAGCAAGAGATCGCGCAAGGCTTTGTCGATCTCGCCGATTCCCACGCCCTTGCGGCTGCGGCCGAAACAGAAGATCCCGAGGTCCTCCAGGACGCCCTGCGCGCGCTCGTGGAGCGTCACTTCCGGCTGCGTAAAGTGACCCTAGAAGACAAGACCGGCGGCTTTCTCGAAGCAGTGCCAGTCGCCTCGGAGCCTCGCAGACAAGAGCTCACGGTCACCAAGAGCACAGACGTCTCATGGGGTCCGTACATCCGGCTGGAAGCGACCTATGGCGTCGAGGAGCGGCTGCTGACCGAATACAAAACCGCGGGCGACCAGTACGAAACCTACAAGGCCCTGGCGGGCAGCCCGACCAAGTACCTCGCCAATCGCTTCGTGTGGGTGTACTTGGCGCTCCTCACTATTTCCTTTGTCGTCAGCGTGCTCGTAGGGCTTCTGTGGGCACGGAGGTTGGCCAGGCGCATCCATCGCTTAGGGCAAGCCACCTCGGTGGTGGCCTCCGGCGATCTCTCGGTGCGCGTGGATCCTGGAGCGGACGACGAGGTTGGGCGACTCGTGGAGTCGTTCAACAGCATGCTCACCGAGTTGTCGGACAATCGCGCCCGCATCGAATATCTGCAAAAGATATCGGCCTGGCAGGAGATGGCCCGACGGCTGGCGCACGAAATCAAGAACCCCCTGACTCCCATTCAGCTCGCAGCTCAGGAATTGCGTCGCAAGTACTGCGGCGGCGACCCGGCTTTCGAGCGGCTGCTCGCCCAGTCGACCGAGATCATCGAAGAAGAGGTCGAGACCCTACACCGGCTGACAGCCGCGTTCTCGTCCTTTGCAAAGCTCCCGGAAATTCGCCCCGAGCCCACGGACATCGCGACTTTTCTCGACGACTGCGAAGCCTCCCTCGGACCCGTGGCAGAGCAGCAGGGGGTTCGATTGGTCTTCGAAGCGCCGCGCGGTCAGGTGCTCGTCGGGCTCGACGCGACCATGATGAAGCGCGTGGTCGACAACCTGGTGCGAAACGCCATCGAGGCCCTACGCGGCGCCAATGTGAAGGATCCGCTCGTGCGGATACGGGCCTTGTACCGCTCGAGCCGCAAGTACTCGGAGCTGGAGCTTCGGGTCGAGGACAACGGCCCCGGCGTCCCGCGGAGCAGCGAACCAGTCATCTTCGATCCTTACTTCACGACAAAGGAGTCCGGCACGGGGTTGGGCCTGGCCATTAGTAAGAAGATCGTGCTCGAGCACGGCGGAACCCTCAAGCTCGACGAGCGCTACGCAACAGGAGCGGCGTTCTCCGTGGTCTTGCCTTATGTGCAGAGCATCGTTACGCACGGCAAGCAGGGAGTTGAGAAGCGCCATGGATGAACCTTCCCCAAAAACCAAGCCTTCTGCGTGGTCGACGCGAGTCGGCCTCGTGGCCCTCGCGGCCCTCATCCTCTACTTGGGAAGCCAGGCCATGGGCAGCGGCCTGTTGCCCGATGGCACGCCGGCGCCACAGTTGCGGTTTCCGGTCGCCCACGGCGGCACTGGCGAGTTCTCCCTTTCCGCGCTGCGCGGACAAGTCGTGGTGCTGGATTTCTGGTCTACGTCCTGTCCTCCCTGCATCAAAACGATGGAAGCGCTCGAAGCCGTTGCCGCGCGCAACCGCGACCAGGGACTAAAGGTCGTCGGCATCGCCGTGGGAGGCGAAGACCGGGAAGAGGTGGCGCGGTTCGGACAGCAGCTAGGGGTTTCCTACCCTTTGGTGGTGGGGGACGACGCTGCGGCCACGGCCTACCGCGTCAGGATCTTGCCCTCCCTCTATGTCCTCGGCCGCGACGGGCGCGTGGTCGAGACCCATGTCGGGTATTGGGATCGCGCGGGTATCGCCGCCGCGGTTCGAGCCGCGCTCAACGAACCTACGCCCAAAAATTGATTCTTCTTTTTGCTTAGCAATATTCTGGTGGTATGCACTTATTGCTCATGCGACACCTCATGCTCGCAGCGCTGCTCATCGCGCTTTTCGCAGCCGTCCCTCGAGCCGCATTCTCCTGGACATCGGTTTCACCTGATCGGGCGCAAGTCACCGTCGCTCTCTCGTCGGACGGCTCCGCGGCCGTGAGGACAACGGTCCGCTTCGAGGTGCAAGGCGGCTCATTCCATGGCTTCGACCTCGCGGCCTTGCCGGGCGCGGCCCTTCGAATCGACCAGTGTCTCGCTCGGACAGACAGCGGCGTTGCCTACGGCCTTTCCGCAGAAGAGCAGAAGGACGGTCGCACCAGATTGTCCCTGGCCGACAACGCAGAGATGTCCAAAGGCGCGATCACCTTTGAGCTCCTCCACGAGATCGACCTCATCGAGCAAGACAACCTGCGGGTGTACGAAGGGCGGGCCAGACTCGACTTCACTCCGCTCGTCTGGGATTGGGGATTCGAACGAATGAGCTTTCGACTCGAACTGCCCGGTCCATCCAAGGATGCCCCCATCGTCCTCGATCCCACCACCACCGCAGACTACGAAATCGAACTCAATCTCGACGCGGTGGTGCTCACCAAGTTCAGGGCCGTACGGTGGTACCCGATGCGGGTCATCGCGTCCTTCGACCCGAATCTCATAGGACGTCTCGCCATTGGGGGGCCTTCGGCACCCGGATTCGGACAGCCAAGCGGGTTCGAGGCCACGCCCGTCGCCGCATCCACTGCGCCTGCCCCTGCGCCACTGCTTCCCCTTGCCGGGGCCTTCGCCGTTGTGCTGTGCTGCCTCGCGACTCTATGGCGAAAAGCGTACCATGTGCATCGGGTTTACGAGCAAGTGGGCCTGGCAGCGCGGTTTGCCGTCCTACCCCACACGGGGATAGCCCTGCGCGCAGCTCTGTCCACGGGCGCGGTGCTCGGTGGCGTGGCGGTGCAGCTGTGGTCGTCGGTGGCCGCCGGCGTCCCGGCCATCGCGGCTGGGGCGCTCCTGCTGCTCACCGCGCGCACCACCGAGGCTCGCAAACCCAGACCCGGCGGGTCGTGGCGTGCCCTCGACGACGCGCAGGAGAGCCGCTATCGCTCCCTATCCGCGGCCTACGGGCGCAGTCGTACCTGCATCGTGGATATCTCCACCCTTCGGGGTGCCGCTACCTTCGTCCTTTTCCTCGCCAAGCTGAGCGCAGTGGCCTACGTGCTGCGCGGAGAGCTCCCTCGGCTGGCTTGGATCGTCATGGTCGATGGCCTCTTGCTGGGCGTCAGCGCATGGTTTTCGAACGTGCGCTCCGAGCTGCCTCACGACATCCTGCTCGAGGCCTTTCCCCTGCTCGACAAGTGGCGCAAGACGGCCCGAAAGCTCCTGGGCAAAGACGGAGCGCAGATCCGCTTGTGGGTCCGCGAGGACGAATCCGGCCCCCTCGAGGTGCGCCTGCGCATGCCGGGCAAGGCCGAGGGTCTGCGGGGCATCGAAGTGGCGGGCGAGGCCGTGGCGTCGGGAACGACTCGGCGCATCCGGCCGGCGTTCGTTGCGAGGTTCGACGCGGGCGCGGCCAAGGCCAGGGCTCTTGCGACGAGCGCCCTGGCTTGCGATCATCACCTCTCTCCCGACTGCGCCGAAGAGATCGTGGTGCTGAGATCCCGGCGAGGCAAGGACGGCGCCCTAGCCCCACTGCGAACCGCCCTGGCTCTGTGAACGGCGACGACACCCGAGCCAGAGGACCACACGATGCCGAAACCGAAAGCCCTCATCGCCTGGAGCACGGGCAAGGACGCTGCCATGGCTCTTCAGGTCGCCCGCGAATCGGGTGACCTCGAAATCGTGGGCCTTTTGACCACAGTGACCAAGACCTTTGACCGCGTCTCGATGCACGGCGTGCGACGCGGACTGCTCGAGGCCCAGGCGCGCGCGGCCAAGCTGCCGCTCACGGTGGTCGAGATCCCTTCACCCTGCACCAACGAGGACTATGCCGAGCGCATGGGGCAGGCCATGCATGCGGCGCGGGACGCTGGCGTCGAGCAGGTGGTGTTTGGCGATCTCTTCCTCGAAGACATCCGGCGCTACCGCGAGGCGCAGCTCGCGACGGTCGGGATGAGCGCCGCTTTCCCGCTGTGGGGGCGCGACACACGTGCGCTCGCGCGAGAGCTCATCGCAAGCGGTTACCGCGCTGTCGTGACCTGCGTCGATCCCAAAGTGCTCGAACCGTCGTTCGCCGGCCGCAGCTATGACGCCGCGCTGCTCCAAGACCTGCCGGTGGACGTCGACCCCTGCGGTGAAAACGGCGAGCTGCATTCCTTTGTCTGGTACGCACCGTACTTCGACGCGCCCATCGAGATTCTCGTCGGTGAAACAGTGCTGCGAGAAGGCTTCGCCTTTGCGGATGTCCTACACATTAGCGGAGCAACTCGAGCAACTCGGCCTCGGAGATGACCTTGGTCCCGAGCGCTTTGGCCTTCTCGATCTTACTCGCCCCGACTTTTTCACCCGCGACGAGATAGGTCGTACCCTTCTTGACCGACGTGTGAACCTGACCCCCTTTGCGCTCGATATCGGCGTGAATGTCGGTCCTTGGTCTGGACAACGTGCCGGTCACACAGAACGTTTTGCCGTAGAGCGGTCCGCTCGCCGCGGGCCGGCTTTGCGCCTTTGGATTCACGCCGAGGTTGAGAAGCTCCGAAAGCACCCCCCAAAACCGCTCATCCCGAAGCGCGCCGGCCACGGAGGCCGCGAGCTTGGGACCAATGCCATGCAGCGCGGACAAGGCTTCCTCTTCAGCGGCGGGATCCTGCTCGAGGAAATGGCGCAGCGACTCGTAGCGATTGGAGATCTGGGTTGCGGCCACGTCCCCGAGCAGGGGAATGCCTATCCCGGCGAGAAGCTTGTCCAAAGTACGATGGCGGCTTCTCGCAATGGCGTCGATGAGATTTTGAGCGCTTTTTTCGCCCATGCGCGGCAGGCTTGCGACCTTCTCGGCAGAGAGGCGGTACAGATCCGCTGGGCTGCGGACGAGATCCAAGTCCACGAGCTGCTCCACGACGCTCGGGCCCAGGTGGTCGATATCCATGGCCTGGCGCCGGGCGAAGTGGACCAGGCTGGCCTTGAGCTGGGCCGGACAGGTCAGCGTTCCCATGCAGCGCCAGCGGGCCTCGCCCTCTCCCCGAGCAGTGGCAGCGCCGCAGGCCGGACACTGCCCAGGCATGGCGAACCTCTGGCCGCGGAGCTCGGCAGCTGCCGGTACCACGTCCACCACTTGCGGGATGATCTCTCCGGCCTTCTCGATGATGACGTCATCGCCAACCCGGATATCCTTGGCGTGGATCTCATCCTCATTGTGCAACGACGCGCGGCTTACGGTCGTGCCAGCCAGAAACACGGGCTCCAGCTCGGCGACGGGCGTCAAGGCGCCTGTGCGCCCGACCTGGACCGTGATCCCGAGAAGTCTCGTGGTGGCGCGCTCTGCCTCGAATTTGTAGGCCACGGCGAATCTTGGGAAACGCGCGGTGAACCCGAGCATGGCCCGAGCCGCCAAATCATCGAGCTTGATCACCGCACCATCGATGTCGAACGGCAGCGCAGCGCGCCCTTGTCCCAACGTCCGCACCGCAGAAAGGACCTCCGAACCACGAGCGCACCATCGCTCCCGCCCATGGGACGGCAAACCCAAGCGCCGAATCTCGCGGAGGGCCTCGGCATGGGTGGATGGCATGACAGGCGCCGCAACCAACTCATAGAGGCACAGACGCAGCGGCCGACGAGCCGTGGCCCTCGGATCGAGAAGACGCAAGGAGCCTGCGGCAGCATTGCGGGGATTGACAAACCGCGGCTCCCCGGCTTTCTCCCGCTCGAGGTTCACGGTTTCGAGATCCGCACGGTGGATGAACACCTCGCCGCGCACGATCACCTCGCCCTGCTCGGGAATGGAGAGCGGCAGTCCGCGTATGGTGCGGGCATTGGCTGTGATCACCTCTCCCTGCGTGCCGTCGCCCCGAGTGAGCGCCATGGCGAGCGTGCCGCCGCGGTACTCGAGCTCGAGGGAGGCACCGTCCAGCTTGGGCTCGACGATAAACGCCGCGCTTCGTCCAAGCCCCTCCTCCACCCGGCGCACGAACGCCAACACCTCGTCCTCGTTGTAGGTGTTGTCGAGGCTATACATCCTGTGCTTGTGCCTGCCTCTCTCGAATCCTTCGGCCGGCGCGCCGCCCACTCGCCTCGTGGGAGAATCCCGTCGCACAAGCTCGGGATGCGCCGCTTCGATGTCGCGCAGCTCTTGGAACAACCGATCGTACTCGCGGTCGGAGACGGTCGGAGCGTCCAGCACATAGTAGGCGGCGTCATGTGCACGGATGAGCTCAATGAGCTCACCGTAGCGAACCATGGGGTCTTGCGTGGAGGTCGTCATGAACGGCACAATAGCAAAAAGGCTCTGGGTCCGAGAAGACAGGAGGAAAAAACCGTTTTGCGCGTCTGCATTCACGATAGTCTCAAAGGCGTGGTTCGCTTGGGAGTTCTCGAGTTGCAGGGACTGCGCCAACCCGAGGACGGCGGCGACGAGCTGTGGGCGGCCATCGAAGACCACGGGCGCCAGATTCACGAAACCTATGCAGGTCTGCCTGCCGGGCAAGTGCAAGGGGTCGAGGAGGCCCGACGGCTGTACCGTAGCGTGGGCATCGATCCCACCAAGCATCGACCCTCGTCAGAGGCCCTCGTGCGTCGTCTCATAAAAGACAAAGCTCTGTACCGCATTCACCCCCTCGTAGATCTGTTCAATCTGGCGAGCCTCGAAGCGCTTCTGCCCGTCGGGCTCTTCGATCTGCGCAAGGTTGTCGGAGCAGAGGCCACCGTGCGCCTCGGCGCCTCTGGCTGGGGGTTCGACGGCATCCGCAAGGATCGAGTGAACGTCGACGGCCGGTTGTGCATCGCCGATGCCATGGGGCCGTTCGGGTCGCCCACCTCGGATTCGCTGCGAACGTGCATCGAAGGCGAGGTGCCAGCAGCGCTCGCGGTGTTTTATGCTCCGGCCGACGGGAATCCCGCAAGGCTGGGGGCAGCTCTCGATCGAGCAGCAGGGCTCGCGGCTGCTCATTTGGATGGGACTGTCGTCAAAAAAGAGATCGTGGATGGTCACCCGTAATCAGTTCCAGCCATCCTGCTTTTGAGGTAGAACCACCTCCAGCGCCGCACCCATCTCGCAGCGCCAAAAGACAAAGCGAGGCTCCCAATGGCGTTTTATCGTCGCGACCTCACGGACATTCACTGTTTCACTACGGATGAGTTCGTCTACATGCTCGACCAAGCCGCGGACATGAAGCAGGCCATCGCCCGCAAGGAGATCGCCTCCTATCGCCTGGCAGCACAGCGCGATATGATCGTGGCCTTGCTTTTTTACGAGAACTCCACCCGCACGCGCACCAGCTTCGAAATCGCGGCCATGCGGCTCGGGATGCGCACCACGGGCTTTGCCGGCACCGAGGGCACCTCGGTCAAAAAGGGCGAGTCCCTGCGGCACACGCTCGACATGTACGAGGCCTACGCCTGCGACGCCCTCATCATGCGCCATCCCCTGGACGGTTCGGCCCGCTTTGCCGCCGATCACTTGGGCATTCCGGTGTTCAATGCCGGCGACGGCAAGCACGAGCATCCGACCCAAACGATCTTGGATCTGTTCACCATCCGCGAGCACCTCGGCCGGCTCGGCGACTTCGACATGGGCATCGCCGGTGACCTCAAGTACGGCCGCACAGCCCACTCCCTCGTCATCGCCCTGTCGAAGTTCCAGGGTGTGCGCTTGCACCTCTTCTCCCACAAGGACTTGGCCTTGCCGGACTCGCTGCTCGATTTCCTGCGCAAAGCGAACGTCCCTGTGACAGTCCACGAGAGTCTGGACGAAATGGCCACCCAGGTGGACATCTTGTACTCCACGCGCATCCAGAAAGAACGCATGCCCGACCTGTCGGAGTTCGAGCGGGCCAAGTCCATGAGCGAGTTCACACACAAGATGCTGGATTCCACTCGCCCCTGTTTTGGGCTCATGCATCCGCTCCCTATCGACAAGACCGCGCCGTCCATCTCGCCGTCCATCGACGGTCACCCCAAAGCCATCTACAAAATCCAGGCAGGCAACGGCGTACCCACTCGACTCACTGAGCTCGCGCTTTCCCTGGGCCTCCTCGAGGATGGCTTCACAGGCGAGGTTTACGAGCCCGAGCACCAGAACGAGCAGTTCATCGAAGAGCTCGAAGTCGTGGTCAAACCGCAGCGCATCGATGTGTCCATCCGTCCCATCCGGGATTGCGGCGTGGTCATCGACCACATCCAGCCCTACCAAGAGGAGATCCTGGTGCGGCTGCTGCAAGTGCGCGAGCGCCGGGATATCTACCGCGCCGGCACGGTGAAAAGCGTGGCAAGACCGAGCGAGATCAAGGGCATCTTGATGATCGAGAACCGAGAGCTGTCAGACCAGGAGATACGCGCCATCGCCGCTGTTTCGCCCGGCTGCCGCATCAACTTCATAGAAGGCGGCCATGCGGCGCGCAAGCTGGCTGTCAGCTTGCCGGCGCGCATCACCGGCATTCCCCAGATTTTCTGCCCGAACAAGGGCTGCATCACCCGCGTCGAGCATCAAGAGTACGTGGCTCCGATCATGGTTCGCGCTGGCCACGATCTCCTGCGGTGCTACTATTGCGATCAGCTGGTGGCGTCGGCCCACATGCTCTAGTTCCTA
>JALOQD010000430.1 GCA_025453525.1 Myxococcota bacterium
CCCTGCTCTGAAACTCACTCCTTTTAGGATTGCGCCTCCGCAGGCGTCGTTGATGAAATGACGACTTCGACGCCCAGCGCACGTAGGCGGGAGACGAGGCCCGCAACGACTCGGTTCTTGTCACGTTCGTCGAGATAGGCATCGCCGAGATCGTTGTATGGCTTGCCGTCTTTCAGCATGTGGTACGCGGCTACCAAGATCTTGTGCGCGATGGCCATCGCGGCGCGGTTGTGGCCCCGCCGTGCCTTGAGTCGATAGAACTTGTCACGCAGATAGCCCTTCTTCGTGCGCGCCGCGGATTGTGCAGCCTGGCAGAGCATCGTCTTGAGGTAGCGATTGCCTTTGGTCGTCTGGCCACTCGAACGCTTGCCCGCGCTTTCGTGATTGCCGGGACAGACGCCAGCCCACGAGGCGAGATGAGCATCGCTGTCGAAGACGCTCATGTCTGGGCCGACCTCGGCGAGGATTGCGGCAGCAACGATGCGGTCGACGCCCGGAATCGTGGTCAGGAGGCTCATTTGCTCGGCATAAGGTGCGAGCATTTCATCGATGAGCGTGTCGTACTTGTCCAGCAGGTGCTCCGTGTTGTCGAGCCGCTCGAGCGCGATCCCCAGCATATTCCGGTGCGTCGCAGACAGCGGGCTCTCGAGGGCTACCTCGAGCGCATCGATCTTCTTGCGCAGCACGCCGCGCGCCAGATTGGCGATCTCGCCGGGCGTCGCTTCGCCCTTGGACAACGCGCGCAGCATCGCCATGCCTGACTTCCCGAATGCGTCACTCGCAACGCCGTCGAGCTTGATGCCAGCGAGCTGGAGCACCTTCAGCACGCGGTTGCGATCTCTGGTGCGGTCGGCGATCCACATCGAGCGATGCCGGGTCACGTCGCGCAACTCGCGCAGCTGCGGTGGCGGCACGTAGCTCGGGCGGATCAATCCATGGGCGACCAAGTCAGCCAGCCACTCGGCGTCTTTCACGTCTGTCTTGCGGCCAGGCACGTTCTTGATGTGCTGCGCGTTGCCCACGATGAGAGTCCACGCCGCGTCGGCTTCGAGCACTGCGTAGACTGGGCGCCAGTAGATGCCCGTTCCCTCCATCGCAATCGCCTGCACGCCGCACTCCGCGAGCCATCCGCGCAGCTCCATCAAGCCGCGCAGGTGCGCGTCAAACGTCCGCACATCCTTCTTCGGACGCTTGCCCTTGGTGCCAGGCGTGAGAACGCAGGCAACCACGGAATCCTTGTGAACATCGAGACCGCTCACCTTTTCGAAAACCGACTCCATCTCTTGCCCTCCATGAAGAAAGGCCGAGACGCGACGCGGTCGGTAAAAACCTGCTCTTCGTCCTCGCGGGACACATTGTGGTACTCTCGCGTCGCGCGGGTCAGTCTCTCCCTCGGGCTCGCAAACACCATGGGGATGGTCGACCTCTCTCGGCCGACGTGACTCTGTCACAGACTGGCCCGCGCACCCATATCCTCGTGGCTATCCCGAGTTTCGTCCCTCGTGGTGAGCGGGAGCTCGTGGTGTCTCTCCCCCCGGGAGAGGGTCAGGGTGAGGGCCTTTTGCAAACCCTTGGCGAGCGCCAGACACCACAGAGGAAATCGCGACCCTCCTACGATCTTTCTGCCTCCAAGCTGTCATTGACACCCCGGAGGCCCTCTCCTATAGTGCCCTCCCGTGCCAGCCACGGAACCACAACTTGAGTCCACGCAAATCCGAAGTGCATTCGAGCCTGCTAACGACGCTGTGCCGTTGGGCGAAGAATCCGTGCCACAAGAAGGGATCCTCAAATGATGGAGAAACCCACGAAGATGATCTTCGTAACGGGCGGCGTCGTGTCGTCCATCGGCAAGGGACTCGCGGCGGCGTCCATCGGCGCGCTCCTCGAGAACCGAGGCCTCAAGATCACGATGATGAAGCTCGACCCATACATCAACGTGGATCCCGGCACCATGAGCCCGTTCCAGCACGGCGAGGTGTTCGTGACCGACGACGGCGCCGAGACAGACCTCGACCTGGGCCACTATGAACGCTTCACCTCGGCTCGGATGTCCAAGAAAAACAACCTGACCACTGGCCGAGTGTACTACGACGTCATCCAAAAAGAGCGGCGCGGAGAATACCTGGGCAGGACCGTGCAGGTCATCCCGCACATCACCGACGAGATCAAAGCCTTTGTTCGCGAGAGCACCAAGGGCGTGGACATCGGCATCATCGAGGTCGGAGGCACCGTGGGCGACATCGAGTCCCTGCCGTTCCTCGAGGCGCTGCGCCAGCTCAAGGTGGAAAGCGGCATCGGCAACACCATTTGCATACACGTCACGCTCGTGCCGTACATCGCCGCGGCTGGCGAGCTCAAGACCAAGCCGACGCAGCACTCGGTCAAGGCGCTGCTCGAGATAGGCATCCAGCCCGAGATCCTCATCTGCCGCACCGAGAAGCCCCTCGACGACGGTCAGAAGGCCAAGATCGGCCTGTTCTGCAACGTGCCCACCCAGGCTGTCATCGAAGCTCGAGACGTCTCTTGCATTTACGCTCTGCCCATCGCGCTCAAGGCGCAGGGCATCGACGAGCTCATCGCCCGCTACCTCAACATCTGGTCCAGGGCCAGCGACCTTTCGAAGTGGCAAGAGATCGTGCGCTGCATCGAAAAGCCCGCCAAAGAAGTGCGCATCGGCGTGGTGGGCAAGTACGTGCACCTGCGGGACTCGTACAAGAGCCTCAACGAAGCCCTGACCCACGGCGGCATCGCCAACAACTGCCGCGTGGTGCTGCACCACATCGACGCCGAGCTGATCGAAAAAGACGGGCCGCAGGCCCTGTTCTCCCAGATCGATGCCCTGCTCGTACCCGGCGGCTTTGGCGAACGCGGCTCAGAGGGCAAGATCACGGCCATTCGCTACGCCCGCGAACACGGGGTGCCGTTCTTCGGGATCTGCCTCGGCATGCAGATGGCCGTCGTGGAGTTCGCGCGCAACGCATGTGCTATCGGCGATGCCCAATCCGAGGAATTCGCTCCCTGCGCCGAGCACCCGATCGTGCATCTGATGGCGCAGCAGCACGAGGTCACGGACAAGGGCGCCACCATGCGCCTCGGCGCCTACCCCTGCGTCCTCGGCAAAGGCACCAGGGCCCGCGAGATCTACGCAGCGGACGAGATCTCCGAACGCCATCGGCACCGCTACGAGGTCAACAACCTGTACCGCGAGCAGCTCGAACAACACGGCATGGTCATTTCTGGCCTCAGCCCTGATGGCACCCTTGTGGAAATGGTGGAGGTGCCCAGTCACCCGTACTTCGTCGCGTGCCAGTTCCACCCGGAATTCAAATCGAAGCCCATGGCGCCTCACCCACTGTTCACGGCCTTCATCGGCGCAGCCGCTCGAGCGCGCGGTCAATGAACATCCTCATCTCCATCTTCGCCATCGGGTTACTCATCGCCCTGCACGAGCTCGGGCACATGTGGGCTGCCCGAGCCATGGGCATGAGAGTCGAGCGCTACTCCATCGGCCTGCTCCACGCCATCGCCCGTTGGACCAGCAAGCGCAGCGGCACGGTGTACCAGCTCGGCATTCTCCCCCTGGGCGGGTTCGTGCAGATCAAGGGCATGAACCCCGAGGAAGAAGGCGCGTACACCGATCCCGACTCGTACATGCACAAGCCGGCCTGGCGACGCTTCATCGTGCTCGCTTGCGGGCCTGTCGCCAACCTGGTCACCGCCTACGTGCTCCTGGTCGGCCTCTATGTCGCCGGCCTCGAGGAACCCACGGCAGCGGCGCGCATCGGCACCATCGTCAAGGACAGCCCGGCAGAGCAGGCTGGCTTACAACCG
>JALOQD010000431.1 GCA_025453525.1 Myxococcota bacterium
GGCAATGTCGGTCCGACGCTTCCGCCGCGAGCACCGCTATGTTGACCTTGGTTCCTGGGGCTACGCTGAAGTGTGACATCCTGACCATAAGATCAGTCCGCAGATCCCCTGGCCAATTTTCGGCTCGTAAGCGGGTCGCCAAAAAAAATCCTCGGCTACACAGGCACACAGGCCACCAGCGCTCTTCGTCTTGACCTACCTGGCTAGCCCGAGATAACTAGTGTCCATCTCGAAATGGGAGCTTTCCGGCGTCCTTCGGAAAGGCGAGGACTGTTTGAGTTGATTAAATCGATGTCTGAGTTCCTTGAGACTTGGAGAAGGATGCCGGAAATGGGACTTTCGGGATGGACACTAACTAAGGGCTCGTTGCGATGGAGCCATATCTAAGGGAATTCGGAGGAAGAATTCATGAAGCTCGTAGAATGCGTGCCGAATATCAGCGAAGGCAAAGACCGTAAAATCATCGACGCCGTGGCGGGCGAGGTCACTGGCGTAGAGGGCGTCCGCCTGCTCGACATCGATCCAGGCTCCGCCACGAACCGCACGGTCATCACCTTTGTCGGCGAGCACGATGCGGCAGTTGAAGCCGCTTTTCGTCTGATTCGCAAGGCCGCAGAGCTCATCGACATGAGGGGCCACAAGGGCGAGCACGCTCGCAACGGCGCCACGGACGTTTGTCCGTTCGTGCCGCTGGGCGAGACCACCATGGAGGAGTGCGCAGATCTGGCTCGCAAGCTCGGCGCGCGCGTCGGCAGGGAGCTCGGCATCCCGGTATACCTTTACGAAAATGCCGCGAGCAAACCGCAGTGGCGCAACCTCGCAAATATTCGCAAGGGCGAGTACGAGGCCCTGCCCGAAAAACTGGGCAAGGAAGAGTGGCAGCCCGACTTCGGCCCCAACGCGTGGAGCGACAAGGTCGCGAAAACCGGCGCCACGCAGATCGGCGCCCGCGAGTTCCTCATCGCCTACAACATCAACCTCAACGCCAAAGACCCCAAGCAGGCCAAGCGCATCGGTCTCGAGATCCGCGAACAGGGCGGAGCGTTGCTCCGGGATGCCAGCGGCAAGGGCCTGCGCGACGAAAACGGCAAGCTGCGCAAGACCGACAAAGGGCTGTTTGCGCACTGCAAGGCCATGGGTTGGTACATCGAGGAGTACCGCTGCTCCCAGGTGACCATGAACCTCACGAACTTCAAAATCACGCCGGCCCATGTCGTGTTCGACAAGGTGTGCGAGCTCGCCACCGAGCTGGGCGTTCGCGTCACCGGCTCAGAGCTCGTGGGCCTTGTGCCCCTGGAAGCCATGAAGCAGAGCGGACGACACTACCTGGCCAAGCAGGGAGCCAGCACCGGCGTTCCAGAAGCGGATCTCATCGAAGCCGCGGTTGTGAGCCTAGGGCTCAACCAGATATCTCCGTTCGATCCCAACAAGCGGATCATCGAATACGCCTTTGCCAGCAAGCGCCCGCTGGTCGAGAGCACGGTCACGGGTTTCGTGGACGAGCTGTCCCGCAACTCCCCGGCGCCTGGCGGCGGCAGCGTCGCCGCTCTGTGCGGCGCATTGTCCGCGGGTCTGTCGTCCATGGTAGCCAACCTCACGGTGGGCAAGAAGGGTTACGAAGCGGTCGAGAAGGAGATGGTGAAGATCGGCGACGCGGGCCAGTATCTCAAAGATCGACTCGTGCGGGCCATTGACGACGACACGTTCGCCTTCAACAAGGTGATGGCCGCCTTTGGCTTGCAGAAGGGTCCGCAGCGCGACGCAGCGGTCCTCGAAGCCAACAAAAGCGCGACACTCGTCCCTCTATCTGTGATCGAGACCATCCCCGAGGCCCTGGAGCTCGCGGCCGTCGTGGCAGAGCGAGGCAACTCGAACTCCCTATCTGACTCCGGCGTGGCCGTGCTTTGCGGTCGCACAGCGGCCATGGGCGCCTACTACAACGTCCTCATCAACCTCGCCGGCATTGAAGATCCGGGTTTCAAAGCCGAGATAAGAAGCCGCGCTGACACGCTCATGGGCAAGATCGCCGCGCGCTGCGACGAGCTCGACGCGCAAATCAAGGCTCGGCTCCTGACCCCTCTTGCGTAGGGCTTGACCCCTCTTGCGTAGGGCTCCAACTGAACTCCCCTTGGGATCACTGGGAAAGAGAGCGAGTCTCCGTGCTTTAAGGCTGTTTCTACCCCGCTCTGGTCGGTCGCGGTGATTCTAGAGTCGTCGCTGATCTCATAGACAGGTGATGCACTTCCACATCTTCTTGTATCCGCCCTCACCTTCGCCCTCACCCTCGCCCTCGCCTTCGCCCTCACCTTCGCCCTCGCCTTCGCCGCCCTCGCCTTCACCGCCCTCGCCTTCACCGCCCTCGCCTTCGCCGCCCTCGCCTTCACCGCCCTCGCCTTCACCGCCCTCGCCTTCACCGCCCTCGCCTTCACCGCCCTCGCCTTCGCCGCCCTCGCCTTCACCGCCCTCGCCTTCGCCGCCCTCGCCTTCGCCTTCACCAACGTTCATGTCGTCGTTGCGCGTGATGGTGCCCTCCCCTCCGCAACCGGCAGGGACGAACCACAGCGCGCACAGCCCGATGGCCAAAGCCCACAAGAAACTGTTCCTCATATCGGTCCTCCTTGTTCTAGACGCTATAATGGATATTGCCGCATCTGAAAGTGCCTTAGCAAGACCCACTTTGAGGCACGCGACCAATGAAAGACACACGCCGGCTGGAACAATCCACCCACAACGGCAAGAGGAGAGGGAGTGACTTACATGTCGATGAGCACTGCCTTGGTGCCCAGGACGATGAGCACCAATCCGGCGATGAGCTCGCAGCGCTTGCCGAGCCAGGTCGAAACCGGCCCTGCGAGGAGCATGCCGACGAGGGTCATCGAGGCCGCTACCACTCCGATGATGGAAACCGAGAGCACCACTGGCGCCCTCTCCACCACCAACGTGAAACCAGCGGCGAGGGCGTCGATGCTCACGGCGAACGACAGCCCAACCAAGGACCATCCCTTGGTCGGATCCATGCGCGACACCACCTCGTCCCGCCCATCGCCAAACGACTCGGCCACCATCTTGGCGCCGATGAACAGCAGCAAGCCAAAGGCGACGAACTGGCCCCACGGGTCGATGAAGCCGCGCATGAGCGTGCCGAGCAGTGCGCCCACGAGAGGCATCAGGAACTGGAAGAGGCCAAAGTGAAACGACAGCCGGGCGATTTGCCGAGGCTTGCGGTGCGTCACAGCAATGGCCGCTCCCACGGTGAAGGCGTCGGCGGCCAGCGCGAAGGCCAGGGCGAAGATCTCCGGAAGTCTCATGATGGGCTCTGCAGTGACGCGAGGACTCGAGTCATGTCGTCGGGCATGGGCTCGCTGAAATGCACGGCCTTCCCAGTTCCGGGATGAATGAACCCGAGCTGCTCGGCGTGCAGCATGAGCCGCGGCGCCTCAACCGCTTGGCCAGAGTAGTCGCGCATATAGATGGTTTCTCCCAACAGGGGATGCCCGGCCTCGGACAGGTGAATGCGTATCTGGTTGGTTCTTCCGGTCTCCAAACGGCAGGACAGGAGGGTCGCGCCGCGCAGAACCTCCAGGGCTTCTACGTGGGTCACCGCGAGCTTGCCTCCGCCTTGCCGTCGAAGGGAGCGGTTCTTGGCCCGCTCGCTCGACCCACGAATGCCATCGCCCCGATCGACCACAAGGTGAGACTCGAATCGTGCTGATTCCACACGTCCATGGGCGATGGCGAGATACCGGCGATGCACGCTGTGGTCGCGAAACTGCTGGGCCAGCCGCTCCCTCGCCATGGCGGACCGCGCAAAGACGAGGACCGCGCAAAGACGAGTACCCCAGAAGTGCCGCGATCGAGCCGATGAACCACGAACAAGGCCGCCCTGGCCCCTCGTCGCGGGCCGCCCTGCGAGGACAACAACCGACGAAGTTGCTCGTCCAAGGCTTCCCGATTCGGCTCGTCGAACGGCACGGTGAACAACCCGGCGGGTTTGCACACCACGATGATGTGCTCATCCTGGTGCAAAACGGCGTCGCGGTCGATCTCGTTGGGAAGGCGTGGACGCCGCGCATCGATCCTCAATTGGAGGGTATCTCCCTGGCGCACGACCCGCCCACCATCGAGGCA
>JALOQD010000432.1 GCA_025453525.1 Myxococcota bacterium
CACTCATTTCCTGTTCCTTTTGGTCTTGGCTGTCCCCATATCCTGCCAAACCACGAAATCAGAAACCGACAGCTCAGATACCGACAACTCAGATACCGACAACTGCGAGGTCATCGACGTCGTCGCCGGCACCAACACCAACTGGAACAGCGCGACTGGCGACTGGGACAGCGGCTACGGCAAGACCGAGTGCACGGGCGACAAGATCGTCTTCGGCCTGGGTGTCGAGCACAGCACCAACCGCGTGAAGAAGATCCTCTGCTGCGACGCGGTGCCATCGCCGGCCCGCGTGTTCACAAACGCCCACTACGGAGGCACCTCCGATTCGGAGGAAACGGAGACCCTGGACTCGGACAGCGACGTGGGAGACGTGCTCTACGCGGCCCCGTCCCAGTGGGTCCCGGGGACGTGGCTGAGCCGCGCCCGCGTGGGCGGAGCCTCCGAGATCAGCGACCTGAGCGCCTACGGGAGCCCGATCGCGAATTGGGACCCCGGGTACTGGAAGGGCACCTGCCTGGTGGGAGCGGCGTTGCGCGGCATCAGCGTCCCCACGGACGCCGTCGCCGAGCACGAGGTGCTCTGCGAGGAGAAGGACTTCGACGGCACGCAGGTCGCGGTGCTGTCGAGCGGTGGCGACAGCCGGCGCACCTCCCGCAGCGTCCGCGGCAACACCGACTGGGCCTCGGGCTACTGGAAGCTCGAGTGCGGCCAGAATGAGGTGGTCACAGGCCTCAGCATGGCGACAACCAGCCCCTACGCGGTCCACAAGGTCCGGTGCTCCCCGTCGGGCGCCACCGCCAACAACGGCGCCTCAGCCAACCTCGCCGTGGGCACCTTCACCACGAGCCAGCTCTCGGCGCTGGGCATCGACGACAACACCATCAGCTCGATCCGGGTCGCCCCGGGGTATCAGGTACGCATCTACCAGAACGACAGCTTCGACGGCGAGGACGGTGTGGTCGTCCGCAGCCAGCCCGACCTCGTCAACTTCTTCGACAACCGGGCCGACGGCGCAAACTGGAACGACACGATTTCGTCCGTCAAGGTCGAAAAGGTCGCAGGCAAGGTCGGCGTCCGCGCCCTACCGCGCAATGCGGGCGAGCAGGCATCCTGGGGCTGCACAGGCTGTGGCAACTGGGACGACAACACCGGGTTGTACCCGATTGTTGCGGCGAACACGTTCGCCGTCATGGACTACAGAGGCGACTTCACCACCAAACGGCAGTTCGAGGAGTACTACCTCCCCTTTGAGGCCTACGAGTCGACCGACCCAGTCAAC
Organism: Myxococcota bacterium; assembly: GCA_025453525.1. GTDB lineage: Bacteria > Myxococcota_A > Polyangia > JAAYKL01 > JAAYKL01 > JALOQD01. Next base: position 1,280 of record JALOQD010000432.1, read on the forward strand.
CACCGGCTCATCAACTGGATAAAGGGGAACGAAGACGCCGGGAGGTCGGTGGAACACCTCGTGGTCGCCCGCGAGACGCGGCTTATCCGCGGCAACTGCGACAGCCCGAACCTGTGCGGGCCGATTGCTGGCGACTCCCGCATCCTGTGGGAGCAGGACGTGACCAACCTCCGACAGCTATTCGTCAACGCCAAGAACGCAGGCCTTACCAAGCGCAGCAACTACAAGCTCATCGCCTTGGTTCTCTACAACAACGTCTGCTACACCGACTCACGCGCCCGGAGCATCATCTTGTCGATGGACGGCGTCTGTCCGGAGATCCACCACTTTGAGGAAATGAACGACGGCAGGGCGAATCCGGTATACGACCCTGGCTGGCGGGCCGCGCTGGCCGAGGGAGCTGCCTGGGTGCTCAACAACAAGAAGGACTACGTTTTTTACTACGGCCCCTTCCAGATGCCGGACTGTGGTGCCCAGTACTGGCATGACGACATGTACCGCGAGTGGATCAACCTCCTGTCGGGCTCGAGCTTCCCGTGGCGCCACGGTCAGATGCACCTCTACCTCAATGCCTTCCCGCATGCCTGCGGAATGGAGCGCCCCGTCGGCCCCGAGGAGAATCCCGAATCCATCCAGGGCTTCATGAAGTGGACGCTCGAGAAGCTTGGGGGATAAGGTGGCGGCCCCTGGGCATGCTTGCCGGAAGGACACCAGGTTCTTCCTCTTTCCAATTTCCTTTTTTTCGCCCATAAGAGCCGTGAGACAGCACGGGAGCTCGAGCGGATGATCAGAGTGATCGGGGAATCAGCTTGAAACTCTCGACGATTTTGAGCGGGTGATACGAACGCTTCGATTTGCCCAATCCAGGCACACCCATGTCGCTTTCCTTGTCGATAAACTCGTAGTGACCCAAGAAAAGGCGACGGGCGCACTCTCGATCCAGGTACTGATAGAGTCCCGTGATCGATGCGAACGCCTTTTGAATGTTGAGCACTCCGGTGCTCTGGTTGAGGTGTGCGGCGATCCCCATGGCGCTGACCGCATTGTCCACAAGGATCGCGATCCCCCTCAGCTCGAGCAACTCGAACTTCTCGAGAGCGTGCAACGTGGCCTGTTTCTCCACTGCCATGAGATCTTTGTCTGGAGCGTCGCACTCTCTGTCTCGACACCAGGCTTCGAGGAACTCTCGGCAGGGCCCGATGAGCTGATCATCGATGGAGCGAATTTCGGTGCGCCCCGGCTCGACCCACTCCCGCTCGAACTGCCTGATGAGATTGCGCTTCTTGGCAAAACCGTTGCCAGGGAGATCGGCCAGATCAGAGGCCAAATAGATGTAGTCGTGAGATTCAGGTTGGGCTTGGACATCGAAATAGTGCTCCACCTGCTCCCTGGAGTAGAGGTCGAAGTAGGTCTCGGGAACGTACCCGACAATGCCGAACTCGAAATCGATTGCGGTTTGGCGCAAAACGCTGGGCGACATCGTTTTCGCCGGCAGGGGCAAGGCCAGATGAGAGCTTTCCGGCTTGAGTCGATTGCGCGCGCCGATGAACAGGATGTTGTCTCGCACGCCGATTTCGATCGTATACCCGCCCACATCGTTCCATTCGTACAGCAGCGCAACAGCGTACCCACTCAAGGGATGCTGATGCTTCGAAAGGTGGCTTTTGAGCATCGGGTAGTCGTCGACATGGATAGGTCGAAGTTTCATGATGGGTCCTCGAGCAGCAGGGGAGTTGAGCGCGGCATCGGCTTGAAACCGAGCTTTTCATAAAGTGGAGTTGTGCCTCGCTCGGCGATGAGCGCGATCCAGTGGACACCCACCTTGTGCAGCTCAGCCACGAGGAACTCGACCAATTGAGTGCCGAGACTCCGACCTCGAAAGTCTGGGTGAACGGTCACGTCCTGGATGTAGGCATCACTGGCCCGGTCGCTGATGACCCGCGCCATTCCCACAATCTCCTCGCCTTCGAACACGGCGGCGAAGAAGTGGCTTCCCGCCACGATTCCGCGGATCTGCTCGATCGGCTCCGAGTCTCCCTTCCACCATCCGGCCAGGCGATAGAGCCTATGAATGTCCTCGATCTGATGAGTGCTCAGGTCGCTGAGCAGCCTTATTCTCGTTGGCTCGTTTTTCACCCTGCAATTGTACTCGCTCGCAGGGTGCGCAGGAAGCATGGCGCGCCCTTTGTTGCCTCCCTAAACCTGCAACTGACATGAACATTGCTGGGCGACACAAAATATTGTTCAGGAAAAGGGTGAAGACTGGAAGCCTGGGACGGTCCCTGGCTTCCGCAACAGATCCTTGTTAGGCCATGGCCCGAGAAGTTTTGGCAGAACCATAGGGACTCAACCCCCTCTAGCCCACATCAAAATGCCTTGGTTTCGCCTGCCCCAGGCTTTTTTTACTCACGAATCTTCTTGCCGGTGTTGTACCCGCGCTCGCTGAACGGCTCCAGCTTCTCGGTCCACTTCTTCTCCAATATCGAGAGCAGGTCCTCCGCGCTCGCCTCTGGATCGTCTTGAGGATCGACGACCTC
>JALOQD010000134.1 GCA_025453525.1 Myxococcota bacterium
ACGAGGACTGTTCGAGTCGTCATACCACGGAAGATCGAATGACCATGTTCGAGTTGCCGCAGGAGCGAAGGTATACGCCACGACTTTTTGAGAACCTACAGTTCGGGGAAGAGCCGGTTTTCGCGATGGGAGTCATTCCGATGAGGGTTGGACCTGTCCGTTCATGAGGATGGCGTCAATCTGGGCGAGGAGCGCGCTCGCCAGCCGATGGGACTCTTCCCGATCAACTTCCAGGTTGGCGCGCGTCGAATGGACCTCGTCTAGAAGGCCCAGGGCGACCATGGTCATGAGTTTCAGATCCTGGTCGACCCGGGGCTTGCCTTTGCGCAAGGCCTGGAATTTGGCAGCGAGCTCGGAGGCCAGGGACTCGATGTACTGAGGATCGCCATCCGAGCGGATGCTGAACGTGACGCCGGCGACGTTGAGATTGACGTTGCGCATGAATCTAGCGAGCACTTTATCTTCGCACCGAGGCATCGTCAACGATGCTGGTTTTAGCCTTCCAAGGTCACTGGAAGGAAAAAAAATACACACAAAAAAGCATCTACGCTCTTGCGAAACTCCTCTGGCTGCGTTAGTAACATGCCGGGAACTATTGACTTTTCGTATTTCATTCTTAAAAAAAGACAGGTCTCTTACGAATGTGGTGAACAGATGCCCAAGCGGGACTACTATGAAATTCTTGGCGTGGAGAGAAACGCCTCACAAAAAGACATCAAGCAGGCCTACAGAAGGCTCGCCATGGAGCTGCATCCTGACCGCAACCCCGGAGACAAGCGCGCGGAGGAGCGATTCAAGGAGGCGGCCGAAGCTTACGACGTCCTGAATAATGCGGAAAAGCGCGAGGTGTATGATCGATTTGGCCATGAGGGCCTCCACGGCCAGACTGGCTTCACCGGGGTAGAGGACATTTTCTCCTCTTTTGGCGATATTTTTTCGGAGTTCTTTGGGGGCGAGGTTTTTGGTTCCCGACGCCGTTCTCGTCCGCCTCGACCCGCGCGTGGTGCGGATCTGCGCTACGATCTCGAGCTCACTTTCGACGAAGCGCTGCATGGCACCAAAAAAGACCTTTCCCTGCAACAGTTGAGGCGTTGTCAGACGTGCGATGGAATTGGCGCTGCCCCTGGCACCAGGCCGTCGACATGCGCGACGTGCTCGGGCCAAGGTCAGGTGGTGCAGCGCACCGGCTTCATGACTTTGGCCACTACCTGCCCCATCTGCCAAGGGCGCGGCAATACGATCCCCCATCCGTGTCCCACTTGTCGTGGCCTGGGGCGGGCACCCTTCGAAAGAACCGTCTCGGCGACGGTGCCCCCTGGGGTCGATACCGGCATGAGGCTTCGTCTCGGCGGCGAGGGCGAGGAGCCCGAGACGGGCGGTGAACCAGGGGATCTTTACATATTTATACATGTTATCGACCACCCGCAGTTCCAGCGGCAGGAGCAAGACCTGCACACCACGGTGACGATTCCCGTCACCAAAGCCATGCTCGGATGCAAGGTGGAGGTCGACCTGGTGGGTGAAATCATCACCGTTGCCGTGGAAGCGGGAACCCAGCCAGGCCAGACCATCGTTCTGCGCGGCCGAGGCATGCCCAAAATCGGAAACGCCGTTCGAGGCGACCTCGTGGTCCATGTGGCTGTGGAGCTACCCCGAAAGCTCTCCTCCAAGGCGTCCCGCCTTGTAGAGGACCTCGACGCGGTGCTGTCCGAAGAGCGCTGACCACCAGCATCTCGCTCGTGACACCCTGGTCGGGAAGCCGATTTGCAGTCATAATCGCCGGTGAAACTTCAACCTTCGACGACGAGGTGGTCACCACGATGGACACTCGACCTGACTCAGCCGGCGCCCTCGAGCTCGTATTTCTGGGCGAGTACGAGCAAGCCCTTCGCATCGCGACTCCGATCTTGGAAGCGAGCCCTTCTGATCTCAATGCGTGGTATATCGCCGCGCGCTGTTTGGTTGAGCTCGGCGAGACCGAGCTGGGCCTGAAGAACCTCGAGCATAATGCGGTCGCCTATGCCCACGCAGGCCGTCCAGTTCTCGCTTTGTCCAGGGCGAAAGAGCTAGAGGCGTTGGGAGGAAAGGAGGATAAGATCACTAAAATCGTCGCGCGCCTCTATTCCAGCAGCTCGAAGCGAGTGGCTGAGCTCGACCCAGAGCCGCCGCCCCTTCCTCAGGGTGTGATGGAGCCGATTTCCGGGCGCGTGGCGCTGTCGCAGGTCGTGGACAAGGCCAAGCAGGCTGTGGCCGTGGCCTGGGGCCAGTCGCTCACCGAGGACTCGAGCGGGCCTTTGCCTTTCGTGCCCCTGTGGTCCGCGCTCTCGGAGGAAGATTTCTCGGCTCTGGCTCGCAGCCTGGAGCGCATCGTGGTGAAGCCGGACGAGGTCATCATCGCGCAGAACGTGGTAGGTGATGCCATGTTCGCCATCGCCGAGGGCGAGGTCGAGGTGATGCGAATCGACGACGGTGAAGGCGCGCCAACGACGACTGTGCTCCTCGCGCGGCTTGCGCCAGGCGCATTTTTTGGCGAGATGTCTCTGGTCTCTGCCGCGCCTCGAGCCGCGGAGGTGAGAGCCTCGTCGACCTGCGTCCTGCTTCGCGCCACCAAGCAGGCCCTTGAGGAGTTGGCTACAAAGGAACCGCAGATCGGGGACATGCTCGTGGCTTTTTGTCATGCCCGCATGCTCGAGAACGTGATGCGAGTGTCTCCGGTCCTGTCTCCGGTGCCGGCCAGCAGGCGCGCTGAGGTCATCGCCCGATTTGGCACTGACTTCAAGGAGAGTGGCGAAGTGATCATCGCGCAGGACGAGGAGGGCCTTGGACTGTATGTGATCGTGTCGGGAAAAGTTCTCGTTCACAAGAATATGGGAGGGAAAGTGGTGCAGCTGGCCACCTTGGGCCCGGGCGATCTGTTCGGCGAGATTTCCTTGATCATGCGCCGAAAGTCCACGGCCACGGTGACTGCGGTGGAGGACACGGCGCTGCTCTTCTTGCCCAGGCAGGAATTTGCGAGCGCGACGAGGGAGTATCCAGAGCTGCTCAAGGGCGCCTACGATATTGCGTTGGACCGGGAGCTCAAAAACAACTCGATCCTCGCCCAGGGGCGTGCTTCCGAGGTCGACATCGTGCTAGTTTGAGTCCATGGGCTCGAGCTCGCTGGACCACAAAAGAGGAGGGTTATGATGTCGACGCAACACCCCAGCAATAGCGAAGAAGAGTACTTCGCCCGAAAAGAATACGAGCGACTGCGCAAACTCGCGGCGGAAAAAGATGCAGTCCAAGCCGCCGACAAGGCGAAAAAACGCCAGGAGCTCCACTACATGCATTGTCCGAAGTGCGGTGGCGATCTCACGGCCATCGTTTTTAAGCAGATAGAAGTGGACAAGTGCACCTCGTGCGCGGGTGTCTGGCTCGACAACGGTGAGCTCGAACAGATTCTTCAGCAGGAGGATGCCAAGCTCCTGCGTCGGATTCTCAAGGTCTTCCACAACGGCTGAGTTCCCCTGTCCTACAGTTGCGTATCCTCGCCCTACGTCCTATAAAGGCCGGGAATTAAGGAGGTGGACCTCTCATGAAGCAGGAGTCACAGTCAGGGCATGCACGAGTTTTGACCCAGCTCGCACGGGCGCGAAAAGGTGAGACTACGCCACAGATGGGGCGTGTGGCAAAGCGCGAGGGTTTGAGCCCTGATCTGGTGCGAGAGGAAGTCGCAGCAGGCCGCCTGGTGATCCCTGCAAATGTCGGTCACGCCGAGCTCGATCCCCAGGGCATAGGCGATGTGGTCACCTGCAAGATAAACGCGAACATCGGCGGCTCTTCCGTGCGTTCCGAGCTTGAGGAGGAGCTGCGCAAGCTCGAACTGTGCCTGCGCCTGGGCTCCGACGCCGTGATGGATCTGTCTGTCGGTCCACATATCGCCGAGATCCGTCGAACCCTCTTGGCCCACTGTCCGGCGCCGCTAGGTACGGTGCCCATCTACGAGGCCATTGAGCGCGTCGAGTGTCTCGAGGACATGACCGCCGACGGGCTTCTCTCGGTCATCGAAGGTCAGGCCGTGCAAGGAGTGGACTTCATGACCGTGCACTGCGGCTTGCTCGCTGAGCATGTGCCCATGGCCCTGCGCCGCACCTGTGGAATCGTCAGCCGAGGCGGCTCGATCATGGCTCGCTGGATGACGCGTCACGGCAAGCAGAATCCGCTCTACGAGCACTTCGACCGGGTTCTCGACATCTGCCGGCGCTACGACGTGACGCTCAGCCTGGGTGATGGGCTCAGACCTGGATGCTTGGCCGATGCCACCGACGATGCCCAACTCGCGGAGCTGCGCACCCTAGGGGCGCTCGTTGCGCGCTGCCATGAAGCCGACGTCCAAGTCATGGTGGAAGGGCCGGGACACGTACCCTTCAATCAGATCGAAAAGAACATGCGGCTGGAGAGGGAGTGGTGCCACGAGGCGCCCTTCTACGTTCTCGGGCCGATAGTCACCGATATCGCGCCTGGCTACGATCACATCACCGCGGCTATCGGCGCCACCATGGCGGCGTTTAGCGGCGCATCGATGCTTTGCTACGTGACGCCCCGGGAACACCTGGGGTTGCCCAATGTCGAGGACGTCCGACAGGGTGTCGTGGCCTTCAAAATCGCTGCCCATGCCGCTGACGTGGCGCGCGGTCGACCTTCTGCGCGAGATCGCGATGACGAGCTATCCCGTGCGAGAGCCGCATTTGATTGGGAAAAGGTTTTCTCGCTCGCCCTCGACGGGGAACGTGCGCGACAGATGCATGAGCAGTGCAACGAGGCAGGGGCGGGCTCCAAGGACTATTGCTCCATGTGTGGCCCAAAGCACTGCGCCATGAAGATCTCTTCGTCGGTTTAGCGGTCCTAGGAGCCTTTCCTAGTAGCTGTTGCCCATCACAAAAATGATTTCGTGACCGCCGCCAGGCATGAGGCCGTAGGCGTAACCGGTGCGAATGGTCACGACTTGGTGATAGCCGATAGCGACGACCCAGGTGATCTCCGCGCCCAGGCCGCTGCGCAGATGCTCGAGGCCCAGTGGCTCGAACGCGATGACGGCGTTGTCGGTGATGAGATTCGCCTGCACTTGCTTGAGGAACAAAGGAAGGGTGCGATATCCGACCGAAGCATACCACAGAGGAAAGCGGTATTCGGCGCGTGCGGTGAAGTAGCGGTCGCCGTCGAAGGCGCCCACAGGGTAACCGCGCAGACCGGGAACCGATGCAGCCGCCCCGGTCCAGAGTGCTTCGAGGAGATTTTGCTTGTCGTAACCACCCATTGAGAACGAGGCTCCGTGGGGAGGATCGGTGACCTGGACTCCGAAAGAGCCTCGCAGGGCGAGGACATGGTATTTGAGCCAAGGCATGGCGAAGTACTCTGTCCAGCCGCCGCGAATCGTAAGCAGCTTGTCGCGACCGCCCAGCGCCGGGTGATACAGGGCAACGCCGGCCGAGACGTCGCGGCCCTTGTGGGGCGAGACGCCGAATGGCGACATGACGGTCTTGTTGTACGACCAGTTGAGCTCGAGCCCAGCGCGGAAATAGCTCTTGGGCACAGTGGGCAGTGGCCCTTCAGGGTCGAGGGGGAACTTGGGCTCGTGCAGAGGATTGGCTTGAACCACGGCGTAGCCCACAGAGACCGAGTGCCTATCTGCTTCGCCCAAGAACGGGATACTTAAGGAACCTGAGCCGCGGTTGATCACCTCGTGCCATCGCCGATCCACACCGCCCACTGCGTAGCCGCTCTGGCGCGGGTTCACGGTGCGCGAGTAGGATAGGCCGAGGCCCGGCACCAGACCTCCATAGTAGTAGGACAGACCGCCAGAGGCACTCATCACCCCGAAATCGTAGTCGAATTGGGCCGTGGCATTGTGCCTTCCCACCGCGTCTCTGGCTGAAGTTGTGATGGACGTGAGCACACCGCCGTTGGCGCCGCCGCTGACCAATACGCGATAGAATCGCGGCAAGAACGACGGCAGTGGGTTATAGGCGCGGGGTACAGGGGCGAGCATCGGTGGCGTAAAGGGTGGCGCTGGCGGGAGCAAAGGAGCGCTCGGGAGGGGCGCCAGGGCGGTCTGAGGCGAAAACGGCGCGACGTGAAGGTTCCAGCCCTGTGACGAATACTCGAGAAAGGCCATGGAGCTGCCGTCTGGAGAAATCGCCGGGAGCTCGGCGCCGGTGAGCACGTTGGTCAGTTGCGTGACAGCTCGATCTGACAAGCGCAGGGAATAGAGATTGGAGATGCCCGTGCGATCCGAGGAAAAGACGACATAGTCGCCCGTCGCATCGAAAGAGGGTGGCCCTTCGATGAAACGGTCATGGGTGAGCATCGTCATCGCGCCACTTTGCGAGTCGATGAGCACCAAATCCGGTTGAGGGCCACGTCGCAGGGCTGCCGCGATCCACTTGCCGTCTGGAGACCAGGCTGGAGAAAAGATCTGAGAATCCTCATCCGCCTCGAAGAGCACCCGCTGAACGTGCCCGCGATCGTCGGCGACGACGAGCTTCGTTTTGCCCGCAACGCTGCGCACCAGGGCCAACTCCGAGCCGTCGGACCGTGCGCTCACGGCACGCACTCGAAGCCCATGGGTAAGGCGTCGCGGCCTGTCAACGCCTGGTTCGAGGACGAAGAGATCGAGGTAGTAATAATCGGATTTGAACGGCGCTGTGCGAGTAAAAAATATTCTCCCGCTGCGATCGGCGCTCAGATCGCTTCCGCTCCCAGCGTCGCACACGCGCACAATCGACTGACCGCTTCGAGAAATTCGATAGAGACCTGCGAAGTCAGAGCCATCGGACATGGGGACGATCAGACTCCCGTCGGCGAGGAACAAAGGACCGCCCTTGCTCTCGCCGTTATCCGTCCACCTGCGCGAGGTCGACAGCCCCACGGCACGCAGTTCAATCGAGATGCGCTGTGTCTGCGCCGCGACCTCCTGTTTCCAGTCGGAGTAGAGGCTTTCGAGATCTTTTCCGAGGGCGCGTTTGAAGGCGCGGTTGAGTCCATAGGGCAAAGGGGCTCTGCCATAAATGCGCAGGATATCCCCGATCTTTTCCATGCCAAAGCGGCGGTAGACGAAGTCCATGAACAAGGCGCCGTAAATGTAGTCGGCACCCCCCCTGGGATACGCGTTTCTGGGGTTGGACAAGTCATCGAGCTCGAGGAAACGCCCTTCGAGCATATCGGTGCGAACGGTCATGGCGAACTCCGCGGAACGGATGCGTCCCGCAGAGGTGTGGATCGTCTCGGAAACCACGGCGATGCCCTCGTAGAACCAGCGAGGGGTGAGTTGATTGGGTAGGTAGACGTCCCCGAAAATGGCGTTGATCACGCGGGACACGCCGCCGTGGATCTGCAACGAAACCACATGGGTGAGCTCGTGGATGATGAGCATGCGCAGCCAATCGTCGGTTTGCTGCAGGGAGGTGTCCAGGGTGGGCGGGACAGCGTACAGACGTATTTCCGGTCGTGGCATGACCAAGGCGGAGCCGTTGGACGAGTCTGTGTCGTCGGTGAGGATGACCTCGATCTGCTGGGGTACGGCCCAGCCAAAATCAAAGGTCAAGGTGGAGTAGCTCTCTTCGAGGATGGAAAGGGATCGCCGCGCAAGCGCTTCGAGCTGCGATTCGTAATGCACGCGGAAGTGCTCGGACTCGAGCGTCTTGAAAACGATGTCCGGATCGCCAGCTTCGGCCGGACGAGGACAAAAGCAAAAGGACAGGGACAATGAAACGCTGGCGAGAATGGCAGCGAAGTGTGCGGTGTTCTTTGTCATCTTCGAACGAAAGCCGGGTAAATGGTAATCGCAACGATGGTCGATCGTCAACGCGCCCTTGATTGCGCGAGCGGTCTTAGCCCTCCAGTAGAATTCCATACGAGTTTGTACTATGTTGCGGCCGTAGAAGCAGAAGGGACAAATGAATGTTCGCGCAGGACGAGAACGCGGCCGGTCAGAATCCGTCCCGATTGATTTTGCTCGTTGTTGACGACGAAAAGGCGGTCTGTCGAGCCGTTGGTCGGGTCATGAAACGCCGATTCGACGAGGTTCTCACCGCGGATAGCGCTGAGGAGGCGCACGCCATCCTTTCTACGAGAGCGGTCACGCACATCGTTTGCGACCATTGGTTCGGCAAGGGTCAGGCCTTGGGCCTCGATCTCGTCACCGAGTGGGTGAAGACCTATGGGAGCTTGGTTCGCGTTCTACTGCTCACCGGGGTCGATATCACGCAAATGGTATCCCCAGATCCCAAAGTGCAGATCATTTCTAAAACCGCCGACGCAGCAGACCTCGTGCGCGAGCTGGGAGTCCGCTGACGTCCTAATCGAGAGCGAGGGGATGGACCTGCCGTGGCTCGATGGGGACCGCCACAGCGCGACCCAAGAACGCGACTTCAATGACGAGCCGCGCCTTGCGCCCTGGCGCCATGTGAAGCACGCCCGTGGCTCCTCGAAACGGACCTTCGACCACTCGGACCTCTTGGCCAGCGCGGATGAGAGGATGGGGAGCCACCTCTCCTCCCGTTGCACTGACGAGGATGCGGATGCTTTCGATGATCTGCTCCGATACGGGTGAGGGACTCTCCCCAAATCCGACGATGCGCGCTGTTCCCGGAGCCTTGAGCACCTCGATGCGCTGCGGCCCGTGGAGGTCGAGGTGCACGAACAGGTAGCCGGAAAACAAAGGTCGCTGCAGCGTCAATCGTTTGCCGCGTCGAAGAGTCAGTTGCTCGTAGCAGGGAAGGAAGCAAGTGACGCCGCGTCCCTCCAGAAAGGCTTGGGTCTTCCGCTCTTGGTTGGACTTGACGTGCAGAGCGTACCAGTGCTTCTGCTCGTGGTGCAGGGGTGCGGTCATTTCAAAAGCGCGTCGTTTGCGTCCTTCTGATCAACGCGGGCCAAGCACAGCTCGCCCCGTGCTACGTCTTTGCGCTTTGTATAAGCCTTGACCTGGAACAGCACAAGCGCCCCAGCTTTTGCCTTGATCCTGGACTCGAGAAACAAGAGGTCCAAAGGCGAGGTAGGGCTCGTCCATTTCATGTCGGCCTTGGCGAGAAAAAACAGCCGCCCGGTGGCGATTTCCCCCCGCTGAAGAGAAGAAAGCGCCAGGAGCAGGCCGCTCGTTTGGGCCAGGGCCTCGGTGATGAGGACGCCGGGCATGATCGGTCGACCTGGGAAATGACCGGCGAAGTGGGGTTCGTCCTCTCGGATCAGCCGCTGCGCCACGATTCTTTCGTCTGGGGCCAGGCCTGTGACCGCGTCCACAAAGAGAAAGGGCGGTCGGTGTGGCAACAGAGACATGATTTGGTCGAGACCCACGTCGATGTCTTTCATGAATCGTGTCCTTCTGCGTCAAGGGGCTCTAGTTGCGTTCCCAGCCATTTACGGGTGCGCCGGGCGAGGTCGGCCGCGCGGTCACCAGGCTGTGGAACAGCGGGACCGCCCAGACGAAATCGAAAGCGAGGAGGCCTTTGCCCAATAGAGAGTGGAGACTGCGGGCCGAACAACTGGGGTTTGCAGTGAATCATAAGGGGATAGACCGGTGCCCCTGCGTCGATGGCCAGTCGAAAAAAAACATCCGAAAACAACCCGAGCTTCCCGTTCGGCAATCGCCTACCCTCGGGAAATACCGCGAGTATCGCTCCGGCCTTGAGTCTTTGTTCGAGCAGGCGCAGGGTCGATGCGGTCTCTTCCAGATCCGTGGCGTCGAGGGGCATGCAGCCGAGCCAACGCATCATCCGGCCAAGAAGCGGAAGGCGGCGGTAGTTCGCTCAGGGAATAGAAACGAATGAGCGGCAAAAAACCCACGAAAAAAAGTCGCACAAATACAAGGGACCATCGGCCCAGTCGGCGCACAGCGCGCTGCCCCCAAAGTCCTTCGTAGACCATGCCCAGCGGGACGAGAAAGAAAAGGGCGGTGATGGCCGCGATCCAGCCGAAGATCGCGAGGCTCGCCGAGAGAAAGCGGCGCGCCGCTCCTGCCAAGCTCAATGTGATTTCGGGTGACGCTGCCAAGAAGGGCCCAACCAGGAAGGAGTTGTTCGGTCGTTAAAAAAATGTGCGCGGAGGGGGACTCGAACCCCCATGGAGTTAACCCCCACTAGGCCCTCAACCTAGCGTGTCTACCAATTCCACCATCCGCGCTCGGTGCCTGCCAAAGAACGTGCTAAGGCGCGACGGGCGCGACCAGCGAGAAGCTTTATCTCTTTCTCCGCCTCGTATGTCAAGGGTTTTGGCTGCCAAAATGAGTGATGGCGAGAAGGGCAAGGAAGGGCGGACGGGAGAAAAGATCAGTTGGTGACCGAAGGGGTGAGCGGGAGGTAGAAGATGAAGCCGAGGGCGATGCTCTGGTTGAGGTTCCATTGGCGATCGGCTTCGTCGATGATCCCGTCTGGGTAGTCGCCTTCGCTGGTGCCGTGACGCTTCACCCAGTTTCCATCGTCCCCGCGCTCCCAAAAGGGAGCCGACTCGCCGGCTTCGTCCGTGCCCCCTGGGTTCCACTTGAACGGAGACATGCGGTATTCGATGTTCACGGCAAACCAATTGTTGAAGTGGGCCATGAAGTTCACGCCCCAGAGGAACGTGCCGGTGATGCGAGTCACGCGAGAAAGACCGGCGGCCGGGTCGTCGATGGTGCCGCAGGACTGTGCGTTGGCGGTGTCGTTTTCGTCGTAGACGCAGTTCTTGCGCTCGTCGAGATGCACGATGCCGCCGCCGATGAAGATCGTGCCGTCGATGGCCACGAACACCTTTTCGAACATCGACATTTTGCCGCGGAACGGCGTGAACCCGAGTTGCCCGGTGTAGATGCCCCGAAGGCGCCCCACCTGGTCCAGAAAGTGAGCCGCGCCGGTGTAGCTCGGGTAGTTGCTCTCCGAGGGAGTGGTGGCCGAGCCGCCGATATTCACAGAGTCCTTGACGTGGTTGGTGAGGCTCGTCGGTGCGTTGATGCCGAAATAGCCCGTGAGGCCAAAGTTCAGCCAGTCGGTGAAGTTGAATTCCAACTTCAGGCCGAGCAGGAAGTTATGCATGTACTCATTGTTGAGGGTGTACGCAAACTGCGGTCCAACCGAGAACCGCAACTGGCGGTACTGCACCATCTTGCGGACCGCGGGAGCGCCGGCCAGGGGGCCTTCGAGCAGGATTTCCTGGGCGCTCGCCGAGCGAGACGGCAGCACCGTGAAGAGCGCCGCCAGAGCGACCACTAGCACCAGGGTATATCTCTTCATGGCTATTCGTCCCTTTCCTTGTCAGTTCGGCAGCTTGTAGTCGAACGTGAACGGGATGAACAGGCTCACGCCCGCGTGCAGCGTGACGTTGTTCGTGAGCTTGTAGCCGTCTTCGACCCAGTTGTTTTTGTCTTGCCGATCCTTTAGCGAAGAGTAGTTCTGCAAGCTCTCCAACTCTTCGGGATAGATGTAGTCGCGCAGTTCGAGGTAAATGGCCGCGAAACGCGTGAGGAAAAGCCGACCTCCAAGCCCTACGTTGAAGCTGAATTTCGTGGAGAAATCGAAGGAGCGATACTCCGGATCGATCACGGGCTCGGGCCGAGTCATGATGAAGCCGCCGCCGCCGATGACCCAGACGTCCCAATGGAGAATCCACTCCTTGAAGAAAGCGAATTTGCCATAGATGGGAACGTACAAGAAGTTGAGCTGCGCGCCGAGCAGGTACTTGTTGATCGGCACCGTCTGGTGCGTGGCGCGGCTCACGCTGAAATTGAGGTCGGTTTCGGTATCGAGGAAGCCGTAGTAGTTGAAGCTTACTCCAACGCCGAGCACCTCGGTGATGTAGTACGTGGCTGCGAGACTCACCGACTGGTGCTGCACGTACGGGTCGTTCATGGAGATGCCGAACGAGGGCTGGAAGTCCAGACGGCGAGCGCGCAGGGCATACACCTGTTGCACTGCCCAAATGGGATGCTCCTGCTTCACGGTCTGCTCTTCGCCGGGTTTGGCAGCGCCCGAGGCCGAAGCATCGGCCGATCCGCTGCCTAGGGCGCTGATCAGCTCATCTTCGGAGGCTCCCGCCGAGGCCTTCCCCTTCGCTTCGGCGTCTGCCGCAGCCGGAGATTTGTCGGCCTCTTCTTCGGAGAAGGACATCATGCCGCCTTCCTCTTGTGCCGTAGCCACGGCAGGTAGGAAGGCCAGCACAGCCACCCAGAACGCACGCCAGAAGATATTGTTCTTCTTCATTCCGTTTTCCCTCGCGGTAGCGTCTGTCGCTCGCTTGCGCTGGCTGTAATCGCCGAGAATTGCTTCTGGTTTCACAACTGTGGTCATTAGGTCGCAGACTATATCATAGCGCGCAATTACCAATCAATACATTTGCTAAAAGAAAGATCGCCGAGTCGTTTCTTTTGAGCATTTTCTTTTTGAGACACGGTTTCATGCCACCTGTTGCTCCGAGTTTTCCTTGTGGAAAAGGGCATCGACGAAATCGTCGACGTCGAACTCTCGCAAGTCGTCTCTCGCCTCGCCAATGCCTATGAGGCGCACGGGAATTTTGTGCTCGTGGCAAATGCCGAGGATGACGCCGCCCTTGGCCGTGCCATCGAGCTTGGTGAGCACGAGGCCGGTGACGTCGAGCGCCTCTGCGAACATGGAGACTTGTTGAAGCGCGTTCTGGCCGGTGGTGGCGTCGAGCACGAGCAAAACTTCGTGAGGAGCGGATTCGTGCACCTTGCCGATGACCCGCTTGATTTTCTTCAGCTCGTCCATCAACGGCGCTTTGGTATGGAGGCGTCCAGCCGTATCGGCGATGACGATGTCGGCGCCGGATTCTTTTGCCTGCTTGACCGCTTCGAACACCACCGAAGAGGGGTCTGTACCCTCTGTGGCCTTGACGACCTCGCAACCGGCCCGGCGGCCCCATATCTCCAACTGATTGACCGCTGCGGCTCGGAATGTGTCCCCAGCCGCGAGAACGACTTTTTGGCCTTGCTCCACGTACTTTGCGGCCAGCTTGCCAATCGTGGTTGTCTTTCCCACGCCGTTGACGCCGATCACCATGATGACGTGAGGTTTGTCGGTGGACAGGGTCGGCGTCGGACTGCCGACGCTCAGAGCGTGTTTGACTTCGCTTTTTAGGAGGGACCAGATCGCATCGGGATTCTTGAGCTCATCGCGGTCGAGAGCGCTGCGAATGAGGTCGATGAGCCACGCAGTGGTCTGAGCTCCAACGTCTGAGGTAATGAGTGTTTCTTCTAATTCCTCTAGTAGGGCAGGGTCAATCGTCTTCTTTCCTTTAAATAAAGTGGCGATCTTGCCCACGAGCCCGCCGCGCGTCGCAGACAGTCCTTGGCGAAGACGCGCAAGCTTTGCCTCGCGGCGAGCTTCGCTGAGCTTGGCTTGTGCATCGGCCTCTGCCGTCTCATCGAGCCGCACTCCCGGGCTCGTTTCCGGAGGCGGCGGCGCAACAGGAACGTCCTCGCTTGCGGAAACGCTCGCAGCTGTGCCGAAAGGAGTGGAGGCGAAAGTCCCAGGCTGCGGCGAATCGCCGCCCTGTCCTCCTTTTAGAGGCGCGGTTGCAGACTCGGAAATCTCCAAGGGTTCCGTCGTGGCGCTGGTTGTGAGCTTCGCCCTGGCTGCTCGACGCGCCATGATGGCGATCACAGCCGCGAGAAAGGCGACCGCAAAGGCGATTCCAATGATGACGGTTGTGCTCATCTTTCTTTCTTGTCTCCCTGTTCGCGCGAGTTTTGGCTTGCGCGCCGCTCACCGATGATCTAGACGAATGCACCAGTATAATACCGGTCTTTTAAAGCGCTATTGAAACGCGGCAACAGGCAAAAGTCAACCTTGGGCGAAGCGACACGAGGGTCATGCGATTGGGAGCGCTCGCGAGGGCAAAAAAAATATTTTTGAAGAAGTGGATGCGTTGTTGCCGACTTCCGTCAAATTTATGTTTTGAAGGAAAGGCAAAAAAGTTGCCCATGCATAGAACAAAACAACTCGCTTGTGCGCTCCTCGCCACGTCGTTGTTGCTGCTCACAGCTGCGCAGAGCTTGGCTGACGCGCGAACGGACTACCTTATTGAAATGCTTCGCAGCGGCGCCAACTACCGAGTTCGAGTCCAAGCCGCCACCGCCTTGGGACAACTGCGCGCAAAGGAGGCGTTGCCGCATCTCATCAAAGCGCTGAGCGATGAGAACGAGCTCGTCGTGATCACCGCAGCCACGGCGCTCGGCCAGATAGGCGATTCATCGGTGTTGCCTGCGCTGCAGACCACTCTCGAGAACACGAAGAGCACCGCGGTCAAGTCCCAGGTCGCCAGCACGGTTCGAGTCCTCGCAGCGCTCGCGCCTACGGTCAAGAGGCCCGATTCCTCTGAGCCGCCTTGGGTGATGGTGAGAGTGGATGCCATGGGCAACTCTTCTCAGGTCGCGAGAACAGAGCTGACCGGCGTCTTGAAACGAGCCGTTCTCGACGCTGTAAAGAAGGTCTCGGGCGTTGAGCTGCAAGCAGATGGCTTGGCCGCCGATGCGGTCCGCTCGCGGATGAGCAAGCTCGGCCTGCAAGCCTACATCATTTCAGGCAGTGTTTTGCGGCTCGAGCGGGTTGGTGACAAGCTCTATGCCAAGGTGAGCCTGAATGTGTTCACGAACCCGGAATACAACCTCCTCATGATGCCCTCGGCCGAAGGCGCCATAGGCGTGCCTTCGACGGCGCTGACGCGCGAAGCGGAAGTCGCCAGCCAAGACAAGGCCGTTCGAATCGTTACCGAGAAGCTAGTCAACGGAATTTTTGAGACACTGCGCACAATGGCGTCGCAGTAGCGCGCTGGAGGACAGGGCATGGTGGAATCAACTCATCCGCGCCAGGATAGCTCGATGGCGCCCGGGCCGGCCAAGAGAAGCTTTCGAAACCTGCTCATCGACAGAAAGTTCCAGATGAAGTGGATGTGGCGATCCATCATCGCCGCGTCTCTCGTCGTCTCTGTGCTCGGGGTCTTTTTGTTCCGCACCGTGAGCGCGGCGACAGACCAAATCGTGGCGCAGAAGCTAGGAGATCCAGCGCTGACCTCAGAGGCCACCGAAGCCTTCGTCGCCGCGGCACAGCAAGATAAACGAACGACTATCGTACAGCTGGTAGCCGGCCTCGCGCTCCTCGTCCTGCTCATCGGAGTGCTCACGATTTTGTCTACGCACAAGATCGCTGGACCGGCCTACAAAATTCGCAAGCTGTGCTTGGGGATCGACGGGGATCATCTGCAGGTTCGTGGAAAGCTCCGAAAGGCCGACGAGCTCCAGGAGACGTTCGTGGAATTCGACGACATGTTGCGCCGGCTTCGGGACCATCGCCGCCAGGATCTGCAGGTCCTAGAGAACGCCAAAAACCTGCTGGCAAAGGCCGGGTCGAAGGGTGCCTTGGAAGAGGAGTTCGACGAGCTCATCGAACGGTACCGAGAATCCATCAAGATGCAGTAGCCGGGCGCTGTACGGTTGGGGGGCGAGTTTAGAACGCGTTTTCGAAGTGCTCGATCTCGCCGTTGTCCCAGAGGACAGTGATCGAATCAAAACGAACCGCGGTGCTGCTCAGGGAGATGTGCTGCTTCACCATGTAGGCTTCCGCCGCGCGCCGAACCGAGCGTTGCTTGGAAAGACCGATGGTTTCTGCCGGATGACCTAGACGGGTATCTTTCCTGGTTCTGACTTCGACGAAGACCAAGGTGTCGCCATCTCGTGCGACAATATCTATTTCGGCCATTTTCTCGCGAACGTTGCGGGCGAGGATCTTCATGCCCCGCTGTTGCAGAAGCGCGCAAGCCAGGTCTTCGCCATTGCGACCTTTGGTTTGGCGATCAGGCGCGCAAAAGAGAGGACCCTTTGAATTTAGGTGGGGAGACACGTTGCGATGGTCGAGCTCAGGGCTTCTTGCACTTCCACGCCCAGGGCTCGTCGCTGTTGTTCGAAGCCGTACAAGTGGCCTTTTCTTCGTCGTTGTCTGGATCTCCCTGTGGACACCCTTCTGCGATGCACTTGGGGATGCAGTAGTAGCCTCGAACCTTATCGGCCGCATCGATGGGAAAATCGACGGTCTCGCACAAGGTGTTGGGTGGGCACTCGCACAGATCTTCTGGCTTGTCTGCGTTGTTGCCATCGGCGTTTTTGCACTTGCACGAGCAGAAGGAGTACTTGTCAGCCACCGTGCCGTCCCAATTGCTGCGAGTGATGCAGGTGCGGGTTTCGCACTGCACGTTGCGGGGCTCGACCAGGTCGGTGATGCCGATCTGATCTTTGAACGTGCCGTCGTCGGACTCCGGCGTACAGGGCGCGCCCACTTGCTCTTCTTGGCACGCGAGCAGGGCAAAACAACCGAAAACCGCAAATCCAATTACTGGTCGAATCGTCATCTGTGGACGCTCCTTTGCGTTTGGCGTGAACTCTCTCCGCTTTGAAAATACAGATATAATAGTAAGTGAAAGCCCCCCCTCTCGTCAACTCCCTTGCGCTTGAGAAAATCGCACGGGGTGTCCATCGCCCCAGGTTTGAACGAAGCCACCTGAACTTTATGGGTACTAATTAGATTTTTTTTTCCCCATGAGGTAGTTCATGAGGAAGGCGATTCGCGAAAAGAAAAGGAAGGGCGCAGTTATGTTAAATAGCTTGACATCCCGTAGGCATAACCCTAACATATCACCCCAATATGTCATGTAAATTTGCGGATTCCTTGCGCAAAAACGAAAGCGACGAAATATTCTTCGTCGGGCTTGATTGGGAAATCACAGCGGGGCTCTAGGTGTAGCGCCTGACTGGAACTGGCTTCAAGCGAAGGGAAGTATCCATGAGAGGAAACAAGTTTCTCGCCAGCTCGTTGGTTCTAGCTCTAGTCCTCAGCTTCGGGGTTGCCGCCTTTGGGCAAGACATGGTGTTCACGGCAGCCGACACAGGGGAGGCGGCTGCGCCGCCGCCATCGCCATCGGGTCCGCCGAGCGAGGCGCTGGCAAACGCCCTGCGATTGTACCAACAGGAGGCCTATGCACAGGCCGCGGTGCAGTTTCAGCGCATTATTCAGGGCGAGACCGGCGACGAGCCGGCCAACGTGCAGAAAGCCCAATTCTTCCTCGGGAAATGCTTTTACCATCTCAAGTTTTACCAGGCGGCACTCGGCGTTTTCGAAGAGATCGCCATGATGTCCACTGGGCATCTCTATTTCCAGACCACGCTGCAATGGCTGGCTCAGTTGTCCAGAGAGCTGCCAGAACCCGCGGGTATCATCGGGTTGGTGGGGCGCTATGGCGACTCCATTTCCGTGCTTCAGGAGTTCAACAAGAAAGAGACGGCCGATCTCTACAACGAGCTCCTGCATCTCATGGGCCGCCACTGGTACCAACAGGGCGAGTTCGGCAAGGCCCGCGACTTCTTCCTCGAAGTCGACAAGAGTAGCGACCTTTTCGTACCGGCGGTGTTTTTCACCGGCATTACTTACGTCCGGGAGCGCAAGGCAGCGCCAGCGTCGAAGGCGTTTTTGTCGATTATGGAGAAATACGAAGGTAAACTTTTTTTAAAAGATGACGAGGAGCGCTACCTCAATCTCGCATGGCTATCGCTCGCCCGCATCTACTATTCCACCAAGCACTGGGACAGCGCCATGGCCGCGTGGAACAAAGTGCCACAGAGCTCCGAGTACTACCTCGATGCGCTTTTCGAAGGATCCTGGGCGTTCTTCCAAGTCGATCACATGGACCGAGCGCTCGGCAACATTCACACCATCAACTCGCCCTTTTTTGAAGAGTACTTCTATCCAGAATCGACAATTCTTAAAGCGGTGATCTATTTCGGTCAGTGCATGTACGAGGACGCGCAGCAGACAGTTGTCGAATTCCGCACTAGGTACGAGCCGATTCAGAGCGAGATACAAGTCGCGCTCACCAAGTTTCAGAACAACCAGGCGTTTTTCGATTTCTTGCGCAAATTGCGGCAAGCCAAGAGCGCCAACGCGGACCTAGAAGAAGAGGCGAAGCATAAAATTGCCGAGGGTCAGAAGGACGTTAAAATCATGGGCATGAGCCCGGACATTTTCTTCATCGTCAAAGGCGCCCTGGACGATCGAACCTTGCTGCGCAATCTGGAGTATGTCGAGGTCCTCGAGAAGGAAGAGAAGGCGCTCGCCCAGATGCCGCCCCAGTTCGTCAGCTCTGCGGCCGGTATTCGCATCCAGCAGGATATCAACACGGCTAAAAACGTCGCTATCGAAAACACGGGTAACCAGGCCCGATCCCGGTACGAGCGACTGCTTGCCGAGGTGCAGGACTTCTTAAATCAATCCACTCGCGTAGAAATCGAAATCCTCAAGGCTCTGCGCGGGGAAATCGATCTCGAAGCCCGGGTTGGCGAGGAGATACAGGCGCAGATTCAGAAGGCGCAGGAGATCAAGAGCGACGCCGAGCACATGCTGTGGCCGTTCGAGGGTGAATACTGGCGTGACGAGTTGGGCTCGTACCGGCAGCCGATCGAAAACCGTTGCGGGAGGTAGGCGAAGATGAGCAGATCACATTCAATACGTCTATCCATCTGCGTCCTCACGGGCGCTGTCGGATTGGTATTTGCCGCCCGGCCAGCATTGGCCAAACCGGAGTCCGCCGCTGTTGCGACTGACGAGCAGGCGTGCATCTCGCCGGCTGTGCAGGCAAAGGTCATGGAATGCCCGGCCGACATCAAGATGAAGAAATTCGGAAAGGTGCCGCGCTCAGGCGTCAAGACAGTCGAGAAGAAAGACGAAGGAAAGAAGGACAAGAAATCCCAGGGGCCGGGAATTGGTGCGGAATTTCAGAAAAGGCTCCTCGATTCGGTTTTTACCAAAAAGCGCGAAAAGAAAAAGGTCGATCTGCTCAAGCAGGAGATCACTCTGCTCGAGCGCCTCGCTGGGCAGACCAAGGACAGTAATCCAGAAAAAGCCGAGATATTGGCCCGTCTGGCCAACGCCCATGGCGAGTTCTACGAGCAGCTGAATTTCATGGCCCGCGAGCTGGACCAAAAGATGTTCGAAGCCAGCAAGGCAGGCAAGAAGAAGGACGCAGCCACCATGAAGGCGCAGCAGACCAAGCTGCTCAACATGGCGCGCGAGAAGCGCGAATTGGCCATCAAGACCTGGGTGCAGATCAAGAACTCCTTCCCGAACTATCCGAATTTCGACGAAGTGCTGTTTGCCATTGCACACGAGGTCGATCAGCTCGCCAATGAGCTCGACGAGAAGGAAAAAGATAAGAAATCGACTTATCGAGAGAGGGCTCGCACGTTCTACCAAGAGCTCATACGCAACTATCCGCGCAGCAAGTTCATCCCCTTTGCCTGGATGGCTTTTGGAGATTTCTACTTCAACGAAGCCAAGGATATCGAGCGCGCCATGCGCTCGTACCAAAAGGTCGTGGAGTGGGGCAAGGAGGACAACCCGCAGTACATCGTGGCGATTTATTATCAAGCCTGGTGCTTGATCAATATGCAGCAATTCCAGAAGGCGATCGATGAGTTCCTCGACGTCATCAAGTTTGCCGAAGCGAACTCCGAGAACCGCGAGGCTCAGGCCGTGGCGAAGCGGGCTCGAATCGAAATGGTCTCGCCATTCTCCCAGATCGGAAATCCCGCTCAGGCTTGGCCGTTTTTTGAGCGCGTCGGTGGCTCTCAGGCTCACGACATGCTCCGCAAGCTCGCCGAGTTGTACTACGACGACGGGAACTGGGCCAATTCGGTCATCGTTTTTCATAAGCTGCAGGCTTTGGAAATCGAGAATTACAAGAAGAACAATGGCGATGACCTTTGCGAGTACCAGTACTTCGTGACCAACGCCGTCATCAGCAGCAAGCCCAAGCCGGACCAGCTCGCAGAGCTGCGGCGCCTGCTCGCTCTTTACAAGCGGTTTGCTTCGGAGAAGCACGACGCCGCCAAGATCGCCGACTGCGCACAGAAGACAACCTCTCTGGCATGGGACCAAGCGACGCATTGGCATGTGGAAGCTGTGGGCAGCGAATCCGCGCCTGGCACCAAGGACCGGACCACAATGGAGGTCTGCATTGGCCTCTACGATGAAATTCTCGTTACCTTTCCCAATATCGATAAACTGACCATCGACGGCTTTGACGAAACCACCAAACCGACCAACTACCGCGTCGCCTTCTACAGGGCGGAGCTCCTCTGGAACATGGAGAATTGGCAGCGGTGCGGGCCAGCGTTCGATGCCGTCGTAGAGATGGATCCCAATGGACCCCAAACCGCTGAGGCCGCCTATGCCGCCGTTCTTTGCTACAATAAGGTGTACGTCACCGAGCGAGGCGGCGATGACAAGTCCCGCAAGCACAAGCTCGTGGCGAGTGCTGAAGGCACTGGCGAATGCGTGAGCAAGGAATGCAAAACCTGTAAGAAAAAATGCAAAGGCAAGGCCGAGTGCGTTGCCGGTTGCAAAGATGGCAAGCAGGTGCTCTCACCTCGCGAGTTCACGGAGTTGGAGAAGGGCATTCTCCGTTCGTATGACCGGTATATCTGTTTTGTGAAAGAAGGCGAGGACCTAGCTAATATCAAGTACCGTCGAGCACGCATTTATTACGAAGCCAATATGTTCGCCGAGGCTGCGGTGCTTTTCAAGGATCTGGCCACGAACCATGCGAGCAACGAAGTGGGCGTCTATGCCGCGAACCTGTACCTTGACTGTCTCAATGCCATGGGCTCGATGGTCGCCAATTCGAACCCGGCCTGTTACGACGATTTGACGGTTATCGTCGACCTCTTCATCGACGATTCCAAGGAGCCCGGGGCGAGCCTCATGAAAGATGCGGAATTCTCCACGCAGCTCAAGACTCTCAAGGTGGGGGTTCTGCGCAAGAAGGCCGAGAGTTTGAAGGACCGCGCGCGGTATATCGAATCTGCCGAGGTGTATCTCAACATCTATCGAAACTATCAGGGTATCTATGACGACAAAGGCATGTGTGAGGTGCTTTACAACACCGCCATTATGCTCGAGTCGGCGAACCTCGTCATGCGGGCCATCAAGGTGCGCGAGAAGATGGTCGAGCTCTACCCCACTTGCGAATACTCTAAGAAGGCAGCGTACTTTATCGGCGCCAACTACCACGCCATGCAGTTCTTCCAGCAGGCGGCCGACAACTACACAACCTTTGCTTCCAAGTGGTCAGGTGAGCCAGAGGCTGCGGATGCGCTCGCCAATGCCGCTGTGTTCTACATCGGCCTTGGGCAGTACGACAAAGCCTGGGGGGCTGTGAAGATCTTCGAAAAGAACTATCGAACCCGGGAGCCGGCCAAGGCCGCGACCGTGTTCTTTAGCGCGGGCAACATTTACATCAAAGACGCGACAGAGAATGGCAAAGAGAAGGTATGGGAGGACGTGCGCAAGCACTACAACTCCTACCTGAAAAACTATTCCAAGGTCAAAGCTCTCGACGAGCAGGTGCAGTCGTGGGTGTTTGTCGGCGATTCGTACTGGTTGCGCAGAAAGCCCGACTACGCTGCGGCCGAAAAGGCCTACCGCAAAGCGCTGGACATTTTCGATGCCAATGCCATGGAAAAGGTCGCAGACAACGCCCGCAAAGCCTCGATGCTCGTCGCTGCGGCAAAAGCCCGCTACCAGCTCGCTGAGCTCAAGTTCCTCGATTTCAAAAAAATCGCTTTCCCAGATTTCAAAGCCGAAAGGGAAGTGCCTGCCAAGCTGAAGAAGCTTTGGGAAAAAGAGAAGGGCAAAGAGGAAGTCGCAAAGGTCGCCGAGGTGCGCAAATACCGTCGACTTTTGGCCCGCTGGGGCGAAATGACCCGCGATGAGGTCACCAAGGAAGAGCGCAAAGAGGCCGGTCAGATTCAGTTCGACTTTTGGCTGAAAGACAAGTTTGCTCCTTGGATCGAGAAGAAGAAAAAGGCCCTTGACGAGGCTACGGCCCTGTTTGGGAAGGTGGCTGATTTCCACGTCCCTGAGTGGGAGATGGCCGCGGCCGCGCGCGCTGCCGACATGCAGCTGGAATTCATGCAGGCACTGTACGACGCCCCGCTTCCACCGGCCTTTAAAGACGACCAGGAGCTCACGGATATCTACCGTTCTGAGATGGACAACAGAGCTGAAGGCTACCGCACCGTGGCAACCCAGCTCTACGACCATTGTCTCAACATTTCGACAAAGGTCCGGTGGTTCAACGAGAACTCGTTGCGCTGCGAACGCGAGCTCAACAAGCTAGACCCGCGCAAGTACCCGGTGTCAGAGGAAATCCGCATTCAACCCGACAACGAATTGACCCGTTGGGCAGAGCCCGTTCCGGCACTCGAGCTCGAGTCGGCGGTTCAGAGGCGTCAACGCGAATTGGCAATGGCCGAGGAATCGGGAAGCAAGGCGCAGTGAGGAGGCGAAAATGAAGGCTATTCATCGTTATGCATGGATGCTCGCGCTGGCCTTCGGAGTCGCCGCGTTTGGCTGCGGCGGTGCCAACAAGGCTAAGGACTCTGGAACGGCGGCGACCACCGGCGGGGCCACTGGCCAAGGCGAAGGACGCGTGATTTCCAAGGAGGCCAAGAAGGATTTCGACAAGGCGGCGGAGCGTTTCAAAGAGGCCGAAAAGGTCGGATGGAAC